>NZ_SNWA01000002.1:3103819-3414201 GCF_004361815.1 Paraburkholderia sp. BL10I2N1 | reverse complement strand
GTTCCGGTCGGCTTCACGCGCAACCTCGTGAAGGGTGCGCGTCCGTCGCTCCTCGTCGAAGCCGACGCGAACCGACCCGACCGCCGTCAGCACCGCGCTCGGCGCGTTGCCGTCGATCGCGCAATCCGTGCTGCAGAAGGACCTCACCGGCCCGCTGTCGGCGCTGGCTGTCGGCCCTGCTGCCTTCGACGTCCAGTTGCATCGCCTCTACAACCCTGAAAGCATCACGCAGTACAACATCGTGCCCGGCCTGATGGGCGTGATCCTGACCATGACGATGGTGATGATGACGGGCCTCGCGATCACCCGTGAACGCGAGCGCGGCACGATGGAAAATCTGCTGGCGACGCCCGTGCTGCCGATCGAAGTGATGACGGGCAAGATCGTCCCATATGTGGCAATCGGCCTGATCCAGGTGAGCATCATCCTCGCGGCGGCGCGTTTCGTGTTCAACGTGCCCTTCGAAGGCAGTCTCGTGGCGCTGTATCTGTCCGCGCTGCTGTTCGTCGCGGCGAACCTGACGATCGGCATCACGTTGTCGTCGCTCGCGCAGAACCAGCTGCAGGCCATGCAGCTGACGATGTTCTACTTCCTGCCCAACATCCTGCTGTCCGGATTCATGTTTCCATTCGCGGGCATGCCTCAGTGGGCGCAGGCAATCGGCAACCTGCTGCGCTCACGTATTTTCAACCGGCTCGTCCGCGGGATTCTGCTCAAAGGGGTCGGCTGGGCGGATATGTGGCCGCATGTCTGGCCACTGCTGATTTTTGTGTGTGTCGTGATGGGCATCGCCGTGAAGTTCTATCGACGCACGCTCGACTAAGGGAGGGATTCGATGCGCCACGCCCTCGTTTCTGCTTCCCGTACGCGTCCCGTCGCTGCCTCGGTTCTGTTGGCAGTTGTGGTTGCCGCATTGTGCGCCTGCACGGTTGGCCCTGATTTTCGTACGCCCGATGTGACGTCAGTGACGACCTACACGGCGAATCCGCAACCCTCGACGACCGAAGCTTCCGCTGGCCCCGCCGGAGCAGCCCAGCATTTCGTGCCCGCCGATCTCCCCGGCGACGGCTGGTGGCGCGCATTCGGCTCTGCCGCGCTGGATGCGCTCGTGCAGCAGGCCCTCAACGACAGCCCGACGCTCGCGCAGGCCCGCGCGAAGCTGCATCAGGCGCAAGAGGACTACATCGCGCAGTCCGGTGCCACCGAGTGGCCGCAGGTCGATGCGAGTCTGTCCACCACGCGCGAGAAAATCGATCCTGAGGCGCTCGGCATCGGCGATCTGGCCCGAGGCCAGTCCATTGCACCGTTCACGCTATATAGCGCGAAGGTCAGCGTGTCCTATACGCTGGATCTCTTCGGCGGGAATCGCCGTGCCCTCGAGGCGGTCGCGGCACAGGTCGACTACCAGCAATACGAGCTCGAAGCCGCACGCCTCACGCTCGCCGGCAACGTGGTGACCTCGGCGATACGGCGCGCGTCGCTTGCCAGACAGATCGCGCTCACCGAAACGCTGCTCGAGATTCAGACGAAACAACTCGATATCACCGGCCGCCGCTATCAGGCAGGGGGCGTTTCCCAGGTGGATTTGCTGAGCCAGCGCACGCAGGTTCAGCAAACGCGTGCGCTGCTGCCGCCGCTGCGTACGCAACTGGCGCAGACCGATCACCAGCTGGCCGTCTATGTTGGCCGGGCGCCCGCCGAACTCACCGCGCGAGGCGCCCCTGCCACGCTCGATCTCGACACGCTCGTTCTGCCGACCGACGTGCCCTTGACGCTGCCCTCGACACTCGCACAGCAGCGCCCAGACATCCGCGCGTCGGAGGCCCTGCTGCATCAGGCGAGCGCGAACATCGGCGTGGCGACTGCGAACCTCTATCCGCAGATCACGTTGTCGGGTAGCGCCGCAACCGAACGCGTCGACATCTCCGACCTGTTGAAGGGCTTCAACGTGTGGAGCCTCGGAGCCGGTCTGACCCAGCCGCTCTTTCATGGCGGCGAACTGCACGCGCGCAAGCGCTCTTCCGAGGCCGCCTACGAAGCCGCGCTTGGCACCTACCGGCAGACCGTGCTGCAAGCACTGCAACAGGTAGCCGATGCATTGCGCGCACTGGACCAGGACGCGATCGCCTTGCAGGCGCTCGACGAAGCGCAACGCACCGCACGACGAAGCGCGGATATCGCGGGCGAGCGCTATGCCGCCGGCGGCGTCAGTCAGTTGACCTTACTCGACACGCAGCGTCAGGAACTGCAGACCTCACTCGATCGCGTGAAAGCTGCGGCGCAACGTTACGCCGACACGGCGGCCTTGTACCAGGCACTGGGCGCACGTCCCTGAACGGTTCGCGTCGCAAGGCCCCGCGTCCGCTACAATTCGGCGAATCAAAAGCGGCATCAAAAGAAACCGTAACGCGCTGGAGGATCACCGTGGAATATGACCCGCAGAACCCGTTTGCCCGCATTCTGCGCGGCGAGTTGCCTGGCATCAAGGTGTACGAGGACGAACTGACTGTCGCAATCATGGACATCATGCCGCAGGCTGACGGACACGTCCTCGTTCTGCCCAGAGAAGCAGCCGCCGAGATATTCGACCTCTCCGAAGACGGCGCCGCGGCGTGTATCCGCACGACACAACTCGTAGCGAAGGCGGTCAAGGCGGCGCTGAATCCACCGGGTGTGCTCATCGCCCAGTTCAACGGACGCGCGGCGGGGCAAACGGTGCCGCATGTTCATTTTCACATCATTCCCCGGCGCGAAGGCGAGACGTTGAGGCCTCACGGCGCCGTCCCCGCCGACCCCGAAAAACTCCGTGAAATCGCCGCACGGATTGTCGCCGCGCTTTCAGGGACAGCAGCGTAAGCGCAGCGAATCAAGCCACCCGGCTGGCGGCGCCCGTGAATGCGCCGCCGCAATCGATACCGCACGCCCCTACATCTGCCGGCGCAATTCCGCAGGCGGTACTTTCATCAGATGTCGGTACTTCGCGACCGTGCGGCGCGCGACAAGCACGCCCTGATCCGCGAGCATCCTTGCCAGCGTAACGTCGGAAAGCGGATCGCTCGCATTTTCAGCAGCAATCATTTCCTTGAGCAACGCACGCACGGCAGCAGCCGAGCAGGTGCCGCCGCTCTCGGTACTGAGTTCGCGCGGGAAGAAATGCTTGAACTCGAAAATACCGCGCGGCGTCGCCATATATTTGTTGCCCGTCGCACGCGAAATGGTCGATTCATGCAGACCGAGTTCGTCCGCCACATCGCGCAGCCCGAGCGGCTTCAACGCGATTTCGCCGTACTGGAAGAAGACCCGCTGATGCGCGACGATGCATTCGGCGACCCGCTGGATCGTGTCGAAGCGCTGCTGCGCGTTGCGAATCAACCAGCGCGCTTCCTGCAATTGTTGCGCGAGCGGCGAGCGGCTGGCACCGGCTGACTGCGCAAACAGCTCAGCGTACTTTCGATGGATGCGCGCACGCGGCATCACCGCCGGGTTGATTGTCACGACCCACTTGTTGCGCATCTGGCGCACGATCACGTCCGGCACGACGTAGCTATCTGCGGCGTATCCGTAAAAATTGCCCGGCCTGGGGTCCAGCTTGCGCACGAGTGCGCAGGCAATCCGCAACTCGCCCGCGCTGCAGCCGATCTGCTTTTCCAGTTCCGCCTGCTCGCGGCGCGCAAGCCGTTCGAGATGATGTTCGACGACCCGCAGCGCGACGTCGCGACCGGGTATGTCGTCCATCGCGTCCAGTTGCAGCTTCAGACATTCGGACAGCGAGCGGGCAGCGAGCCCTGGCCGGTCCAGCGACTGCACGAGCCGCAGCGCCACCAGCAGTTCCGCTTCGGTGAGGCGCGGCTCGGCGTCGACGACGTCGACGAGGTCCACGAGATCCTGGCGCAGATAGCCGTCGTCGTCGAGCGACTCGATGATGAGACGCGCCACCTCCCGGTCGCGTTGATTCAGCGGATACAGACACAGTGCCTGATGCAGCTGCTCGTGAAGGGTCGGCTGGGCACGCGCCCAGTCGGCGGGATCGCTTCCTTCGCTATCGTCGTTGTGACGCGACGAGCCGCGTGCGAACGAATCGCCGCCGTAATCGCCGCCCATCTCGTCGGGCAGCGGCGCATCCGCACTTTCCTGCGCAGGCGACCCGGCAAACTCTGCCGCGCTGGCAGGCGCGGACATGCCTGTTTCCTCGCGTGCTTCCTCGGAAGCAGGTGGACTATCCGTTGCAAGTGCAACGTCTTCGGTTTGCGACGCGTCGTATTCGAGGAACGGATTGGTGTCGAGTGCCGTGCGCAGTTCCTGCTGGAATTCAAGCGAAGACAGTTGCAGCAACCGGACCGACTGCTGCAGGCGAGGCGTCAGTGCAAATGACTGCCGGGTGCTTAGCTCGATGGAAGGCGGCATTGTAGGGTGATCCTGTGAAGAGTCTGGTTCAGGCACGACAGGTTTTCGCCAAATCCAGCAAAGCCCGTACCAGTTCTCGCACGTCACTGCTTTTACAGCACTTTGGATGCCCGCTGGACAGCTTTGTGTCATTCGACCGCCGCCATTTTTACAAGCCGCCGGAAAAAAAGTGGCCCCCCGCTGCTTCGTCTTTCGGGCCGTCGCGCGAAGGCCGGTTATCGGCCGAAGCCGTCGCCAGTCACGGGCCGCTGTCCGCCCGGACCCGATTACCTCATTGCGCCGTATTGATCCCGCAGATCGCGGACGCGGTCGTGATTCTGCAATACCCCTAGATACTGGCGCTCGACAATCGCCCGCACGTCGATGGGAAGATCCTTTTCAAGCGCGTCGTGATAGCGCTTCTCGGCGACGTCTTCACCTTTCTCGCACTCCGCGAGGATGTCGAAATCGCTTCGGGAAATGACCGCCGATTTCACATCGACCCACCCGCGATGCAGCGCACCTGACATCGAGCCTCCGGTTTCCGGCTTGCCGCCAAGCTGGAGCACGGTGTCCTGCAGCTCGCGGGCGCCTTGCGCGCAGTCATCGGCGCGGCTCAGGAACAGCGACTTGAGTTGTGCGTGATGTGCATCTTCCGCTGCCTTGCGAAAGCCCTTCTCTCCATCCTTTGACGTCTCGACGAGATCATTCAGTTCAGAAATAATGTTCGTGGTCATTCCAAGCTCCTTGAGTCAGGTTGGAGTTCAATCAGCCGCATCGCTGCGGTTCCACCTTCACATGCAGGTATCGTGCCTGCGCGTCCTTGCCGCTGCTTTCCCGTGCCGCCTTATCCGAACGTGGGTGCGCCCGTAAAAATTGCTATGAGCACGGGAGAACGGCTACGTCAGATAGGTGCACGCATTCATGGCAGAATCGGTGCTCGGCTTTACGATCAAACTGGAACGGATTGCCGAAATGGCGATCATGATTATCGTGGGCACGTGCTGGCAACGTTGCGCGTACCGCTCTTCACATGGCAAAGCATCGCGCCTGGCGTCGTGCTTTTCGTGCTGGTGCGGCCCGAGGCGCCGAGCTTTCGCTGCCTGGCTCCAGCACGTCGCCGCCACGGCGTCGCCTGATGAGCTGGTCCGGCATTCGTGGCTCCGGTTCGTTCTATTACCTGACCTACGCACTCGAACACGGCAGCCCGACCGTCATCATGCCGCTCGTCCCGCTGGCGCTCGCGGTGATGGCGGCTTCGGTAGTCGTTCACGGCATCCCGGCTACGCCGCTCAAAAGCTGGTATCACCACCTGCGCCGCGATGAACATCGAAATGGCTTCGGAGAAACGACACGATGACGCAGTCCAACGAAACGACCCGCGCCGATCGCAAACTCGCCGCCCGCTCGCTTCTCGATATGTTCAAGGCGCAGCCGCTCAGCGAGCGTGTCTTCGAAGGCGGGATGATGGCGCTACAGGCAGTCGGCGGCGCGACGATGGCGTACCTGATCGCCCGCGCGCTGCACCCCGAGCAGGCGTTCTGGGCCGCGATCACCGCGATTGCCGTGTCACAGCATAGCTATGCCGATACCCAGAATCTGTCGCGCGACCAGTTCATCGGCGCGATGGTCGGCGGTGTCTGCGGGCTCGCCGGCGCGATGCTGGGCGGGGGCTATCTGATCGCCTACGTGACGGCCGTCGCGGTGGCGATCGTCGTCTGCTGGTGCGTCAATGTGGGCAGCGCGGCGCGTCTGGGCGGCATTACAGCCACCATCATGTTGCTCGTGCCCGGCATCGGGGCGCCGTGGGATATCGCATTGACGCGGCTTGGCGAAGTGACGCTGGGCACGGTCAGCGCGCTCTTCGTCTCCCTGGTGATCTCCCGTATCGAAACACTCTGGCTGGCGCGGCGATGAACCTTGCCATGTGCCTCGCCATGAACGTTCCGATGCCCGCGCCGACGCGCTAACAGGCACCCCAATAACACGCCTCAACAGGTGCGCCGTTCAGCCCGCGTGGCGCGTCTGTGCCAACTGTTCACGACGTGGCTCACCCTGACGCTCGAGCATCCATCCCGGATACTCGGAAGGCAGGCGGCTGACTTCGTCGAGCCTCGCCAGTTCGTCGACATTCAGCTCGACCCGGGTTGCCGCAATGTTGTCGATCAGCCTCTCCGAAAAGGACAGGATCGGCCTGTGCTTTATCTCGAAGCAGGACGTCATGGTTAGCCGAAGCGCCGCTCGCACACGGTTCGCTGTCCTCGATTGCCCGGCTCGCGCGCACCGCGCTCGTCGGTTCAATGCCCGCCGATCCGTCGTTCGTCTCCGGCGAGCAGCACGAGCAGGAGGGGTCATGAGCAGGATTTTGCGTAACCGGATAACGGGCGAACTGTTCCGGCATTCGACGCTCGGAGACCAGGTATCTGCTGAAGCGCGCCGCCGTGGAGAACCATGGGCCGCGAACGCGGCGACTTACGCTCGCCGCGCCGAGGCCTGGTACGGGAGCCGTCCGTGCAGGGGCGACGACCTCTGCGTCGTATTCGACGAAGTCTTTCGCGAAGCGTAGCGGAGCTTTCTCATTTTTGCCGCGCCGTGTCGAGCTCGAGACTGCGCTCTGCCGCGACCAGCCGTACCGGGTCGGTCTTTTTCCATTGCGCTTTCGGGATCAGGACCGACCACTCTGCGCCAGCCGTATCGCGAAAGAATGCCGCCACGGCTACGTAGCTCGCCGCCTCGTCCATCGGTTCGGATACCAACAGCGTCTGGCCTGGTCCGAGCGTTATATCCCGACTCCAGAGCGTGGCAGCCTTTAGCGCGTCGTTCCCGCCGAGCAGTTGTGCGTAGCTTGCTGTTGCAAAGGGCTTGTCGTCCCTGAGCTGATAGATACGCAGTAGGACCGGTAGGGACGCGCCGCCCGCGTCCTGATTGAGCGCACCGCGCGCTACCACGACGAGGTTCATCTCCTTGACCTTCGTCTCGAATACCGCGCGCGTGGCGTTCACGGTCCCGTCCTTCACCGACTGCCACGTCCCGCATGCCGAGACGGCAAGCGCGAGGCCCACGCCGAGGGCGCCCCGCAAAATCCCGACACTCATCAGAAAGGTGCTCCCCCGAAGTCGATGCGCGGATAGACGGTCTCCTTGCCATCGATGCTCAGTACCAGTTGCATGGACACGTGAAAGCTCGCGTAACGCCCCAGAAAGTGATTGAGCACGTCACCAAATAGCGCAGCATCGCCCGGCCCGTCGAACGCGGTCGCATCGAGTTCGACATGTGCGCACGCAATACGCTGTACGTATGCCCGCTCCACCTTCTGCTTCTCAGAGAAACGTACGTCCCTGATCGCGTCGATACGACGCGAAACCCCGTCGTCTGGCGTCCAGTCGTAGAGTTCCAGCGTCTCACGCAGCGCCGGTGCGCCCTCCATATGAATCCGGTTCAGTTCGTTCGCGCCACCCGCCGTAAAGTGGCCCAATACGCGCCAGTCGTAGCCCGGGTAATAGCGCGGCGGATAGAGCGGCATGGACGGTGCCGTGAGGTTGCGCACCGATGCAATCCCGGTGAAACCCGAGACGGTTTCGGTAATCGTCGCCTCGGCCAGCGCCATGCGCGGCAGCCGCCCGTTGTTGGCGAGCGCCCGTACCGTCAGGTAGCGGTCCGGATCGGGACGGTCCTCGTCGTTCTCTGCGTGCCGGTACGTTCCGGCCCATAGCTGACCCGCCAGCGTGACCCATAGTTCCCGCCCGAGCGGACCGAACCGCGTCGACGTATGGAAGTAGCGCTCAGGCTTTTCGTAACGCAACGCCCCGCCACGATGCCGGAAACTCGTAAAGGCTCGGTAGTCGTGCCGTGCGCTGTCCTCCGGGTCGGCGGCGGTCACCGCGAGTACATCGTACGGCTCGACATGAGAAGCGATGCCAGGCTGTACGCGGATGCAGTGCTCCCTGTCGTGCCAGCCGACAGGTTCCAGCGGCAACGCATCGACCTCGAACAGGTTGATGACAGGCGTGCAGAACAGGCGGAAATTCTCGCGGCTGACGGGATAGTCGCCTGGCATCCGGGCGTCGAGTTCAATCTCGAAGGTCATCTGCGTTTCACCCGCCGGCAGCGCCGCAGCATCGAACCCGCACAGGTCGACGAAGTGAAACTTCTGCGGGAACACAAAATACTCCAGCATCGTTTGCTCGCGGTCCAGTTGCCCGTCGCGCTTCGCGTCTGTGACTGGCCAGAGCCGCGTCGACGGGCCGAAGCCTGCGGTTTCGAAATGCATCCCGTCCAGCGGCTGCAAGGCGCCGTCGCGTACCGACGGCAAGCGCAGCCCGATTGACGCGACCTGCCGCGTTAGCGCCGCGTAGAGCGCGGCGGCAGCGGGCCGGTCGCCATGCAGGTACAGGCGGATACGTGACAGGTCCATGCGCTCGCGCTGCTCCCCGAGCCAGAGACCAAACGTCAGGCGGATGACCGTACGCCCGTCGGCGCGTACGGCGGCGACCGCGTCCTCTACCGAGAGCGGCAACAGCTCGACGGGCTGCGTCGTCCGGTACACGCACTGAACCTTATCGGGACCGACGGGCGCTGAGCGTACGACGGCCCCGGCGGGGATCGGCACCGCAGTTGCGCCCGTTCGGTTCAGCGGCGTGCATTCGATGATCGAAAGCGACGGAATGGCGCGCGCAGCGTACTCATAGAGGTTATCGAGCAGCGCGTCAGTCACTTCGGGCATGCCGTCGTCGAGCTTCATGCGTAGCCGCGCCGAGAGAAATGCAAAGGCTTCGTTGGCCGCACGGACAGCCCCCTCGGGTTCGCCGTAAAGCATCCCCATGCGACGCGCGGCTTCAGGATGCGCCTGCGCGAACTCGCGGCCTGCCTCGCGCAGATAGCGCATCTCTTCGTCGTAGTACCTGAGGAACGGATTCTCGTGCTCAGTCGGGTTTTTCTTCCAGGGCGCGGTCATGGTTACAATTCCGGTGGCAAGGGAGGAAGCATCGGTGCGGCACCAGCCTTGCCGACCACAAAAATCCTTTCGGGCATCTGGAACCCGCGCAGCTTCAACAGTTCGAGCGGACCGGCTCCGACCTGCGCACGCAGCACGTAGCGCAACGGGTCGCCATTCGCATCGTTCCACGTGAGCTGGTAGCGGGTACTGTCTAGCTGCTTCACATCGGCTTTTGCGAGCAGGCGCAGGAATGCCCAGTCTCCCGTCGAATCGAACGCCTGCCTCAGGCCCGCGTTGAGTGTCTGCCACGTCAGACCCGCATGCCCGTTCAGGCCGTCACCGGGCCATGCGAGCGGCGTCCAGCTTTCCTGCTGGTTGAAATAGACGATCTGCCTGCCGTCGACCGACAGTTCCGAGCGCGTCACGTTCGGCGTCGGCAAGGCCATCATCTCGAAGTGCTCGTTCGCATCGCCCTTCATGTAGAGCTGCGCTCCGACCGTCGATAGCTGGCGCAGGCCTGCAAGGAACTTCGGATCGAACTGGAGTGCCTGTGGTGCGAGTTCGTTCGGTATCCAGTGATCACCTTCGAGCTTCAGTACGCCCGCGAGTTGCGTCGAGATGAAACGGGCGATCAGGCCAGTGTCGGGACGGACGAAGCGCCCGAGTTCGGCGAAAGACGCATCGGCCTGCGTGTCGAAAAACGGATAACGTCCGCTCATCGCGGCATTGAACGGCGCGGCGACGCTCGCGCGCCACGCCTCGTTCAGGCTGGCCGCGGCCGGTTGCAGGATCGTCTGCCACGCGGCTTCGGGCGGCCGCGCAAACGCCGCGTTGCCGAAGCCCGCCCATGCGGAGCCGAGACTTGCGGCTGTCAGCGCCGCGTCATCGCGTGCCTGCGACAACTCAGAGAGCTTGCCCTGAAATACTGCCTGCGCGAGTGAGCGCGCCATCGCCTGTGCGTCGGGACTCCCCGCGATCTGCTGAAGCTTCAGACGCATCGTCGTGACCGCAGTGAGATAGCGGGACAGGCTTACGCCGCTGAGCGCGACATTCGCCGACGTGTTGCCCTTGACGTTACCGGAGGCCGGGGGAGTGCCGGTCTCGCCCATCAATGCGAGTAGCGGGCCGAATGATTTGTCCAGCGGATTGACGGTCGGTGCCTGCGCGTTGTCGTCGTTGCCGATCAGACTTTGTGCCTTGCGGACCAGCGTATCGGTCAGCGCCTGCGATGGCCGTCCCGCCTCTGCCTGATACTGCACCGACTTCATCAGCGCGATCAGCGGCGAGGTCTGCGCGTCGGCGAGGCGCGTGAGCTGGTCGATTGAGCCGTTCAGGTTCGGCGCTGGCTGCCACTGGAGGCTGTTGAGCAGGGTCTGCCAGGCCGCCGTGTATTCCGCGAAGTAGCGCGCGGTGAGGCGCTGCTTCAGTTGCTCCGCAGTGCGCTTTTCGTCAATGGCGGCGCCGGTGCGGACCGCCCCCTGTGCGAGGGTGTCACCGATGGTCTGTGATGGTTGCGCGCCGGTCAGCACCCAGTCGCCGCTCACGCGTCGCTCGCTTGCGGTCCTGTCGATAGCGTCCGCGATCATGCCGTCCCAGGCGGCACGCGTGTAGATGCCCGGCACCGTCTGCGACGTCGTGAACATCCCGCGTGCGTCCGCACCGTTGAGCAGCGTCTGGAGCGATGCATCGGCATATTTACCTTTGACCTCGTCGAGGATGCTCTGGTACACGGTGTCGTCGGCTGAGGCGAGTCCCATCTGCGTGACCAGCATGTTGCGGGTAGTGCTCACGAGGCTGCTGTCGGGCGTGATGCGCCATTCAGGGTGAGCCTTCAGATGATCCGCATAGAAGGCTGCAAGCCGGCGGCCCGTATCGTCGCGCTCGCCTTCGGACATGTCCACCGGACGTCGCCACAGGGCAACGAGTGTGCGTCGGAGGAACGTCGCATCGGCGTGGGCGGGGTCGCCGAGCATCAGGTAGGTCTTGAGCGCCCTATAGGTGCTGCCGCGCGTATCCTGCGATTGCAGTGCATCGGCGCGGGCTTCGCCTGCGGCCTTGAGCAGGTCAGTGATGGTTTGCACTACTGGCGCCTGCATGTTCTGCGTCGCGGCGACCCGGTACGGCTGCCAGAGCGCCGCAAGGATGTCATCGTTGCGCGAAAGGCCCGCGCGCAGGTACCACGGCGCGCCGTGCTGCTCTCGGTATTCGAGCTGTTCCATCAGTAGTTGGAGCGCGAGCTGGTCGCGCCAGGATTCGGCGGTTTGCGGTTTTGCCTCGACAGCGGTCTGCGCTGTCTGATTTGCCTCGCGCGCAAGCTGCCGGTTGCCGATGAAGGACACCGTCATCCACACGCACCACGCGATCGCCGCGGCCGTGACGAGAGTGGCGAGCGCATTGGGCCAGTAGAAGCCGACGCGCCGGCCCCGGTAGTTGGGCGACCCCGCCGCGATTTCGCGCCACACCGGCAGCAACGCGGCGGGCTGCTCGCGCGTGACCGGTACTGCCGCTGTCGGTGTGTCGACAGGCTCGCCGGGTATCCCGTCGCCGTTGACAACGGGTATCGGCGAGACAGTCTGCCCCGAAAAAACCGGCGCGAACATGACGCCCGCGAGCGGCGCGTGCAGCCAGTTCGACGCAGCCAGTCCCCGAAGGCCATCGACGATGCGCTCGCAATGGTCGCCGACATACTTCGAGACTTCCATCAGCCAGGTCACCCGAAGGTTGTTCCGGGTGCAAAGGTGTATGCCCGCGTCCGCAGACCGCTGCTCGACCTCGTTCAGCAGCTCCGGCAGTCTGGCGACGGCCGCCGCCTGTCTGCGCGAATCGTTCGGCATGAACGCGCCGACGGCATCGAAGCGCTCGGACGGGCTACCCTTTGCCTCGACCAGATGAAGGAACGTAACGGGCGCGGCCCAGCCGAGCGCCGTGCCGATACCTGAGAGTGCGCGGGGCAGTTCGGTATCCGTATCGTCCGCGCCCGCGACGTGAACGACGCCATCAACCGGGCAGCGGCGGCGCAACTGGCGGAGCTGGCCGAGCCACTTCTGCGCCTCGATCCCTTCCGGCGATACATGCACGAGGATGGTTTCGTCCACATGCATAACGCCCGCCTGCTTGAGACCGGGCACTATCTGATCGATGCGTTCGTCCGTGCCATTCACCAGCAGCCAGCGCAGGCGGTGACGCCAGAACCAGCCCTGCGAGACGCGCAGTTCCTCGTAGATGCGTTGCAGACGGGCGTCGCGCTTGAGTGGTTTCGCCGCCTTCGTGCGGTCGCCGGTCTCGCTGCGGAAGAGCCGCCCCGCGAAGTTGTAAGCGCCGGTCGCGAACAGGACGAGGTGAGCGACGACGACGACCGCGAAAGTTACGAGAATGGCGATAATCGCTTTTAGTCGTGACTCGCCCGCGGTTACGCCAACCAGGTCACCGCGCAGCGATACGATGCCGATTGCAAGCACGGCGACGATCAGGGCCGCGACGGGTACCCCCCAGATCGCCACACGGCTCGATGGCGGGGATTCCTCCGTTGTGGTCACGGGCTCAAGCGAGCGCAGGGTAAGCCTGGGGTCTGTCATCAGTATTCCGGTTGTTATCTATTGTTGCAGGCGTTACGTGCAGGAGCGCGGACTGTACGCCGTCGATGATCAGTTGCGCGCCGTCTGCGGCGCCTGATTCGATAGCCGCTGCGATGGAGAGCCAGCCGTTGCCGTCGCCGAGGTCGCCGACGACACGGTCGGGCCGCCGCTGCGCCTCGTCTTTCGCAATGACATCCATATGGGCCCGGCGTAGCGCCTTGTCGCATCCGTCTACAGGACGGGTTATCCACGCGCGTACGATCGAGGCGAAGTCAGCCTTGCCCCATACCGCAGCATTCGCGAAGCCGTATTCGACTTCGTCTGCGAGCCCGGCGACAGGACGGTGCAGTAGCGCGGCGACCTTGACCGTTTCCGGCAGCCGGAAATATCCCGCCGTCAGGAGCACGGCGACGCATCCCTCGGCGCTGCCCTCGGGTGGACCAGCCTCATGCCATGCGATCGCTACGACGAGCAGCGGGCGCGTCTCCTTCGCGTCGAGCCACGCATCGGCGACGATCAACCCGTCCGAAGCTGGTACCGCCTGGACCGCGAGTGGCGGCAGGCCCGCGATGTGTAGCGCCTCGACCACCCGCGCGACGTCGGCCTGCTCCCTGCCGTAGGCGCTCAGTACGCGTACCTGCGGCCACCAGACCCGCTCGTAGCTTGTCAGGGCGAGCAGCCCCGGCTTCAGCGGCTCAAGCGCCTGGGCAATCTTGAGCGTCAGCAGCGAAACCTGCTTCGTTGCCTGTTCCGCCTCAATGCTTTGTTCGCCGAGTTCGAGGCCAGACGTAGCGGGCTCGTCGACCATCCAGTTCGCGTCCTCGAAGCGGGCGTGAAAGACGAGTTCCGAGCCGGTACGCGGTATCTGCGCAGCAGGCAGGCGTTTCCCGGCGGCAATCGCGTCCGCAAGCGTCTGTTTGCCAAGCGGCAAACAGCACCCGACGCCGAGCACCTGAAGCGGCTTCTGCGCCGTGCGTAGTCGCGCCGTCAGCCACCGGCTGCGATGATGGTTGCGCCAGTGCGCCCGGTACCAGAGCCCCTCGTAACCGGCCCGCTCGATAGCCAACAGGATCAGGAACGTACCGTTAGGAGCGCCAACGAAACAGAACCAGAACCATCCTCCGCTTGCTGGCTGGCCTTTCGGCCAGAGCAGCATGGCAATGGCAACGCCGAATACGTTGCAGGCGAGCCAGATGCAGAACCACCACGGCCAGAACCGGGGGCGGCGCGGGTAGGCGCTAGGGCGTCCCGCTAAAGAAAGGTCGACCGGCATTACTCGATATTGACGTTCTGAAGCGACGAGATCAGCCGGCAACCGCACGCGCAGCGGTAATGATGGAAGGCGACCTCCGTGCCATTACGGTCGGGAAACCGCGCGTAACCTTCGTCTATGACGGTCGGGCCGTGCTGGTTGCAGATAGCCGTGTCACCCTTTCGGGCGAGCGGGCGGCCCATGAAGTTGGTCCAGGGCGAGCCGCCCGTCACTTCGCCGCCGTGTTCGAGTTCGTCGCCTTTTCGGATCGGAGATTTCATTTCGAGGGATTCGTTTCATTTAAAGAGCGCCGCGCAGGCGTCGTCCGTCGCTACGACACGTCGGTTGCCCCGAACGTCCCACACGCCCGGATAGGCGTCTTGTGAACAGTCCATTTCGCCGCTTGGCGCGGCATAGCGTCCATTGGGAGAGATAATCGCAGTCCCCGCCTCGCCGCTACCACCAAAAGCGGATTCCCTCAGTTCACTAAGTCTCCGGCCCGGAATATACGCCCCCCTTATCGACACAAGGTTTCGCGATGTTCCGATACGTGCAACAGTAGCCAGATATGTGAATGGCCGCACGCTAACAAAATCGAGGGCAACATAAATATCCTTTGAGAGATTTATGTCGGACAGTACCCCCACATTTGACGGGATCGAGAGGACGTGGACTACCCGCCCAGCTTGACAAGTGGCTAGATCCTGTTTTGGGATATAGCCAGTTTCTGAGACCATTACCGCCGATTTGTCGAAACTCTCGATTGCATAAAGCGGAGGCTTGTCAAGTGAGCACTTTCTAGAGTTGTCGATTGTAATTGAGGAACCAGCTACCTCATAGGTATCATCTGCGTGAGCGGCTCCTGCGAGAAAGACTGATGCCAGCACAACCAAACCCCATCCGATTCTAGGCATTTCCGAACTCTCACGAAATAATTTCTTTAGCAGAACGAGTGAAATCAAGCCGTCGCTCCCAGTCAATATAACCACCATTAATCGCATATGTAACGTCGCGCGAGATTTGCCGTTCTTTTTGCTTGTCCGAATCAGAGATAGCCGGTTGCGAAGAATCCATGTCGATACGTCTAGTCACTTTTGGCCTTTCGAATCGCAAATAAAATCCCCCGCTATCCAGACTATTCTCAGGAAGGGCAACTCTCTGAGGGGCATCAATCATCGCGGGTTTTTTTGTCATACCGCTGCGATTGTGCGCAATATACGCTGGGTCGGTCCACCATGATGCGGTAAACGACGTACTCAAAATCCACCCCTTGAACGTCCAGTAATCTGCGTAATTGCTTCGCCCAGTAAGCTGCTTGAAACCCCGCCCTCGAAACTTTTGGGAATCTTCTCGATCGCAGTTGCCGTTCTGCCAGTCGTATGAACCCGTAATGCGCACCCCGTGTCTGTTGAATTTTACCGAGCGGAACCAAGCATCGTCCTCAGTAGGAATCTGACCGTACCAATGTCCCAACGTGGATTCTGCAACTTCCGACGCCGGATTTATCACCGTTCCATGAAATCCATCACTTTCGAGGTGCCCTAGCATGCTCGTTTCCTGCATCGATGCGAGCCATGCGCTTTCAACGGCACCTTGGCCAAGATAATGGGCAAGCCGAACGGGGGACGTTAAACCAAATTTTCGTACTGCCAGATTTAGCGGCCTCAAGTAGGTATTACGCAATTGATCCGGAGATGGTCGCTGATTTCTACTGTAGCGCCTATCCGAGTAGATCTGCTTAAACTCGTCCTTGCTCAACCATCCGCACTTCCTGAAATGCCGGATGAACGCGAGTGGATGGAAGAACCAGAGCTTCTGCCCGGCGGGCAAGCCGGTCGTATCGCAGAACTGGATTTCCTTGAGGTAATTGATGAACTTGTTGTAGCCCTGCTCGTTGCCGTAATAGAAACCGCCCTCGTCGAGCAGCTTTGCGTAACGCGTCTGGTTGTTCGTACCATCCCATTCGCTGGGGGCGTTGCAGATAAATCCGCGGAGAGCGTGGCGTACACCATCGTGGCTCCTGACGTAGCCCGAAAGCTCGTCTGCCTTTTGTACTTCTGTCGTTTGTGTCGAGACCGTAGGCTGTGCGCTGTCCGCAGCATCCTTGACGAGTTTCTTGAGCGCGTCGATATCGCACAAGCCGTCGCTGCTGAAGGGCGTATTGCCGTCGCTGAGCTTTTGCAAGCCCATGAACGACGGGAAATCCGCGTCGGACAGCTTCTTGATCGCCGCGTTGTTGATATTGATATAGCCTTGCTTTCCCGCAGCGTAGGTCACTTGTACCCACGTCGCACAGGCTGCGCCGGCGAGGGTTGCGGGCGTCGAGAGGATGCGCCCGAAACGTAGCATCTCGTAGCCGTCGCTCGGACAGGTGCCGTAGAGCGCCGTCGCTCGGTGATAAAGATCGTATTCGTAATCGGCCTCGCACACCGGTGACTCCGTCAGCTGCGTACGCGAACCGTCCGCCTCGACGCTCCAGACGTTGGTATATTTCGCTCCCTTGCTGAAGTACGTCTCGACGACGAGCGGCGGCGTATTCGTCCCCGCCTGCCGCGTCTCGAACTTGATACCGTGTAATTTGTTGTGCGCGTCCGTTCCCGGAGGGAGCGCGTAGAACTGCTGCCCCGCAGGGATCGTGTAGTACGTGTGCCCCCAGCAGTCCGAACCTGTCGGTGTGTCCGGCGCGGCGTTGCCAAGCTGCGTATGGCCGAAGTACGCATCGAAATCGGCCGGCGTCGTGAAGATCTCGAAGTGCGTGTAGGTCACGCTGTCATAACGCCCGAGAAATCCGATGACGTCCTTGCGTCGCACCGTGTTGTCGCCGCCAGCGACCGCTGGTTCCACGGCACCCTGGGCAACCTGGCCAGTAGGTTTCCGGAGGAACTCGGGCAGTCGTCTCCCGTCGTGCCCGAACGGCTGGTACTCCGCGAGCGGCAGCAGATGCATATAGAGCGAATAGAACGTCAGTTTGCGACCATCGCCCGTTTCGGTCGAGTGCCTGAGCAGGACGAAGCCCGCGTTGCCATTGCCCGAGTCAATCGCGTGCTGGCAGACCCGGTACGCGACGACCTCGCCATCGGCGATCGCATAGACAGGACCATGGTCGTGGGGTGCGAGATGGACGCCGCAATGCCAGCGCCGGTCGAAGGCGATCGGGTAGATGCCGTGCGCGAGTTCGAACTTGTCGACCGCGTCCATCATGGGGTCGGGCTTCGATCCGTCGGTAGCAGTGAGGCCAGATTCAGGCAGAAACGGGGGGCTGATAATCATGAGGTGTCAGTTCGTATGGGAGTACCGCTCATTGAGCGTCAGGTCGCCTTTCGGCAGGACGGGCAGTACGGCGGGTACGTTGTCGGGTCCCACAAACGTGAACGAGCCGGCCTTGATCGTGAACGCACCAGGACAGTGAAAAGTCATGTTGCCGTTTTCAATCACCAATGACGCCCCGCCGCTGTTCAGCGTGATTTTCGACTTCGCCGCGACCTGAACGTCCGCGCTCTCACTCGCGACACGCAACTGCTTCTGCGCGAACAGATCCATCCCGTCCGTCAGCGCCGCAGCCGTAAACTTGCCCTTAGCGGCGGTCAGGTTGATGCCGAGTCTGTGCGCGCATAACGAAATCAGGTCACCCGCTACCATGCGCAGACGCTTCACGACGCTGACGTCCATGTCCTGACCCGCGGTGACGATCACGTTCTGGCCCGCCGAGTGCTGCGCCGATTTCGGCGTTACGAACGCCATGCCGCCCGGAGCGCTGGCGAGCAGTCCCGCATCGCGAAGCTGGTTCAGGCCGTCGACGAGCGCCGCCTGCGTGACCCGGTCGGCAGGGTCGGCCCCGGCCTGCGCCGTCGCCGCCGCAAGGTCCGTTACACGTTGCAATGCCGCCTTGAGTTGCGCGACGGCTGCGGGCATCTCAAGGTGCGGCGTATCGGCCCCGGCCGCCGCGTCCGCCGAGAAGAACAGCCCCTTGGCGGCTCGCATCGTGCCCCAGCCCTGGGTCGTAATTTCTGATCCTTCACCCCGCAGGAGCTTTTTGCTGTTGAGCAGGTAGCCCTGGTTCACCGCCGACTGGCTGTACACCGTCGCGATGCGCGCGCTTTCCTTGTCCTTCAGATCGTTAAAGACGATCTCCGCGCCGCGTAGCGGCGAGCGCCAGATTGCATAGCTGAACATCGCCTGTGCGCCGTGTACGACGTCAGGGTGCGAATAGTCGTGCAGGGCACCGGATATGTGAAGGCGGTCCACATCGTTGTGGGCGGCTTCGAGCAGGACTTCGGTCGTCGGGAGCAGTGGCGAGTGAAAGCCGCCCTGATAGGACGACGACGGACGCAGGAGGCGCAGATAAAGGACCTGCTTTTCGGTGCTCGCCGAACCCTGGAGAAATTTCGGAAGGACGGGATAGCGCCCGAACTCGTCGAGACACGCGTAAGGCGCGGTATCAAATGTCGTGACAACGCCGACGACGGGGCCATTCAGAAATCTCCAGTCCCGCTCGTATACGAACTCGGGCCGGTAGGCGAGGTGCGCGGGCATCGCCTTGAACTTTGTGTAGGCCGGTTTCGTACGGCTGCCCTTCATCTTCATCGAAGTAATCACGAAGCCATATTCGGCGCTTGCGACCTTCGTATTGGTCAGCTTTACGACGACGCCCGGTACTACACCCTTCGCGTTGGTCGTGCCCGACAGCGTCGCCTGCCGCGCGATCTGCTCGTCACGCCGCACCTGCGCGAGTGCTTCGCCCTGTTCCGGCGTCAGATGGAATTCCGCGCTGCGACTGATCTGCCCGAATACCGAGCGGTCGTCAGCGTCATCGGAGACGTTCGCCGTCGCCCGTAACTGGTCCTCGGGCGTCCGATAGTTGCGCTCCCAAAGCTCGATGCAGGCCGCGACCAGCGTACGCTTTTCGTTGACCTTGAGTACCGCCTCGTGCCAGTTGCCCGTCAGGCCGGAATCCGGCATGAGTGGAAGCTCAAGCGAGCGGATATAGCCGCGCGGGTTGTCCGTAAAATACGAGGGTGTCGAGCTTGCCTTCCTTGCCGCGTCCCTGTTTGTAGACCAGAAAATTCCTTTGCGCCTGGCGTGCCTGACAATAAACGCCCACACCGACTCCTCGTACATGACGACCTGTTCGAATTTCTCCTGCGCCCCTTCGAGATGGAACTCGATATCGAAGGGGTCGAAGTTTTTCCGGTCGACAACGAGCTCGGTGACGATCTCCTGAAACGTCTTGTCCCTGAACGTCTCGGACTTGACTATCTGCTTGAGCAGGGCTGCGAAGCGTGGCTCGATTCGCAGCTGGTAGGCGGCCTCGTCGCGGCTCACACGGATACGTTTCCAGCGCGTGACGACTCCGTTGAAGGTGGCCGCTTCATGGTTGACAGGATCGATATAGCTTACCGAAGGGACCGTCGCCAGTTCGTCAATCTGTAGCCCCGCCCGCCTCCCGACGCAGCGCTTGCCGTCGATATCCAGCTGCGACGACGTAACCGTTATATCGACCGTATAGTCATTGCAGAGGCCCGCGCGCACCTTGAAGTCGAGCACGTCGAGGCCGAGATCAAGCGTACCGAGCCAGATCCGCAGACGCTGGGTCAGGCGCGCGCTCGGATGGCGCAACACATCCGTCAGAGACTTCGTTACAGCATTCATACGCATACCGGTTCGTTGAGAGGAACAAGCGAAACCGCGGGATTCGAAGCTACGCGTCGCATTCGCAATTTCGGGCGAGATCGCAATTTAGTAACTAAAAAGTTAAGTCTTCGCGATTTGTGAGAAGACTTCAGTGTGCTGCGGCCAGAATTGGAACGATGTTGAAACGGGTGAGAGAACAGGCAGCAGCGATGGCGGCGCGGCCCAGACGCGTGAGGTAGTAGCGGTAGGTATGGGCCACCTTCTTGATCAAGCCGAGTGTGCGCAGTCGCGAGAGCTGTCGGGACAGCACCGGGGCGCTCATGTCCACATGCCTGGCCAGATCGGCACGGCGCAGGCCATGCA
Organism: Paraburkholderia sp. BL10I2N1; assembly: GCF_004361815.1. Classification (NCBI taxonomy): domain Bacteria; kingdom Pseudomonadati; phylum Pseudomonadota; class Betaproteobacteria; order Burkholderiales; family Burkholderiaceae; genus Paraburkholderia; species Paraburkholderia sp. BL10I2N1. Next base: position 3,394,061 of record NZ_SNWA01000002.1, on the reverse strand, counting down.
CGTTGAACTCGCCGCGCTGCAAGGCACGCAGCAGTGCTTGCTCGCCGCCGTTGAAGAAGTTGAGTCCTTTGACCCTGCGCTCATTACTGCCCACGCGGGACTGGCTCAAACGTTGAAGGTCGCGCTCACCTGCGCTGGGGTCATCCAGACTCGACAAAAACGCGAGGTAGCGCTGGTTGCAGCCCAGCATGATCTCGCGCAGGTCGAACAGGCTGTAGATGGTTTTCCTCAACGCTGCGAGTTCGTAGGTGCTTTGGCCATTCCTGTGTTCCACCTTGCGGTGGTGTTTGAAGAAGCTCACGTCGTTGATGGTGGTTTCTATCCGCAACACATGGGAGAACTTGTCGTAAACCTTGACGCTGGCAACGCCCATATGGTGCTTGATGCAGCGTCCCTCGATGCGGGTGGACAGCCGCGAGCCGATCTCCTGCGCCAATTGCGGCGTGACCTTCTTGCCCAGGAAGCCGGCTACTTTCCCGGCGTGCGCGGCCAGCACCGCCTGACGCGACAGCACGTCGTACAGCGGCACCAGCGTCTGTTGGCTGCGGAACATCAGGTCAGTGGAATACTCGGCCTGCCGCAGGCTCCAGTGGTAGGTCTGGCCGAACACGTCGAGCACCGGGCACAGCCACTGCGCGTAGCGGTCCAGTCGCTCATGCAGCATATCGGGGCTCAGCGCGTCGGCGATGGCCTGTGCACGGTCCATATCGGCAATGCGCAAAAAGGCGTTGTCGGCCTGCACGAACCCGATGCCCTCGCGCTTGAGCGCACGGGCCACGGCGCCGTGGCCATTGCAGTAGAACTGCAAGCCGAACGGTGCCCAGGTCGGGACCCTGAGGTAGCACAGCCCGAGTTCGTCATCGATGAAGTAGAAGTAGTAGTGCAGACACTTGCCCGTCTCGGGGCGCAGGTAGGTCTTGCCGCTGCTCTTGTCGTGCCACGGCTTGTAGCTCGGGCAGGCCTCCATCGCCGAGATGACGTGCACCAGCCCGGGTGCATCGCCACGCCCCTGCAGCACGCGTGCCACCAGATCTTCCTTGCGGATGTGGCTCTTGTTGACGTGCTCAATCTCGATGCCGGCGGCAGCGCAGACCTCTTGCGCGCGCACACGGATGCGTTCGCGCAGCGGTTCGGCGAACCTGGCGTAGTCGAATAGGCGAATGCCGTTGGCGTTCAGAAAACTCGTCATGCCCGCTGCGTAGCACGCGCCAGGCAGCGTGCCCGTGATCAGGATTCGGTCAAAGCACGACAGCACGCCGTGCAAATTCGCCGCGTAACGCTCAATCAGATCGGCCTTCATGGTTCACTTCGGCATCGGCTGGCTATATGGCTACGCATCGTACTACCTGTTTGGTTCCGGCTCGTCCGGCTTAGGAAGTAGTGCGAGATAAACGTCAAATCAACTTCCCGAGGGCGTCTGGAATTCCCAACAATTTAGTCAAACAACGATAAATAGCATTTTTTCTATTTATTGGGATGAATTTGGGTGATGAGCGAAATTGATGCGTTATGTATAAATCATGCTATCGGCGTTTTCTGTCGGTTTTGCTGTTTCAAGAAGCAATCCTGAATAATCGGAGTAAGTCTGGACTGGGTGGTGCACCGTCACGTCGTGTGAACATGACTACGCCGACAATGAATGTCGCCGGCAGCAATGTTACGACCGCTGCCCCCGCGAGCAGGATCACCGCGACTTCGTCCATGCGCCTGCCTCCCGATGCTTTATCGCCCGGCATTCATGCAGGACATGGCACCGCATCCCCGCAATCGGGATTCACGACAGCGGTTCCGGGTGCGATGCGACAAACGACGAGCGCAGTATCGCCGCCCGCGTAGCGTCAGTGTCGAGGTTGCTGATTGCCAGCTCATGCGCGAGCCGGGTCAGGCCGACCTGCGCATACTGGATTCTTGAGCGTAGTCCCTCGACGCAAAGGTCTGGTCTCTTGCCGCACTCAAGCCAGGCAACCATCCCGAATATCGCATCGACCCCGTGCATATTCCGCTCGCAGTGAAAAGCGAGCAGATCTTCGAGAATGGCGATACGGTCGTGGGGAGAGCTGACATCTGAATTGCGGGGCGAAGCGTCTGGCATGGTCCGTAGTCAGGCCGTTTATATCGATGGCACGTGGGCAGTCCAACCCGTCCCGGTAGCGCCCATACCGGAACCCCCAGATGTCGCGGTCCTCGCGACAGACGCCAACAGACCCGAGGCGGGTCCCGATGAGATTGCGATCATTGTTGACGGGCACCGGTACGGCCAAGCTGGTTGTCTCGCATGGTCAGTGCTCCATCGCGGATGGTGAGCCTGCGACGATACTGCAACCATCGCGATTCTTCAGACGCACGATAAGCGTGAAAGGCTACTGAAAACCACACGCCTGGCACGCCTCGTCAAAACCTGCGAGACTTTCCACTTGACCACCGAACGGACGGGCGTCGAGACGCCCTCTGGAAATGGCACGTCGCGCCCCCAATTGCAGTTCCATGACCTCCGGCTCCCCAGCAGCCGGCGTGCTGGCCGATTTCCATCCGGCCGTCGCCGCCTGGTTCCTGAAAACCTTCCCCGCCCCCACCGACGCCCAGACCGCCGCCTGGCCGGAGATCCGCCGCGGCCGCCCAACGCTCGTCGCCGCGCCGACGGGCTCCGGCAAGACGCTCACGGCGTTTCTGTCGGCCATCGATGAACTGGTCAAGCAGGGCCTCGCCAACGACGGCGCACTGCCCGACGCGACCCTCGTCGTCTACGTTTCGCCGCTGAAGGCGCTCTCCAACGACATCCGGATCAACCTGCAGACGCCGCTGGAAGGCATCGCGAACGAGCTCGCCGAACGCGGCCTGCCGGCGCTCGATATCCGCACCGCCGTGCGCACCGGCGACACCACGCAGCAGGAGCGCAACGCGCTGCGCAAGCGCGCGCCGCACATTCTCGTCACGACGCCGGAATCGTTATACGTGCTGCTCGGTTCAGACTCCGGTCGACGCATGCTGTCGACTACACGCACGGTGATCGTCGACGAAATCCACGCGATCGCGGGCAGCAAGCGCGGCAGTCATCTGTCGCTCAGTCTTGAACGGCTCGACGCGCTGTGTCGCCGGCGCCTGCCGCGCATCGGCCTGTCGGCGACACAAAAGCCGGTTGCGGCCGTCGCGCGCTTTCTGACCGGCGGCGCCAGCCCCAGCGACGACGCGCCCTCCGCTTGCGCGATCATCGATGTAGGCCATGTGCGGGCCCGCGATCTCGCGCTCGAACTGCCACCCGTACCGCTCGAAGCGGTGATGCCGAACGAAGTGTGGGACCGTGTCTACGACCGGCTCGCGGAACTGGTGGCACTGCATCGGACGACACTCGTCTTCGTCAACACGCGCCGGATGGCCGAACGCGCGTCGCGGCATCTGACGGAACGGCTCGGCAAGGAAGCGGTGGCCGCGCATCACGGCAGCATGTCGAAGGAACATCGCTTCGACGCCGAACAAAAGCTCAAGCGCGGCGAATTGCGCGTGCTGATTGCGACTGCGTCGCTTGAACTGGGCATCGATATCGGCGACGTCGATCTAGTCTGCCAGATGGGTTCGCCGCGCGGCATTGCGGCATTCTTGCAGCGTGTCGGGCGTTCCGGGCACCAGGTCGGCGGCATGCCGAAAGGCCGGCTCTTTCCGACCTCGCGCGATGACCTGATCGAATGCGCCGCGCTTCTCGACTGCGTGCGGCGCGGCGAACTCGATACGCTCGAGATCCCGCGCGCGCCGCTCGACGTGCTCGCGCAGCAAATCACTGCCGAGGTGGCAAGCCAGGAATGGAGCGAGGATGCGCTGTTCGATCTCGTGCGGCACGCGGCGCCCTACGCGGACCTCACGCGCGAGCAGTACGATGCCGTACTGCGCATGCTCGCGGAAGGCTATACGAGCCGCCACGGGCCGCGTGCTGCGTACGTGCATCGTGACGTCGTGGGAGGGATGCTGCGCGGACGGCGCGGCAGCAGGCTGGTCGCCGTCACGTCGGGCGGCACGATTCCCGAGAACGCGGATTACGCGGTGGTGCTCGAACCGCAAGGCGTCAACATCGGCACCGTCAACGAGGATTTCGCAGTCGAAAGTCTTGCCGGCGATGTGTTCCAGCTCGGCAATGCGTCGTACCGGATCCTTCGCGTGGAAACGGGGCGCGTGCGCGTCGAGGATGCGCACGGACAGTCGCCGAACATTCCGTTCTGGCTCGGTGAGGCGCCGGGACGGAGTGACGAACTGTCGATGGGAGTTGCGCGCCTGCGCGCGCAGATCGACCGGTTGCTAATGCAAGCATCTGAACCTGCGTTCGCCGGACAGCCGGTTGCGGCCGTTGCGGATCTTGCGGATGGGCAATCCGACGGCGGCGCCGCAGTCACCGAACTCACGGCCCCGGCCATGCTCGCGGCGCACATCGAACACGCGATCGACTGGCTGATGGAGCACATCGGCATCGACGAGACGGCCGCCCGGCAGATCGTCGAGTATCTGGCCCGCGCGCGTTCCGCGCTGAGCGTGCTGCCGACGCAGGACACGCTTGTGATGGAGCGCTTCTTCGACGAATCCGGCGGTACGCAGCTCGTGATTCACGCACCGTTCGGCAGCCGCCTGAACCGCGCGTGGGGCCTCGCGCTGCGCAAACGCTTCTGCCGCACGTTCAATTTCGAGTTGCAGGCGGCGGCGACCGAGGACGCGATCATCCTGTCGCTGACCGGCAGCCACAGCTTCGCGCTCCATGAAGTCTGGCGCTATCTGCATTCGAATACGGCCGAACACCTGCTGATCCAGGCGCTGCTCGATGCACCGCTGTTCGGTGTGCGCTGGCGCTGGAATGCGACGACCGCGCTCGCGCTGCCGCGTTATAGCGGCGGGCGCAAGACCGCGCCGCAGATCCAGCGCATGCGCAGCGACGATCTGCTCGCGGCAGTGTTTCCGGATCAGGCGGCGTGTCTGGAGAACATCGTCGGCGAACGCGAATTGCCGAATCATCCGCTCGTCGACCAGACGGTCGACGACTGTCTGCATGAAGCGATGGACACCGATGGCTGGCTGCGCCTGCTACGCCGGATCGAACAGGGCAACGTGACGCTGGTTGCGCGCGATCTGCCGGCGCCTTCGCCCCTTGCCGCCGAGATCCTGACCGCGAAGCCCTATGCGTATCTCGACGATGCGCCCCTCGAAGAGCGCCGCACCCAGGCCGTGCTCAATCGCCGCTGGACCGATCCCGCTTCCGCCGACGATCTCGGCGCGCTCGACCCCGAAGCGATCGCGAGCGTGCGCGACGAAGCGTGGCCGCAAGCCCTGGGCGCCGACGAAATGCACGAGGCGCTGACCGGCCTCGCGTGCATCACCGAAGCGGAAGCGCAGCGCAACGTCGGCTGGCCCGCATGGCTGGAAGCGCTGGCTACAGGCGGCCGCGCCACCCGCATGCAGGTGGCCGCCGACAACGCGCTCTGGCTGCCGGCCGAGCGTCTGACCTGCCTGCGCGCGCTCTTCCCCGACGCGCCGGTGGAGCCGTCCCTGCGCGCGCCGAGAGGCTTTACGGAAGCGTGGAACGAAGACGAAGCCCTGGTTGAGCTGATCCGCGCGCGCATGACCGGGTTCGGCCCGTCGCCCGTGACACAGATCGCAGGCGCGCTGGCGTTGCCGGTTGCGTCGGTGACGCAGGCCTTGACGCAACTCGAAGCGCAAGGCTATGTGATGCGCGGCCGCTTCACACCCGGCGCCACCGAAGAGCAATGGTGCGAACGGCATCTGCTCGCGCGCATCAACCGCTATACGGTGAAGCGTCTGCGTCGCGAGATCGAGCCGGTGGAGAGGCACGACTTCATGCGCTTCCTGTTCGCATGGCAACACCTGACGCCCGACACCCGCGGCGAAGGACGCGATGCGCTCGCTGCGGTCGTCGATCAGCTCGAGGGTTTTCAGGCGGCCGCGGGCGCATGGGAAGAAGACATCCTGCCGGCCCGTCTCAAGGACTATTCGATCACGTCGCTCGATGAACTATGCCGCTCGGGCAAGGTGGTGTGGACGCGTTTGACGGAACGGTCGCGCGCTGCCAGTGCGCCGGTTCGCAGCACGCCGATCGTGTTGCTGCCGCGGCGTCATGTCGGCATGTGGAGCGCGCTGATCGACCAGTCGAAATTGCCCGAGCTTTCCGCGCGCGCCCAGCAGGTGTACGACGTGCTCGCCGCGCACGGCGCGATGTTCTTCGACGAACTGCTGTCGGAAGCGCGGATACTGAAGATCGAACTCGAAAACGCGCTGGGCGAACTGGTTGCGGCAGGGCTCGTGAATTCGGACAGCTTCGCTGGATTGCGCGCTCTGCTCAAGCCCGTGGCAAAGCGCAACGCGTACTACGGAAGCCGGCGTCCGCGCGGCGCCGGTGCGCTGATCGGCGGGATGGACGATGCGGGACGCTGGGCACTGGTGCGGCGCCGGCCGGCCGCTTCGGCTGACGCAGCCTCCTCTTCTTCCACCCACCGCCCGCCGCCGACCGATCCCGACGTGCTCGAACACATCGCAATGACGTTGCTGCGCCGATATGGCGTCGTGTTCTGGCGTCTGCTCGAACGCGAAGCCGACTGGCTGCCGCCCTGGGGCGAACTGCTGCGCATGCTGCAAAAGCTGGAGGCGCGCGGGCTTGTGCGCGGCGGCCGCTTCGTCAACGGGCTGGCTGGCGAGCAGTTCGCCCTGCCCGAGGCGATCCCCCTGCTGCGCGAAGTGCGCCGACATGCGAACGACGGCGCGTTTGTCTGCGTGTCGGCCACGGATCCGTTGAACCTCGTCGGCACCCTGTTGCCGGGAGACAAGGTGCCGGCAGTGAGCGGCAATCGCGTGCTGTATCGCGACGGGGTGCCAGTCGCGACGCTCGTGGCCAGTTCGTTCGACTTCCCGGCCACGCTCGATGCCGATATCAGGGAGCAGGCGCGGATGCGATTGACGAGGCGCTACTGACCCACGGTAGCGGCCGAAGCCCTTTCGCCTCGCGCTGGACCCCGCGGAGCGCCGCCTGTCCCGCCTGCACAACCGACTATGCGCTACGCATACACGACATTCTGGTCAGCTTACAATACGCAGGCGTTAAAATGAACAGTCATTAAAGAATCGATGCAGACAGCCGTTAACTCGTGCGAAGCCCGCAATCCGGCCGCGTGGATACAATGAAGCCAACCTTCGACGGAAGACCGTTTGCCGCCCGACAACTCGCCTGCGTCAATAGCAGGCCTGACGGCTCAGCCTGCCCGGGGGACGCCATGAACGACGACCAGCAACATCAGACGCTCTATGCGCACTTCGGCACGAGCAGTCCGTGCTGGCGCCTGTCGAGCGATAGCAACGCGCTTGAACTGACCGCCGACACGGGGCCGGGCCCGGCCGACGTCGCGATCACCCTCACCGGCCAGCAGGCCGGGCAGATCCGCCGGCTCACTGGCATTACGTCGCACCTCACACTCGACATCAAACTGTTTGGCGAACCTTTGCGCCTGCATCTGGTTGGCAAGAAGCTCAACAGCAAGTCATGGGCCGGCACCGCATCCGCCTACGCCGATACCGAATCCGTTGCGCGAGACCTCGTGCACGGCCTCTCGTTTGCCGAGCACGTCGTGTCGGAGGTCAATTCCCTCGTCGTGATCGTCGACCAGAACGGCCGGATCCAGCGCTTCAACCGGCTCGCCGAAGAACTGTCCGGCATGAAGGAAGAAGATGTGATCGGCCGCAACGTCTGGACCCTCTTCATGTCGTCCGAAGACGGCGCGGCGTCGAGCTACAACATCAGCGGTTTCTTCAATCGCGGCGTGTCCTATGAAGTCGAACGGGTCGTCAAGACCGTTCACGGCGAACGCCTGTTCCTGTTTCGCAACAAGTTCGTGAAAAGCGGCAGCGGCGTCGACGAGCGCTTCCTGATCTGCGCAGGCACCGACATTACCGAAGAACGCCGTGCGCAGGCGCGCCTGTCGGAACTGGCGAATACCGATTCGCTCACCGGCCTGCCGAACCGCAATGCGATCCAGGACAAGATCCGCGCGGCGATCGAAGCGGCGGAAGAAGGCACCTCGGTCGGCATCCTGTTTCTCGATCTCGACAACTTCAAGAAAGTCAACGACCACTACGGCCACGTGTTCGGCGACCGGCTGATCAAGGATGTGTCCGCTGCGATCCATGGCTGTCTCGGCGAAAGCGAGACCATTGCACGCCTCGGCGGCGACGAATTCATCGTCCTCATGACCGGTGCGACGCGCGAGTTGCTCGAAGCCACCGCCGCGCGCATCCTCGAACGCCTGCGCAGACCGTTCAGCCTCGGACTGGTCGAGGTCTACACCGGCTGCTCGATCGGTATTTCGCTGTACCCCGAACACGGTGACAGCCTCGAATCGGTGATCCGCTCCGCCGACACCGCGATGTACGTCGCGAAGGACGAAGGCAAGCGCACCTGCCGCGTGTTCTCGCCGGAAATGGACCGCAAGGTTGCCGAGTACATGTGGCTCGACACCAACCTGCGGCGCGGGCTCGACGAAGGCCAGTTCACGCTCCACTACCAACCGAAGCTCGCGCTCGCCACGGGCACCGTAGAGGGTGTCGAAGCGCTGGTGCGCTGGAACTCGCCGGAGCGCGGCCAGATCCTGCCGACCGAGTTCATCCGTTACGCGGAAGAGTCGGGCCTGATCGGGCCGCTCGGCCGCTGGGTCATGCAGACCGCCGCATTGCAGGCCGCAGAATGGCAGCGGCAAGGGCTCGATCTGCGCGTCGCCATTAACGTGTCGGCTCGCCAGCTGGTCGACACGGCCGTCGTCCGGCATTTCAGCGAGGCGCTGCAGCGCGCGAATCTCGACACGTGCCTGATCGATCTGGAGCTGACCGAAAGCTGCCTGATCGAAGACGAAGCCGCCGCTATCGACCTCATCACGCAGTTCCGCGAACTCGGTGCCCAGGTGCACCTCGACGACTTCGGCACCGGCTACTCGTCACTCTCGCAGCTCGGCCGGATTCCGCTCGACGTAATCAAGCTGGATCGCAGTTTCGTGCGCTCGATCAACGCGGACGTGAAAGCTCAGGCGCTCGTGCGTTCGATGGTCGCGGTGGCGCAGGAACTGGATTTCAAGGTGGTCGCCGAAGGCATCGAGAACGAAACCGAAGAGCTCTTCATGAAAGGACTCGGAGTGGACTATGTACAAGGCTTCCTGTACGGCCGGCCTATGCCGGCTGCGCAATTCGAGCAGTGGCTGCGGGACCGGCAGAAGATCAGACTGCTTGCCTGATCTTCCGCAATTGCTGTTTTTCACGCTACTTCCACAACCACACCATCAGGCAACATTCATACTGGGCTCCGGGCTCGTACGCAGATTGGACGAGCGCCGGTTCTGCAGCATCACGAGGCGCTCCATATACGCGAGGTCTTTTTCCTCGATCGTGAAGGCCGACTCGACCCAGTCTTCCGTGATCTCCATCAGCTCCGCGCGCGACAGTTGCAGCACCCGCTGACGCGCACGCACCATCGCCCGGATGCCGTTCAGCTTCGGACGCATCGTGTCGATGAAAGTGCGCGTCGCGATGTACGCGTCGCCCGGTTCGAACAGTTGATCGACGAGCCCCCTCGATGCGTGCCATTCCGCCGTATGCGATTCGCCGCCTCCGATCAGTTCCTCGGCAAGCCGCATGCCCCCCTTGCGTGCGACGAGCGAATAACCGCCCATGCCCGGGAACAGATTGAACGCAATTTCAGGGAAGCCCATGCGCGCATCGTTCTGCGCCAGCAGAAAATGGTGCGCAAGCGCTGCTTCAAAGCCACCGCCCAGTGCCGTGCCCTCGACCATCGCAATCGAGATCGCGCCGGTATCGAAGCCACGCGCCGCGGCATGCACGCAATCGACGCATGAACGCGCATATGACATCAGTGCTTCACGCTTGCCCGTGCGGATAGCATCAGAGAAGAAGTCGAGATCGCCTCCGACGTTGTACATCGTCGGAATCAGCGAGCCCGTCACCCAGAAGTCGATCGGCAAACCGGACTCGCGTGCCGAACGCGCGAGCGCAAGGATGTCATGGACCACCTCAATGTTGAAACATGGCCGTGGCTGTGCACGCAACATCATCCACATGACATTGCGGCCTTCTTCGTAGTAAGCGGAAATTTGTGACAGATTGCCCGCTTCGAGAAACGGACGGCAGGCGTGATGGTGACGGAGATTCATTTTCGGTCCTTAACAAGTTTTTATACACAGGTAAAGCAATACGAGCCTAAAACAGACCTGAATTCCGTGGGGCGCGATTGGCAACAGAAAAATGCAAATCGCTATATGCGTTTTGCTCTTGAAGGTGTATGCGTTTTTGCAGTTGGTGGGCGGGTGCCGGGCGCGCAAACGATTGCGGACCGGGGCAGGGGGTCGGATGCGTGGGTTGCGGCGCTAGAGAGGCCGCTCAAGGAACGAATCGTGGGTCTACTCTGGAAGGCGATGGGGCTTGCTTCACACCAGCGATTACTTTTTATTCGATTTGCATAAGGAATCCGCGCGCTTTTTTTGCTCTGGTGTCTCCGCAATCGAAGCACTGAGTGTGATTTTTGATCATGGAGCATATCGAGCAAAAATTGCCGATCTCTAACCGCAAGGGGACAAGTCCGCACACGACCGTGCGTGCCCATGAAATGCGGCAGACCGGACTGATACAACTAATACAACTAATACAATTTAAACAACGATTCGAGCAGTCTCACGCAGCGAGCCGTGCGCAGCTGAAAGGCGCGTTTTTCAACAACGTTCACCTCACGCCATGACTCGACCGCGCCCCCCGGGACCACGCTTCGATGTCTGCCGCCGGCATGCCGGAGTCGCGCGCGGCGTCGAGGATCTGCTGCCACGTCGCAAGATCAACCGGCACGCCCTTCTCGCCGCGTTCAGCCCGCATCGCCAGTTCTGGTTCACCTGGCGCGTAGATGCGATCGGTCCCAGCCGCAAGTGGAGACGCCTTGACCCATTCGACGAACGCGTCCGCTTCGGCCCCGGCGTTGGGCGCATCGAGCGCCTTGGGATCGAGGATCACCGACAGCATGCAGTTGATGATCGCGCTGGTGTTCTGAAGCGAGCCGGAATGTGTCGTATAGCCGCCAGACAGAGCGCCACCGAATATCTCGCACATCGCCGCGAGCCCGAAGCCTTTGTGGCCGCCCATTGGCATCAATGAGCCGAAGGGCTCCTCCATCATCACCTTCGGTTCGATACTCGGACGCCCTTCGTGGTCGATCAATGTTCCAACCGGCGTGCGCTTACCCTGGTTATAGGCGACACGCGCCTTGCCGTAGGCGATCGCACTCGTCGCGAAATCGAGAACAAGTGGCGGCCTGCCGGTGCTGGGAAACGCCGCGCAAAACGGATTGGTGCCGATGCGCCGGTCAGCGCCTCCAAACGGAGCGACCAACGGATCGCCCGCCACGTTGACAAAATGGAAGGACACGAGCCCTGCCTTCGCGCATTGCTCAGCCCAGTGTCCGATGCGCCCAATGTGATGCGCTCCGCGCAGTCCGACCGCGCACAGGCCCAGCTTCGTTGCGCGCTCGATGCCGAGTTCCATCGCCTCGAAGGCCACAACCTGACCGAAGCCTTTGCCGCCTTCAACGGTCAGCACGGCGCCCGCATCCCGCACCACATCCGCATGCTGGTTCAGTTGCAGTTCGCCTTCGCGCAGCGATGCGACATAGCGCGGGATCATGCCCACGCCATGCGAGTCGTGCCCGGTCAGATTTGACGCGACGAGGTGATCGGCGACCAGTTCCGCCTCGCGCGGCGCGCTACCCGCCTGTTCCCAGATCGCCCGCACGAAGGCGTGAAGTTGACCGGCCGCGATGCGGAGGGACATTGACTGGGTAGCGTACTGGTCGTTCATGCGTCGGCTTGACTCGCAAAAAAGAGACGTGGGATGCGTGATGCACCAGGTTCGTCTGGACCTGACGTCATGCGCGCCGCTCAGGGCGCGGCGGCAATGACTTCCGCGACGGTCGCAGTGAGCTTCTTCGCATATGGAACGTGGAGGAATTCATTCGGCCCATGCGCGTTCGACTTCGGCCCGAGCACGCCGCACACCATGAACTGCGAACTCGGGAAACCCTCCTGCAACACGTTCATCAAGGGGATCGTACCGCCCTGCCCCATGTACGCACAGTCCGCGCCGTAGTGTTGCAGCGACGCGCCGTTGAGCGCCGACGCAAGCCACGGGGCAAGGTCGGGCGCGCTCCAGCCGGTTGCCGCGCCCGGATCCGGCTTGAACGTCACCTTCGCGTTGTACGGCGGATCGAATTCGAGCAGCGCCTTTAGTTTGGCGACAGCCTTCACCGCGTCGATCAGCGGAGGCAGCCGCAGCGAAAGCTTGAACGCGGTGCGCGGTCGCAGCACGTTGCCCGCATCGGCAAGCGAAGGCAGACCCGATGCACCCGTGACAGACAGCGACGGACGCCATGTCGAATTCAGCAGCGCCTCTTGGGGATCCGTCGTCGTAGGCAATACCTGACGGCCATCCTGGCCGCACGCCCACGGCAATTTTTTCCATACGTCGTCGCCCATGATGTGGGCTGTGGCCCCGGCTTCGAGCAGGCGGTTCGGCGGAATCGGGCAATGAAAACCCTTCGGCAGCAGATTGCCTGTCGAAGCATCTTCGAGCCGCTCGAACAGTTGCCGCATGATGCGGAAGCTCGACGGCGCAATGCCACCGTATCCGCCCGAGTGAATGCCTTCGTCGAGCACCTGCACTTCGAGGTCGCCCGCGACGAGGCCGCGCAACGACGTGGTGAGCCAGAGCTGGTCATAGTTACCGGCGCCCGAATCGAGGCAGACGACCAGTCCGACCTTGCCGAGGCGGTCACGCAATGCGTCGACATAGGGCAGCAGATCGTAGCTGCCGGACTCCTCGCAGGTTTCGATGATGCCGACGCAGCGCGGGCGTTCGATGCCCTGTGCGTCGAGCGCCGCCAGCGCGGTGAGGCTCGCGTAGATTGCGTAGCCATCGTCCGCGCCGCCACGGCCGTAGAGCTTGCCGTCTTCGAACTTCGGCGTCCACGGCCCGAGGTCGTTGCGCCAGCCTGCAAATTCCGGCTGCTTGTCGAGGTGCCCATACAGCACGATCGTGTCGGTGCTGTTTGAACGCGTTGCCGGCGTTTCGAAGAAAATCACCGGCGTGCGGCCCGGGAGGCGAACGATTTCAAGTTTCAGACCGCGCACGGGTTGTTGCTCTGCCCATTGCGCCGCGTCGGTTACCACGCGCTCGATGAAGCCGTGTTCCGCCCAGTCGGGATCGAAAGCGGGGCTCTTCGCGGGCACCGCAATATAGTCAGTGAGCGCCGGTACGATCTCGTCGTTCCACTTGCGGTCGACGAATTCACGAAGCGCATCGTGATTAATCTGTTGAGCGTGCTGGGCGGTGTCGTCAGAGATCATGGTGGCGGGTCCATTACGTTCAAAACGACAATGATAGACCCGTTCAGGAACGCCCGGCACTGGCCGGATGGCCGACTGGCGTCAAACGGGAAGCTGCGCGATTCTTTCATTCGAGCGACAATCGGACGATACGCCCTACGCCCTACGCCATCAGGAGCCTCTCATGGGTGGCAACATCGTGGTTCAGGTCATCGCGGCGGGGCTCGCACTCGCGCTCTACTTCCTGCCGTCGATTCTTGCGGACCGGCGCAAGCGCCACGACCTTCTGGTTATCGCGCTCTTCAACGCCTGCCTCGGCTGGACGGTATTCGGCTGGCTGCTCGCGTTGTTCTGGGCGCTGCAACCCGATCCGCCCGGGAACGTTGCAGGCGAAGTCGTCGCGAACCGCCGCAACGTCGTGCTTCGCGTATTCTCGACGCAGCTTGCCGCACGCGTGCGGGCGCGCGCCACACGCAATGCAGCGCGCGAAGAGAGCGAAAGACCCAGGAAATGAAACGTGCAACTGACAGGAGAATCGTGCGATGCAGGTGACGCCCTTCGAGATCACCGTACCCGACACACAGCTCGTCGCGCTCAGCGCGCGTCTGAAGCATACGCGCTGGCCCGATCACTATGACGGCGCACCCTGGGCGCTCGGCGTCGATCCTGCCTATCTTCGCGAACTGGCCGACTACTGGGCGACGGGTTACGACTGGCGCGCCGCGGAGCGACGGCTAAACCGCGAGCCGCAATTCATGGCGCGGGTCGGCGGGCTGAATATGCACTTCCTGCATCGCCATGGCGTCGGGCCGCGGCCCTACCCGCTCGTCATCACGCACGGCTGGCCCGGGTCGTTCATCGAATTCCTGGACCTGCTGCCTCATCTGTGCGATCCGGCGTCGGTCGGCGCGGACCCGTCCGATGCGTTCGATGTCGTTGTGCCCTCGCTGCCCGGCTTCGGTTTTTCGGAGCGCCCCGTGAAGTCCGGCATCTCTGCCTTTGCGACCGCCGACCTATGGGTCGAATTGATGCGCGGGCTCGGATACGAGCATTTCGGCGCGCAAGGCGGCGATCTCGGCGCTGCGGTTTCGATCGCCCTTGCGTACCGGCATCCGCAACAAGTCGACGGCCTGCACCTGAATTATCTGCCGGGTTCGTACGAGCCGCCACTCACCATGGACGATCCGCCCGTCTCGGGAAAGGAGCAGGCGTTCCTTGATGCAAAGGCGGCTTGGACCGCACTCGAAGGCGGTTACGCGCACGTGCACAGCACAAAGCCGCAAACGCTCGCCACGGCGCTGAACGATTCGCCTGCTGGTCTCGCCGCCTGGCTCGTCGAGAAATTCCGTGCGTGGAGCGATTGCAATGGCGACGTCGAGAGCAAGTTCTCGAAGGACGAACTGCTGACGAACCTGTCGCTCTACTGGCATACGCAAACCATCGGTTCGTCAATGCGCTTCTATTGGGAGATGCGTCAGCAGCCGCTGCGTTTTGCAACCGGCCAGCGCGTGCGCCCGCCGCTCGGCTTTGCACGTTTTCCGAAGGAGATCAGCCGGCCGCCGCGGTCGTGGATCGAACGCGTGTTCGAGGTGGCGCAATGGGCCGACATGCCGCGCGGCGGCCACTTTGCCGCGATGGAACAACCGGCCTTGCTCGCCGAAGAAATCCGCCGCTTCTTCCGGCCGCTGCGCCGCTGACATGGACGCCGGGTGCGCGTCTTCCTGCGCCGTGGATATAATCACCCGGTCCGCGTAACTGGCGCTGAAGATGGAAACACCATCGGGGAACGTGGACCGCGAGCCCGCTCGCGTTGCGCCGCGCGCCTGGGCATTGCCTGATCAACCTGGATCAACCTCTACGGAACCCTGCAATGCCGCACACTTCCAGTCTGCTGACCTTCGCACTCGTCGCGCTCGGGATGGCGCTCACGCCAGGCCCGAACATGATCTATCTGATTTCCCGCTCTATCTGCCAGGGGCGCACCGCCGGTCTGATTTCTCTTGGCGGCGTCGCGCTCGGCTTCCTGTTCTATATGCTGTCCGCAGCGTTCGGAATCACGGCGCTGCTGCTGGCAGTGCCATTCGCTTATGACACGTTGCGCTTTGGCGGCGCATTGTATCTGCTCTGGCTTGCATGGCAGGCCGTGAAGCCCGGCGGC
The DNA here is from genome assembly GCF_004361815.1 of Paraburkholderia sp. BL10I2N1. Classification (NCBI taxonomy): domain Bacteria; kingdom Pseudomonadati; phylum Pseudomonadota; class Betaproteobacteria; order Burkholderiales; family Burkholderiaceae; genus Paraburkholderia; species Paraburkholderia sp. BL10I2N1. Next base: position 3,378,500 of record NZ_SNWA01000002.1, on the reverse strand, counting down.
CGCTCGCCGTTCCAGGTGCGCGACCTGCCCGCCGACAGTCCGCGCAAGCTGTTTACGATGGGCTTTGTCACCAACCTGCTGAATCCGAAGATCGCGGTGCTGTATCTGTCGCTGCTGCCGCAATTCATCGATCCGGAGCACGGCAGTGTGCTCGGTCAATCGCTGACACTTGGGGTCGTGCAGGTCGCGCTCAGTCTGACGATCAATTCGATCGTTGCGGTGACGGCAGGGTCGATCGCCACATTCCTTGCCAGGCGTCCGACATGGGTCGTCATCCAGCGCTGGTTGATGGGCACCGTGCTCGCCGGCCTCGCCGTGCGGATGGCGACCGAGGCGCGTCGTTAGTCTGCGATTGCCGGAGATTGAGTGCCGCGTGCCATGGTGCAGCGGCCGCATCTAAAGCGCGGATTTACCGCGGCTGTGTCAATGCAGCCGTGCTGCAGAACTGAAGCGGAGCGTGAACCCTGGTGTCACGCGCGTCCGGAATATCCGAAGCGGGCGAATTTCTGCAACTGCACCGAGCCCGCCGGAATGGAGCGCGGTTCGAGCCGCACCCTGTCTGGCTCGAACAGTTCCTGGCGCAGTTCGCCATCATCGTCGAACCACTGGCACACGAGCCAGTCGCCTTCGACCAACGCGACGGGACCGACGTGCGTCACCGTCATGCGTGGGCCGCCTGACCTCAGCGTCACCACGTCGCCAACGCTGAATGAGGCGGTTTGCGGCGTGTCAGATGTGTCGAAGGTAGCGGTCAGCATGGGATCCCCGGTACGAAAGCATCATTGCGCCCCTGCTGTCCCTGGCCGCGGCTTGCGCCGTTATGGCAACAACCGCGCGGCAAGACAGACTATCCGTCAGCCTCAAAAAATGGGCTAACAACACAGTTGACAGCGAGGTCGGAAACGCCCGAACCAGAAAACCGGTGAATGCCGATGATGAAAACCAGGAAGCGACCGACTGCCAGGGATAACCCACATTTCGACCGCAAAACTGTTTATCGCCGGACTCACAACCACCGGATAGGCGAGCGATTTAAAAGACGAGTCAAGATTAACAATTGAATTTATTTGAAGCAAGTGATTTTTAAAGATACGGTTTTATTGCTGCGTGGATTAGCCCTCCGCCACGCCCCAGACCTGTGACGCACCGCCGCACGGCTTATCTGTCTAGCACCGCCAGAATAAAAACAAACCACCTGGTTACTTTTTAAAGTCGTAAAACACACTACCGCCATTTGTCAGACATGCGAAACCAGACGGCCATGAAATCGATATTATTTTGAATAGATACCCTCTTTTTCATCACCCATAAATACATGGTGCATCAATGATCGCAGCAAACCGCCATTATTTGATTAGATGAAACGCTGAAAACGTTTCCGCATTGCAGTATTCGCGGAGGAACACTGCAACACGCCCGTTAGCGATCGGGCTGGGCTCGCTGCAGCACAGCACGCTGATGTCTCACCAGCAGCACGCTCAAACCAATGCAAGCGACCAGCAACGCCGCGGTGATGCCGATACAGAACTGGAAGGCCTGGGCGTATGCCTCTGGCGTCGCGCGCTGGCCCAGAACACCGAAGAACGCGCCGCTGATCGCGGCCGTGCCGAACGCGGCGCCTATCTGCAGCGTCGACGAGACGACGCCCGATGCCAACCCGGCCTTCTCCGGCACGACTTCGGCGAGCACGATGCGCATGAGCGAAGGCAGCACGAGACCGTGTCCGATGCCGGCGCACACGAGGCTCACGTAAAAGATCAGATCGGGCAAGGCGCTCTGGCCAGCGGCCCATGTCGTCACAGAAAAACCGACCGCCAGCATCGAGAACCCGAGCGTCAGGACGTGGGCACCGATATGCCGCACGACAACCGGCGACAGCAACGGACCGACGATGAAACCCGCCGCGAACGGCATGATGGCGATGCCCGACTCGAGCGGTGTCCAGCGCAGGCCGGTTTGCAGATAGATACCGTAAGTCAGGAAAAATGCGCTTTCACAATAGAACAGGAATGCGAGCACCAGGCCGATCGCAAAAGCCGGGTTGCGGAACAACTGGAGATCGACGAGCGGGTGGCCGCCTGCGCGCTCGATCCCGCGTTCCGTCGCGATGAATAACGCCAGCACGGGCAGGCTAAGCGCGAACATCATGAACGTCCATGCGGGCCAGCCGGCTTCCCGCCCGTGAGTCATCGGATAGATGATCAGCAACAGCAGCAGCGACAGCAGCGCGACCCCCTTCAAGTCGACACCCGTGCGAACAGCCGGCTGACTTTCCGGCACGAACTTCCACGTTCCGAAGAACGCAACCAGCCCAACCGGGATGTTGATCAAAAAGATGATTCGCCAGTCGAGGCCGAACGGATGGTAAGTGATCAGGGCGCCGCCGCCGAGCTGGCCCGCGATCGACGAGAGTCCGAACACAAAGCCGTAGAAGCTCATCACTTTGGTCTGCTGGTGCGCCGGAACGACGGCCCGGATCGTGGCGAGCACCTGTGGCGCCATCACGGCCGCCGCAATCCCCTGAACGATCCGGGAGAGCACGAGCGCGTGGCCGCTCGTCGCGAAGCCGCACAACGCCGACGCGATCACAAACCCCGCCATGCCGGCCATGAACATCCGCTTGCGGCCGAACAGGTCGCCAAGCCGTCCGCCCGTAATCAGCAAAACCGCGTAGGCCGACGCGTACGCCGAGACAATCAGTTGCAGCTGCGCGTCGGTGGCGCCAAGGCCGGCATGAATCGATGGCAGCGCCAGGTTAACGATGAAGTAATCGAGTGGCGCCAGAAACGCGCCGATGAAGAGCACGGCCAGCGCGAGTCCCTGGCGCTCGAAACGCTGGGGAGACGCGGCAGGCGGCGCGCCTGCCACGAACGGGCTGGTTGCTGACTCTGTCATACCCACTCTGGCGGACTTCAGGCATTCACTATTCATGACTGATCGTTCAACAATTATCCAAAAAAATTTCAGACCAACGCGCGCATCGCCAGATCGACGATGGCGCTCAGCTGAGCTTCGTCCCGCGGCACTTTGCCGAGTACACGCAAGCCTTGCGTGATACACAGCAGAAAATCGCCGACGGCTTTTTCATCGAGACTGGAACTGAATGCGCCACTGGCCTGCCCGCGGATGACCGCGGCTGCCAGCAAGGTGGCGGTACGGCGCTGGATCGATTCGATGCGTGCACGTAGCACCTCATCGCCCGGCAGCATTTCAAGGGTGGCGTTCGTGATGAAGCAGCCACGTTGTCCGCTCAGCGCCGAAGCGGCCCGGGCGTAGTGCATCAGTGCGTTACGCAATGCCTCTTCCGGCGGAACGTTGGCATTGAGGCGCTCGACGAGCCGCGCAACCGAACCATCTGCGTAATGATCCAGCGCCGCCAGCATGATGCTGTGCTTGTCGCCGAATACACCGTACAGGCTGCCGCGCAGCACGCCGGTGGCCTTGCAAAGGTCATCGATCGAGGTGGCGTGATAGCCGTGCTTCCAGAACACCTCGCTCGCGTTCGCCAGCACGGTTTCCGTATCGAACTCGCGTGGGCGGCCGCGGGCAGCGGCAGATTTTTTCGAAGCGGCGGGCTTGTCCATTGATCGATATTATGACCAATCGTTCAAGAATTCAAGCCCGCTTTTTGACGTGAGGCAAAAGAGCTGGCACCTGCCCCACGTCTGCGACGCTTTCGCGAACAGTCGACCTGACAGGTACGACTGGCCGCGCTCAGGTTTCGAGCTTCGCCTCCATCGTGATGGTGGCGTTCAGCACCTTCGATACCGGGCAACCTGCTTTGGCGTCGGCAGTGGCCTTGTCGAATGCGGCCTTGTCGCCGCCCGGAATCTTGACGTTCACGTCGAGATGAACCGCCGTAATTGCGAAGCCGCCATCGGACTTGTCGAGCGTGACCGTGGCGGTCGTGCCGATGCGTTCGGGCTTGATGCCGGCCTTCCCCAATTCGGCCGAGAGCGCCATGGAGAAGCAGCCCGCGTGCGCCGCTGCGATCAGTTCTTCAGGGTTCGTGCCGATGCCGCTTTCGAAGCGCGTTGCAAACGAATACTGGGTGTCCTTGAGTACGCCGCTATCGGTGGAGATCGAGCCTTTGCCGTCCTGCAGGCCACCTTGCCAGACTGCTGATGCCTTACGCTTCATCGTCTTCTCCTGTTGTGCCCTGTCTGCGCAGCCGTGATGCCGCCTTCATGCCGGGTGCAACGGTCTCGCCCGAGAGGTTTGCGGTTCGGCATGCGTCACGTGCGCCGCGCTTCGCGACAGGCGCGGGCGTGGACCGGCTTTCATCATAGGCTGTTCGCAGTGTCAGCGCAGTGAAGGTGAGGTGAAAGGCCAGGGCAGATGCCGTTGCATACTCCGCCTGCCATGCCGCGCTTTCGAACCCACCAGCTATTTCATCAAAATTCGCAATAATTCATATCTAAAATCGTGATTTATCACCCATGAGACGAGGAATAAACTTGATTCAACGGTTCAGGCAAGGCGATTAAGCCGCAAAGAACCAATAATCAAACCTCGGAGGTTGTCATGAAGTCAGTTCTTTCCGCAGCACTCATTGCATCGGTTCTCGCTATTCCGGCGGTCTCGTTCGCGCAGCAATCGAATGGCCCGGTGACCCGCGCCCAGGTTCGCGCCGAGGTTGTCGAAGCGCAAAAGGCCGGCCTGCTTAACCAGAACGACACGACTTACCCGAAGCTGTACGCGGCGCAAACCTCAACCCCGGACTCGGTTACGCCGCGACAAGCCGAAGCAGTCGGTGGCGTGAACACCGGGACGTTGCAAGCGGGTGCCCGCCCGACAGTCGAAAACCCGATCTTCTCGACCTATCGCGGGCAGTAAGTCCAGGCGTAGGTTCAAGCAGCAAAGCATCAGACTCAAGAGAAACGCCCCGGCTGGCAGCGCCAGTCGGGGCGTTTTTCATGTGATTTTCGGGCGCGCAGAGCGTTGGTGCACTCACCCCACAGCAGACATTATCGGTCACTTAAGACCTCTTATATCGCTTAAAGGTCACATATGAATCCATAAAATGAACCGCACTGGCATCACCGCGTTCCTTGATCTATAATCGGTCACATGAAACTCGAAAACGCCCCTAATGAGTCATTTAAGGCCTCGATCAGCGAGCGGCTACCGCTCCCCGTTCGCCGGGGCCTCGAGAAACTCGGGCACGATATCTCGTTGGCGCGTCGCCGCCGCCACATTTCCACCCAGTCGATGGCTGAGCGGCTCAATGTGTCGCTCAAGACCTTGCAGCGACTGGAAAAAGGCGACCCGACGGTGGCAGTCGGAACCATTGCAACGGCGATCTTCGTTCTGAACGAACTCGACCGCCTTGCAAACCTGCTGGACACGGCCAGGGACGACGTCGGCCTGGGCCTGATGGATCAGGCGGTCCCCAAGCGGATTCGCCGCCGGAAAGATACCTCGCCAGCCGGGGTAATCTGATGGCGCCGCCCGTCGAGCGTGTCGTGCGCGTGGCGCTAGGGGCATCTGCGCTGCCACTCGGTCAGTTGGCCTACGCGAGACAAGGGGCTCGCGAGAGTTCGGCATTCGCCTACGCGCCTAGCTGGCTGCAAAACAAAAGCAGCTTCAACATCTCACCCGATCTCGCGTTGACGACGGAACGCCAGTTCCGCAAGGCGTCGACCAGAAGCGATTCAGTGTTTCACTTCGCTTTTGCGGATACCGAGCCTGATGGCTGGGGTTGCCGGGTTATTGCACGCGACCATGCGAAGCGGCGCAAGCTGGCACTCGACCAAGGCGTATCGTTCGTCGGCGGTGCGCTGACGGAGATGGACTACCTTCTGGGTGTGGACGACGAAAGTCGTATCGGCGCGATCCGTTTCGCAGACGACCACGGCGGATTCCTGCGCACGATGGAAGACGGCGGTCGTCGCGCGCCTCCCCTGCTCGAGTTGTCGCAATTGCTGGGGGCGTCCCAGGCGATCGAACGCGGCACGGAAACCGAGGCTGACCTGCGCTATCTGCGTGGCCGCGGCACATCGCTCGGCGGCATGCGGCCCAAATGCACGATCATCGACGACGATGGCCATCTCGCGATAGGCAAATTCCCCAGCATCAGCGATGAACGCGCCGTCACGCGGGCAGAAGTGATGGCGCTACGTCTCGCACGCAAGGCCGGTATCGAGGCCTCCGACGCACGCATCGTACTTTCCGACGGAATCCCGGTTGCGCTCGTGCGCCGCTTCGACCGCCACAATGGAGGACGGATTCCGTACCTGTCGGCGGCATCGATGCTGCAGGCGTCGCGCGAGGAAGACCACGCCTACACCGAGATCGCGGAGCGCATTCTTGTCGTGAGCGATACCCCCCGGCGCGATCTCGCTGAGCTGTGGCGTCGCATCGTGTTCAGCATACTGATCACCAATGTCGACGATCATTTGCAAAATCATGGTTTCCTGCACGTTGGCCACGGCCAGTGGCGTCTTGCCCCGGCCTTCGACATCAATCCGATGCCCGACAAGGATCGGGAACTCAAGACGTGGCTGACCGAAGATTCGGGGCCGAGCGGCTCCATCGAAGAAGCGCTCGGCGCTGCCCGGCATTTTCATTTGACGCGTCCGGAAGCGCTCGACGTACTGGCATCTGTGTACCGTGCAGTATTGAACTGGCGTGATGATGCGCGCACGCCGCACGTGGGCATGACGGCGCGCGAAGTCGCCGAGTTCGAGCCGGCATTTGAACATGCGGAACTCGCTGCAGCAAAACGGCTGGTGGAAGGTGGCCGATAACATCCGCCTGCTCTCTACCTCACGCGCGTGGGAGCCGCGTGCATGCACGTTAAGCAGGCACCTGTCGCTACTCCGCAAACGGCAACGTCTCCTGCCCCTCTGCTCGCATGCCGAACACGTTCAGCGTCATCGCAACGAGCGCGTAATAACCAAGCAGTGCGACGAGATTGATCGTCACTCCATGCCCAAAGCGCGCGACCGTTTTCGCATACGTCGCGTCCGACACGCGTTTCTCGTCGTAAAGCTCGCTTGCGAAATCGAAGATCAATGCATCGTCGGGATCGGCCATGGACGGCCGCTGGCCCTGGCGGATGGCTTCAGCCACCGCTTCCGGCACGCCGGCCTTCAGCGCGATCGGATAGTGGATGTACCACTCTGCCTGAGCCTGCCAGCGCTGAGCCGTCACGAGGATCGCCAGTTCCGAAAGACGCAGCGGCAAGCCCGTCTCATAGCGGCAGAACGCACCCAGCCGCTGCGCGTGCTGCGCGAGTTCCGGGCTGTGAATCCAGCCGAGGAAAGGCCCGTTCAGATTGCCGCGCGGCCCCGACAGGATCTCGTCCAGCACGGCTTTCTGTTCCGGCGTCGCTTGCGACGGGTCGAAGGGAGGTAAACGATCGGTCACTGCCAGGCTCCTCGTAACGGTTCAACGCGCATCGCGGTGCGATCGACGTGGCCCCGACGTATCCGCGATGCTTGCCCATCAACCTGCCGATGTCACACCCGCTTCAGATAGACGGCAGCGCCTGCGGTTGAACACTGCCGCACCATCAACACGCGATGCACATTTATACATTACAACAACATATGTTGTCAAAAATGGATGCGGCACGCAGAGACGCGATCCACCGCCGTGACCGGGCAGGGATCAGGTCACGTACGCGCCTCTGGAATGCAGCGAGCGCTCCACCTTCTCGAGTTGTTCGACGGCGCCCGCACCTTCGAGCGCGAGCAGATGGGCGACAAGCGATTCCGCAATTGCCGTCGCCGCGACGAGCGAAGGAAAGAACGAAGGACTCTCGTGCGAAAAGATCAGCACCTTGTCGGCGTTCAGCGCGATGGGGGAAACGGCGCTGTCGGTGATCGCAATCAGCTTGCTGCCCTTCTCGAGCGCTGCCTCCGCAACGCGCACCGCTTCGACCGAATACGGCGCGAAGCTGATGACGATCGTGGCACTATCCCGATCGATGCCGCGCAGTTGCATCTCGAGCGTGCCGGCCTCGCCCGTCAAAAGCGACACTGACGAGCGGAACAGCCGGTAGCCGTACACCAGCCCGAACGCGACCGCATAGCATGAGCGAAATCCCGCGACATGCACATGCTGCGCGCGGCGCAGCACGCGCGCCGCTTCGACTGTCACGCGGGCGTTGTGCGCGGCGGTCAGTTCAAGGTTGTGTTGTTGCGCGACGAGCAGATCCTGCGCCAGCGCGTCCCGCGCGTTGGTTTTGACGAGCGAACGTGCACGGCTCGTAAGCGGCTCCGGCCGTGTACGCACCCGGGCGACGAACAGATCGCGCAGTTCGTTCCAGCCGGGAAAGCCGAGTTGCTGCGACAGCCGCACGAGCGACGCCGGCTGCACCAGTGCACGCTCGGCCACCTTGCGCATCGACGAGACCGCGACTTCGTCCGGGTGATCGAGCAGGAATGCCGCCCCCGTCTGGAATTGCGGACTCAGTTCGGAGAAGCGCGCCCGGATCAGGGCGGCAAGCTGGTCAAAACTGTCGGGCATGCGATGTACCAGGAACGAGGTTGGCGATCGGTTAAACAACAACTTAGACGACAAGGTTTAACCGCAAATGTTACCACCCGATGCATCGCACGCGACCCTGGTTTCTACAGCAACGCGATCACCCTCACATCGCCCTGCTCCGCGGACGCGACCACCTTGCCGGCCACACGCCTGAACGTGATCGACACCGTCGAATCGCCCACCCGCAGATCGCCGACTTCGAGCCAGTCGATACCTTCCGGCAGCATCGGCTGTTCGATGATGACCTCGCGTTTCGCGGCATCAATCGTGAGGCCGAGACACGCTTCGAGCATCATGAACGGCGATCCTGCGGCCCACGCCTGCGGCAGGCAGGCGACCGGATACGCAGTCGGCGGCTCGCCCCGCCGGCGCGGAAAACCGCAGAAGAGTTCGGGCAGGCGCATGTCGAAATTGACGGCCGCCTGGAACAGCGCCTGCAACAGGCGCACGGCCGCCGCCTTTGCGCCGTAGCGCGCGAGGCCGCGCGCACACAATGCGTTGTCGTGCGGCCAGACCGAGCCGTTGTGATAGGCCATCGGATTGAAGCGCGCCTGACCCGCCGCGAGCGTGCGTACGCCCCAGCCCGTGTGAAAGAGCGTCGATTCGAGCCCGCGCGCGACCGCCTCGCCACGCTCCTTCGAAGGCAGCCCGAACGCCAGCAGATGTCCCGCGTTCGATGCGAGCACGCGACACAGTTCGCCGCGACCGTCGAGCGCGATGCCGTAGAAGCTCGAATCTTCCATCCAGTATTTCTCTTCGACGCACGCGCGAATCGACGTTGCGCGCTTTGCGTAGCGCGCGGCGTCGTCATGCTGGTCGCGCAACGTGGCGAAATGCGCCATCGTGTCGAATGCGGCGCTCGCGTAGGCTTGCACTTCGACGAGCGCGATCGGCCCGTCCGGAAAGTGGCCATCCGCGTGAAAAACCGAATCGTGACTGTCCTTCCAGCCCTGGTTCGCCAGACCACCGTCGGAGGCGCGCTGATAGTCGAGCAGCCCCAGACGGTTCCTGTCGCACACGCCCGCGACCCACTGCGCCGCGCGTTGCAACGCGGGCCACAATTCGTCGACGAGCCCCGTATCGCCCGTGCGCGCGACGTAAGCGCCTGCCAGCACGATAAAGAGCGGCGTGGTGTCGACGCCACCGTAATACAGCGCGAACGGGACTTCGCCGGTAGCGGCCATCTCGCCCTTGCGCATCTCATGCATGATCTTGCCGGGCGCGGCGTCGCGAAACGCGGAATCCTCGCGCGCCTGATGCTCGGCAAGAAAACGCAGCACGCCACCCGCAAGCCCTGGTTGCAGCCACAACGTCTGCAACGACGTAATGACGGCGTCGCGGCCAAACGGTGTCGAGAACCACGGAATGCCTGCATACGGATACGGGCCCGTGGCGAGATCGGTGGTCAGCAGACCAAGGTCGGCAAGCGAGCGGTCGATCCATGCATTGAAGAGCGGATTGCTCGAGCGCACGCGGGCGGTTGCCCGGCGGCGTTCGCGCATCACCAGGTGAGCGTCGACGAGCGCTGCGCGCACTGCGGCCCGGCCGACGCGCGGACGCGCGGTATCGATCTGCGACAGATGCGCTTCACTTACGCCGTGCGTCGGCTGCGAAACATCGACGCCACGCGACGACGCATCGCGGCCCCGCACCTGTACCGCCACCGACAGATAGATCGATACGCATGCCTGTGCGGGCAGGTTCACCGAATAGTCCGCGCGATCCGCGAGCAGTTTGGGCGGGGCCGGCGAAAACGCAAGGCGCACGCCGCGCGTGACGTCGTCGAGACCAACGTACTCGAGCAGCACTTCGCCATTCTCGATGCGCGGCGCCTTGATCGTGCCCTGCTTCGGCCGTTTCAGACCGCGCACCTCGAACATGTCGCGAAAGTCGCTCGAGAACGAGATCGACAGGGGCACCACTGCATCGCTCGTGCCGTAGTTGGTCAATTCGATTGCTTCGTTCAGCACGGTGCCTGACAGCACGCGGATGCGTTGGACGTGGATCACGCCTTCCGGCGTACTCGTGCCGCCGAGCGGCGGCAGCGGCCGGTTTGTCAGGTGCGCGGTGAACGCGGTGTTGTCGCTGCTGACGCTGCCAGACAGCAGCGAGGGGGCACGGCCGCCAAAGGTGAGCCGCAAGCCGGACAGCACGCGCATATCGTTGACGAACAGGCCGTCGTCGCGGCCTGTGATGTCGCCGAGCGGATCGTTGACGATGAATGTGTCGCCCGATTTCAGCACGTACTGGTTCGCGCTGGCGACGTTCAGATTTTCAGTCGGGATGAATACGGCGTCCGGATCCGGCGCCGTCAGGTCCGGCTTGCCTGCATGGGTCAGTCCACCGAGTGCTTCTGGATCCTGCATCAGCTTGCTCCTTCCAGTTGGCTTCGTACCGATTGTAGAAGGTCTTCGGCGATCGCACGAGTTTAGAGCGGCCGCGCAACCTGAATGGTGCTGCGTTCAGGCTACGGGAGTAGCGGACGAGGCAACACTGCATCGAGTGTGCCAGCAGGCGCGTTTCCCGCCGCGGCGTCCCGCACGGGCGCGCGCCAAGTACAGATGACAACGGGCGCTTTTCCCTGTTCACGGAAAAAGCGCCCGTCTGTTGAGGCCCGAAAGCGCGATTGAAGTGCGATAACTGTTTAAGCGCGCTTTGCAATCGACTTTGCTTCACGCGGCGTTTCGCCGACGAAAAGCTGACGCGGACGGCCAATCTTCTGCTCCGGATCGGCAATCATCTCGTTCCACTGACCGATCCAGCCGACCGTGCGTGCCATCGCGAAGATGCACGTGAACATCGACGTCGGAATGCCCAGCGCGCGCTGCACGATGCCCGAGTAGAAATCGACGTTCGGGTACAGCTTGCGCGACACGAAGTATTCGTCTTCCAGCGCGATCTTTTCGAGCGCCATGGCCAGCTTGAACAGCGGGTCGTCGTGCAGGCCCAGTTCTTCGAGCACTTCGTGGCACGTTTCGCGCATCAGCTTCGCACGCGGATCGTAGTTCTTGTACACACGGTGACCGAAGCCCATCAGCTTCACGCCCGAGTTCTTGTCCTTCACCTGCCTGATGAACTCGGGAATGTTGTCGACCGAGCCGATTTCTTCCAGCATGTTCAGCGCGGCTTCGTTCGCACCACCGTGCGCCGGGCCCCACAGACAGGCAATACCCGCGGCGATACATGCAAACGGATTGGCGCCCGACGAACCGGCCAGACGCACGGTCGAGGTCGAAGCGTTCTGTTCGTGGTCCGCGTGCAGGATCAGGATGCGGTCGAGCGCGCGCACCAGCACGTCGTTGACCTTGTACTCTTCAGCAGGCGTCGAGAACATCATGCGCATGAAGTTCGCGCTGTACGACAGGTCGTTCTTCGGATACACGAACGGCTGGCCGATGCTGTACTTGTACGCCATCGCGACGAGCGTCGGCAGCTTCGCGATCATGCGGATCTGCGACACTTCGCGGTGACGCGCATTATTGATGTCGAGCGAGTCGTGATAGAAGGCCGACAGTGCGCCGACCGCAGCGACCAGAATCGCCATCGGGTGCGCATCGCGGCGGAAGCCTCGGAAGAAGAACTGCATCTGCTCGTGCACCATTGTGTGCTGCTTGACGGTGTCGACGAATTCTTTCTTCTGCTTCGCGTTCGGCAGCTCGCCCTTCAGCAGCAGGTAGCAGGTTTCGAGGAAGTCGGCGCTCTGCGCGAGATTGTCGATCGGGTAGCCGCGATACAGCAGTTCACCCTTGTCGCCGTCGATGTACGTGAGCGCCGAATTACACGCCGCCGTCGACATGAAGCCCGGATCGTAAGTGAATTTGCCGGTCTGGCCGTACAGTTTGCGGATGTCGATGACGTCAGGGCCCATCGTGCCCTTGTAGACCGGCAATTCGACCGTCTGATCGCTGTCGGAAAACTTCAGTATTGCGTGTGTGGTCGAGTTGTTCATCTGCGCGTGTCCTTTTCACTGTGTCATCGCACGAGTGCCGGTTCGCATGAGGGGCATGCACCGGCTCTGGCAACGCATTCTACGGCTCGGAACGCGATTAATTGCGTCGATGGAACGCAACAATCCATCTCGGCGTCAGCAACATTCATCGGGTTTTCACCGCGTCATAGCGCCCGCGCACGCCGCAAACCGGGGCGGAACCTCAGCCTGCGCGGCCTTCGCCAGCGCTCCGGATGAATTCGTCGACGTAGCGGTTGAACGCCGCCGGATGCGCGAGATTCATGCCGTGCGACGCGCCATTCACCGTCTGGCGCCGGGCATCGGGCAGCCAGGACGCGAGCGTTTCGGCAGTGCGGCGGAACATGAGCGGACTTTTCTCACCATCGACCAGCAACACGGGGCAGCGCACCTGGGCGGCCTCTTCTGGCGTGTACGGCGGCAATGGGTCGCGGAACTGACGCGCCAGCGTGTGCGCGTTGTCGATCGCCATTCGCTGGAAGGCCGCCGTGCTCTTCGCCCAGAAACCGGGACGGCTGACTGAATCGACGAAGAGTTGCAGGCCGGCATCGAGGTCGCCTTCTTCGATCAATTGCGCTGCGCGGGCGCGCAGCGCGTTGACGGGCTCCGGCAACTTCGCGGGCGGCCGGCCCGCGACCTGTAGTGGGCCGCCGGGATCGGCCAGCGTCAGCGTGCGAACCTGCCGCGGATGACGCCGCGCACAATGAAACGTCACGCACCCGCCACGCGAGTGACCCACCACATGAGCCGGCCCCGCGCCGAAACGCCTGATGAATTCAGCGACCTCGTCAGCATGCCGGCTCCAGCTGAATGGCATGTCGGCGGGCGTGCCGGCAGCGGGCCAGTAATGCGTGAGACTGACCGCGACGCATTGATAGTGCTTCGACAGCCCGGATACCTGCGGCTGCCAGTAGCGGTAGTCGCACAACGAACCATGCACGAACAGCAGCAACTCACCATCGCCTTGAACGACGTACGGCATACGCAGACCATTCTGCAATTCGATGAACGACGACGAGGAAACGGGATCGGAATGCGTCACGGAAGAAAGGTGGAGACAGAGACAGAGACCCAGACAGAGACGCAGGCAGCGCCGCTGCGCCTGTGCGGAGGGCGAGCAGATTGAAACCGGAGTCGCCACTTGCCGGGCGGCGGCGGTCAGGCTCATCGCGCACGACGGCGGATGTACTCAGCAAGGCAGCATTGTTACACAGCCGGTCCGGGTTCGCCGGGCGGCCGGCGCGCGGGAATGGCGGGAATGGCCGGAATGACTGGATTCGCGGCTGCCGCCGCGCCCTGCATCAGTCGAACGCGTGCGGATCGAGCACAGCGGAGGCTGCGCCGGCGCCACGCACGGCGCACGTCAGCGGCTCGTCGGCAAGCCGCACATCGAGACCGATCTGGTCGGACACACAGCGGTCCAGATTACCCAGCAGCGAGCCGCCACCCGTCAGTACGATACCGGCGTCCGCGATATCCGTGACGAGTTCCGGCGGCGCCGATTCGAGCGCCGCCTTCACCGCGCCGATCACATGGGCGAGCGGCGACGCGATGGCTTCCGCGATATCGTGATTGGTCAGCTGGACGGTGCGCGGCAGGCCGTCGTCGAGACTGCGCCCGGTTGCGTTCATGCGTTCGGTGGGCACGTCGCGAATCGCCGTGCCGATGGTCTTTTTCACATGCTCGGCAGTCTGGTCGCCGAGCACCACGCCGTAGACATTTCGGACGTAGTTGACGATTGCCAGATCGAACTGGTCACCACCGACGCGGATGGAACCGCTATACGCCATGCCGCCCAGCGCGATCACGCCGACTTCGGTCGTGCCGCCGCCGATATCGACGACCATCGAGCCGGTCGCCTCCGATACCGGCAAACCGGCGCCCACTGCCGACGCGAGCGATTCGCCGATCAGGTTCACTTTCCACCCGCCGGCCGCGATGGCCGCCTCGCGAATCGCACGCCGCTCGACCTGGGTCGCGCCGGCCGGCACGCAGATCGTGAACGACGGACGCCGGCCGAGACGTGAACGGGTGCTCGACATGTCGACGAACTGCCGGATCATGTGTTCGGCGGCGGCGAAGTTGGCGATGACGCCGTGCCGCATCGGCCGCACCGCTTCAAGGTTGACCGGCACCCGTCCGAGCAGTTGCTTGGCTTCCTTGCCGACGGCCGCGACGCGTTCGCGCCCGACCGTCGCGTGCTTCTGGAAGCAGACTACCGAGGGCTGGTTGAGCACGATGCCCTGATCGTGCGTATAGATGAGCGTGTTGGCCGTGCCGAGGTCCACTGCCACGTCGTGGCTGAACAGACGTTTGAAAAATGAAGGTTGCGGCATCGCTCTGGCCATGGGCGGCTCTACTGGTTTCGGTGCCGCCCGTTGCCGGGCCTGCACAAATGGTCTCCCCGGCAACGTGTCGCGCCTTGGCGGGCACAACGTCGATCGGCGCGTCGGGTGCTTTTTTCGCGGCTATTGAACCATTAACGGCACCCACGCCTAAATCTTTAGGCTTTGTCTGACATTACAGATGGTCACAAAAGATCAAACGCAGCCGGACGCAGCCAAACGCAATCAGCCGCGCGCCGGCCCAGCGAACGCCCGCATCAATGCATCGCGCCCCAGTGCGACGCCGTCCGCCGAAATCGCATGACCGACGCCCGGTAACGCGTAGGCCTCGACGGCGAATCCTGCGTCGCTGAAAGCGAGCGCGGCGCGCTCCAGTTCCTGCGCTGGAATGACCGGATCGGCTTCGCCATGGATCAGCGTGAGCGGCGTCCGACTTTTCGCGGTTACCCGCGATGCCAGCCGTCCCGAATAGGCCACCACGGCCGCCGCGCCCTGCGGATTCGTCGCGACGTGATGCATCGCCATGATGGATCCCTGCGAAAAGCCGACTAGCGCCAGTTGCGTAAAATCGAGATGCCAGTGCGCGAGTTCGGTCGTCAGGATCCTTTCGACCGCAGGCCACGCATCGGCGACGCGCTCCGCACGCAGACTTTTATCCACGTTACGCACACTAAACCACTGCCGGCCGCCGAACCCGCCATCGAACGGCTCACCGCCGTCGAGCGAGGCGAAGGCCGTCGACGGCAGGGATTGGCGCCAGACATCCGCGAGCGGCACAAGGTCGCGCGCATTGCTGCCTACGCCATGCATCAGCACAACGAGCGATTGCGCCGGTGCGTTGGCCGGCTCGAGCCGCCAGCCATGTTCGAACTGCTCCCAGGCCATGTTGGGGTCCTCTGCTGGTGAGGTTTTTCGGGGGCTCCCGGCTGCGTCGCGGGCGGGTCCGCGAGCACATCCGGGGTGCGCTACAAGACGCATCAAGTGCGATGCCGCGAGCATACCTTCTGCATCGTGATCGCGCTGCGGGAGAATGCCCATGCCGCCCGTTCAATGCCGTGTTCGACGGCATCGGCGCACGAATGAAGGTATCCTCTCCCAAGCCGTTTGACCGTCTGACCGCCCGCGCCGCATGCACCGTGGCAGGCCCGATCCGGAGAATTGCTTGAGCCAGCCACCGTCCGCACCCGGTCGTCCCGAAGGCACCCGGAATCCGCCCGCCCTTCCCGCGCCCCCGCCTCCATTGCATGGCGGCCAGCTCGTGCTGGCGACCATCGCGGTCGCGCTCGCCACCTTCATGAACGTGCTGGACACGTCGATCGCGAACGTCGCGATTCCGACGATCTCGGGAAACCTCGGCGTCTCGGTCGACGAAGGCACCTGGGTCATCACGGTGTTCGCGGCAGCCAACGCCGTGTCGATTCCGCTCACTGGCTGGCTCACGCAGCGTCTCGGCCAGATCAGGCTGTTCGTCGGCGCGATCCTGATGTTCGTGCTGGCGTCGTGGCTGTGCGGCGTGGCGCCGACCCTGCCGATCCTGCTCGTCTCCCGTGTTCTGCAAGGCGCGGTGGCCGGTCCGCTGATTCCGCTGTCGCAGGCGATCCTGCTCAGTTCATGGTCGAAGGAAAAATCATCGACCGCGCTCGCGCTCTGGGCCATGACCGCCACGGTCGGCCCGATTGCCGGGCCTGCGCTCGGCGGCTGGATCACCGACAGCTATTCGTGGTCGTGGATTTTCTACATCAACATTCCGGTCGGCATCTTCGCCGCGGGCGTCACGTGGATGATCTACCGGAACCGCGAAACGCCCACCAGAAAACTGCCGATCGACGTGGTCGGGCTGGGGCTCCTGATCGCGTGGGTTGCATCGCTACAGGTCATGCTCGACAAAGGCAAGGATCTCGACTGGTTCTCGTCGCCGGTGATCGTCACGCTCGGTATTACGGCGGTGATCAGTTTCGCGTTCTTCCTTGTCTGGGAGCTCACTGAAGAGAATCCGATCGTCGATCTGCGGCTTTTCACGCAGCGCAACTTTCTCGGCGGGACGATCGCAATTTCCGTCGCGTACGGCGTGTTCTTCGGCAACCTCGTGCTGCTGCCGCAATGGATGCAGGAATACCTGAACTACCGTTCGGTCGATGCCGGTCTCGTCACCGCGCCGCTCGGCATTTTCGCAGTGATTCTTGCGCCGGTGATGGGGCGCGTGCTGCCACGCTCCGACGCGCGGATCATCGCCACGCTCGCGTTCGTCGGCTTTGCGATCGTCTTTTACATGCGCTCGAAGTACGTGATCGAGATCGACACGTGGCACCTCGTGCTGCCGACGCTGCTGCAGGGCATCCCGATGGCGATGTTCTTCGTCCCGCTGACGGCGATCATCCTGTCCGGCCAACCGCCGCAGAAGATACCGGCCGCGGCGGGGCTGTCGAACTTCGTGCGGGTGTTCTGCGGCGCCGTGGGAACGTCGATTGCGGGCAATGCGTGGAACAACCGGACGGTGCTGCATCACGAACGGCTCACCGAACAGGCGTCGCTCAACAACCCGACGTTCACCCAGCAGATGGACACCACACAATCGCTGCTGCATCTGAACACGCCGTCGGCGCACGCGCTGTTCGATTTTCAGCTGAACACGCAGGCCGCGATGATGGGACTGAACGACATCTTCTATGTGTCGGCGATCATTTTTATTCTGATCATTCCGCTGATCTGGATCACGAAGCCGGCCAAAGGCGGCAGCGGGCCGGGCGCAGCCGGCGCGCATTGAGATCTGACCCGCCCCGTCCGCCGGACGGCACGTCAGCGGAAATACCGCGCAGGTGTCTCGCCCAGCGCCTGCCGGAATACCGCGATGAACGACGATACGTCGTGGTAGCCCACCCTGAGCGCGACCTGCGTGACGCTCTCGCCGGAGCCGAGCTGTTCCAGCGCAATCAGTAACCGCAGCTGCTGTCGCCACTGGCCGAACGTCAACCCGGTTTCCTTGACGAAGAGCCGTGCCGCCGTGCGCGCAGTCACGCCCGCCGCGCTCGAGAAGTCGTCGAGTACGCCGGTGTCCGCCGGGTCGGCCACCAGCGCGTCGGCGATGTGCTGGGTACGCGGATCCTGCGGCCAGTTCAACGAGAGCGGCACGACGGCCAGATGCGGAAGATGGTCGAGTAGCACGCGCACGATACGCGCCTGCGGTCCGTCCGGCGCATAACCAGCGCCGAATGTGGCCGCCTCCGTCAGCAGCACATCCGCCAGAGAATCGACCGCCACGACGCAACAGCCTGACGGCACCACGTCGACATCGGCGTCGGCGTACAGCGAGCGCAAAGCCACGCCCACTGTCGACGACACCCGATGCAGCGTACCCGGCAATACCCACACCGCGCACTTCGGTGGCGCGACCAGTCGGCCGGTTTCCGTGTGCAGGGTCAGTACCGTGTCACCGGCGACGATGAGCCGGGCACGCGGATTCGCGTGCCACATCTCCTCGGCGGACTCATACAGTTCCGACAGGACAAACACGGCACCGCCGTCCGCATCCTGATCGATGACGTTCATTGATTGTCCGTTTTGCCGTAAAAAATGTTAAAACGGAGCCAGATTAGCACGCGAAGCGCCCGCGTGCAGGCGCCGCAGAGCGGCGTCTGACACGCGCACTGTCACTAGAGTCGCAACCCATCTCATGAACTATTCAGGCATCCTCGAACAGATCCATCACGATCTCAAACCCTGGCTCGGAACGGGCCGCGTGGCTGATTACATCCCCGAACTGGCGAAAATTTCCGCCGACCGGTTCGGCATGGCGGTCGTCACCATCGCAGGCGACGTTTTCCGCACCGGCGAGGCTGATACGCGCTTCTCGATCCAGAGCATTTCGAAACTGTTCGCCTGCACCATGGCCTTCCAGCTGCTCGGCGACGCGCTCTGGCAGCGTGTCGGGCGCGAGCCGTCGGGAACGGCGTTCAACTCGCTCGTGCAACTCGAAGCCGAACAGGGCAAACCGCGCAATCCGTTCATCAACGCCGGCGCGCTCGTCGTAACCGATGTTCTGTGCCGCCGCTTCGTGCAGGCGGAAACCGCGCAAGTGGAATTCATCCGGCGGCTGACGGGAGAGCGCGGCATCGGCTACGACATACAGGTCGCGCAATCGGAGCTGCAGCACGCGCACCGCAATCGCGCGATGGCGCACTTCATGGCGAGCTTCGGCAATCTGGAGATGCCGCCCGAAGTCGTCGTGGATGCGTACTGCCGGCAGTGCGCAATCTCGATGAGTTGCGTGGAACTCGCGAAGGCGGCACTCTTCCTTTCCAACCATGGCGTGGTGCCGTCGACCGGCGAGCGTATCGTCGATGCCAGTTCCGCCAAGCGGCTGTCAGCGCTGATGCTGACCTGCGGCACCTACGACGCAGCCGGCGACTTCGTCTATCGCGTCGGCTTGCCGGCGAAAAGCGGCGTCGGCGGCGGGATCGTCGCGGTGCTGCCGGGCGAGATGGCGGTGTGCGTCTGGTCGCCCGGGCTGGACGCGAATGGTAATTCGCTGGCCGGCACGCTGTCATTGGAATGGTTGACCACGCTTACCAGGCAGTCGATTTTTTGATAGCACTCGCACAGATACCACCCAAAAGTCTACTTCTGCTGAACGCAAGCACGCTCCAAAGCGAACGTCATCCGGCTGACTCCGGGCCACTAGCCGCCGTTGGAGGATCGGTAAATCTACGCTTCCGAGCGTCCGGAGTTCGCCATAAAGGGGACATCTGCTGGGATTCGCATGGCGCCGCCACCACGGCCGAACCCACCGCTGAGGCTCTTTTGATAGCGCACAGTCTATAAGGCACTGCATCGTTTTGCGCGCCATGTCCGAGGTGGCAATCTCATGGCCACACTCGTGTGAAAAACGAGCCGAGCGTTTTAGCGAATAGGCGACGGGTCCCGCGTCCAACAGTTGCGCGCGGGCCACTTTCCGGATCGATCAGAAGGCGTGACGCAGGCCCAGCATGACCGCCGTGGTCCCCATTCCTGGCGCGGCTGGCTGGCCGTACGCAATCGTCTGGGTCATATCGCCATGGTTATTGACCCAACCCACCTGGCCGTAGACCACCGTACTCTTGGACAGGCTGTACTCCGCGCCCCCGGCAACCTCGAGCGATTTGTTGTCCGAGTTGTTCCTGTCCTTCAGGTAATAGACGCCGCTGGTGACCTTCAACGCCGCCGACACCTGATAGCCGAGACCGGCTGAATACATGTCAAGGCTCGTGCCACCAAAAGGATTCGATGCGCTCTTCGCAGCCGGGTTCGCGCCGTTGCTGTACGACGCGGACATCGAGATGCCATTGAGCGTCGTATATTTCGCCCCAAGATACCAGAAGCGGTTGTTCTGGAGACCGGTGGCGATGCTCGTCGGACCAGGGTTGGTGTCATGTCCGCTGTAGTACACGGCGGACAGGTTAAGCCCATAGTTCGAGTACTTCAGCACCGCCGACTCACGCGTGCCGCCCTGGAAGCTCCCCGCGACGCCGCCGGGCGCGTATTCGAGCAAAGCGCTCGCGCCGTGGAATTTCGGCGACTCATAGACGATCGCATTGCTGTCGTACAGCGCGCCGATCGGCCCGTTGGTGCTGGTGCCGGGCCATCCTGCCGCGGTGTTCATGCCGATCCACGCGGTCAGGATGCTGCCGAAGTAATTCGCCGAACGAACGTCGGTCTCAGCCATGGCGTAGGCCATCGGCACGATCTGCCGCCCGGCTGTGACGGAGCCGAACGGGCTGGACACGCCGACAGTCGCCACCTGGTTGAAGATTGCAGTGGCGCCCGCCGTATCGGCGAGACCAAACTTGCCCGTGCCGCTGTCGAACGACCCTTGCAGCCTGAAGTTGACGTGATAGCCACCGCCAATATCCTCGGTACCCTTCATGCCCCAGATACTCGAGTAGATACCGCCATCCTTGTAGCGATATACCGCGCCCAGGTTGGGCGCTTTAGGATTAAACGAGGCCGCCGCCGTGCTTTGATATAACAGCCCCGAATCGGTGACGCCATACAGCGTCACCGATGATTGCGCGTGCGCCGTGCCGCCGACTGCAGCCAACGCGGCCGCCGCTACCCATTTCAGTTTCATTGCGTCTCCAGTTTTATAGCTCTAAAACAACCCGTAACGACCTACGTCCATGCTCAACACAACAGGCCTGCCCGTTCACGAGGGCAGCAGATAGTCCTGAAACTCTTCGCGCAACTGGTTTTTCAGCACCTTGCCGGTGGCGCCCAGGGGCACCGCATCGACAAATACGACGGCGTCGGGGGTCCACCACTTCGCGATTTTTCCTTCGAGGAACGCCAGCAATTGCTCTGCCGTCACCTGTGCATCGGGCACTTTCACGGCGACTAGCAGCGGCCGCTCATCCCACTTCGGATGCCTTGCCGCAATGCAGGCCGCACTCGCTATCGCGGGGTGCGCCGCTGCAATGTTCTCGATTTCGATCGAGCTGATCCACTCGCCGCCGGACTTGATCACGTCCTTGCTGCGATCCGTGATCTGCATGAAGCCGTCAGCATCGATGGTCGCGACATCGCCGGTCGGGAACCAGCCATGCGTATCGGCATCGATGCGCAGCGGGTTTCCGCCCTCGTTCCGGAAGTAGTTGCGCACCACCCATGGGCCGCGCACCAGCAGGTCGCCTGAAGTCGCGCCATCCCATGGCAGTTCCTGACCGTCTGCGCCGATGATTTTCATATCGACGCCAAACACGGCACGACCTTGCTTCGACTGCACAGCGCAACGGTCTTCCTGGCGCATCGCCAGGTGTTTGTGTTTCAGTGCGCCGACCGTCCCGAGCGGACTCAGTTCGGTCATGCCCCACGCGTGCAATACCTCAACGCCGTAGCCATCCTGAAACCTGTGCAGCATGGCGGGCGGACAGGCTGCGCCGCCAACGACGGTGCGCTTCAGGGTCGAGAACTTCAGGCCGGCCTGTTCGAGGTGGGTCAGCAGGCCTTGCCATACGGTTGGCACGCCGGCCGCAAATGTCACCTGCTCGGCTTCAAGAAGCTCGTGCAGCGATTCGCCATCCAGCCCGGGACCGGGGAAAACCAGCTTGGCCCCGACCATGCACGCGACGTACGGGAGGCCCCAGGCGTTGACATGGAACATCGGCACCACCGGCAGGATCACGTCGCGCGCCGAGCAGTTCAGCGCATCCGGCAAGGCTGCGGCATAGGTGTGCAGCAGCGCCGAGCGATGGGAGTACAGCACGCCCTTCGGGTTTCCCGTCGTGCCCGACGTGTAGCACAGCGTACAGGCGGAATCCTCGTCGAAGTTCGGCCACGCGTAAGTGGCGGAACTCCGCTCAAGCAGATCCTCGTAGCACAGCAGGTTGACGATGCCAGTATCCCGCGGCATATGTGCGAGGTCGGTCATCGCGATGAACGCCTTGACCGTCTTGCAGCGGGCGGCAATGGCCTTGACCAGTGGCAGGAACGTCAGGTCGAAGAACAGATACTGGTCCTCCGCATGGTCGATGATGTAGGCGATCTGGTCTGCGTGCAGGCGCGGATTGATCGTATGCATCACTGCGCCCATGCCGGATATGCTGTAGTACAGCTCCATGTGGCGATAGCCGTTCCACGCCAGCGTGCCGATGCGGTCGGACTCCTTGACGCCGAGACGGGTCAGCGCATTGGCCATCTGCCGGGCGCGGCGGTGACAGTCGCGGAAGGTGTAGCGATGGATGTCACCCTCTACCCGGCGTGACACGATCTCCGTATCGCCATGATGGCGATCGGCGTGCACGATCAGCGAGGAAATCAGCAACTGCTTTTGCAGCATCAAACCGTTCATTTCGGCAGTCCATTCTCTAAAGCGGAGTCGCGAGGCGACACCGCGCTCCGAGGACGAGGCCATCGACGTGCGTCCTTGCGGCGCCCGGTTAGCGGAGTCCTCCGATTGCGAGTGTTACGAGTAGCCGAGCTTCTTTGCCTCGGCGAGCATCAGCTTTTCGACCAGACGGCGTGACAGCCGCTTCGCGTTGTACATGAGGCGCGCGAATGGCCCGACCAGCACGATCGCCTCTCCGGCCATCACGGCATTGACGATCGCACCGGCGACGAGATCGGCACTTGCCCCGTTCTTCCGGTAGTAGGCCTGAAGTGTGGACAACTGCGCGTCGCTGATTGCGTCTGCGACGTTGGCACGCGAACTGGTGATATCGGTGTTGATAACCCCCGGACACACAGTGGTAACGCCAACTGAAGTCCCGGCGATTTTCAGTTCCATCGTCAGCACGTCCGAGAATCCCAGAACGGCGGATTTTGTCGCCGCATACGCGCTCATGTTCGGTGCCGGCGCAATCGCCGCCAGCGAGGCGACGTTGACAATCCGCCTACAACCGCCGGCCGCGATCATCCTTGGCAGGAAGTAATGGCAGCCGTGCACCACCCCCATCACGTTGACGCCAAACGTGCGGTTCCATGATTCGAGCGGGCTGCCGATAAACGGCCCCAGATAGCCGATGCCTGCGTTGTTGACAAGGACGTCTACGGCGCCCACCTGATCGTGGACGGCATCGGCGAAGGCCTGCATGGTGGCTTGGTTCGAAACGTCGGCTATCCTGGCAAAGCAGTGAACGCCCAGCTCGTCGATCGCCTTGCGCGCCGCGTCCAGCCGCCGCTCATCAATATCGGTGATGACGAGATTTGCGCCTCGCCGCGCGAACGCCAGTGCGGTTGCGTAGCCGATGCCCGCTGCAGCGCCCGTAACAAGGACCTGCTTACCCCGCAAATTACTGATTTTCATATGCATCTCATGAACTAGCGAACTTGAGCCGCCGGTCGGCAGGCGGCCGTAAGGATTTGCGGCGCGCCGACCAGCGTGCGGTCAACCACCGAATGCCGTCAGGTCCTTGGGGATCAGGCGGTTTGCCTCGCAGTACGCGAGATAGCGCTCCATGCCTGTCTTCCAGTTTTCCTTCGCGATCACCTGATCGTTGTCGTTCAGGTAGAGGAGATCGCCCTGGACGATGTTCAGCGCGATGATCTCGTCATCGCCGGGCAAGGCCAGCGGCGTGTGACTGGAACCGGCCGTTTCGAAAACGATGCTGCCCGGACCAGCGACCCAGTCATGCTCGGCATATTTCCAGCGACCCTTTATCGTGTAGACGATGACCGTGCCGGTGTGGTGGTGCTTCGGCATCTGTACGCCCGCGGGTGCCTTCAGAAGCGTGATTGTTTCGCCGCGTGTGGGGTCGAGCTTGAAGTACTTCACGAGGACATCAGTCGAGTACGGCGCAAACGGTACCCACGGAATCGACGCATCATCAATGCACTCGGTGGCCACTTTTTCATAAAACATGCTTGAGTCTCCAGATCAGGGTTATCAGCGCTATCACGCGGAACACCTTTATCCGTACGATGTGCCCCGCTGTGCTTGCGTAACGACATGATCGAGCTTGAATAGCATCGCTGGCTTGGTCAGAATGAGACACCTGCTTGTCACTTTCAGACAGGTGAAATATTTGGCAATCAGACCAGATACGGAGACAATTTGTGGGCATCACTGCGGACCGTGTTCCCAGTCGCTACTACGCGGTGATTGGAGAGATCCTGCGTGCACACACTCCCGACTACGAGCGCTTGCTCGCGAACGCGAACATCAATGTGCAGGCTCTCGAGGACCCGGAGGGCACGCTCACGATCACCGAGCTTGAAGCCCTCATTGACGTCGCATCCCGGATAACTGGGCGTAATGACCTCGGCTACGAACTGGGACGACAGGTACGCCTCAATTCACACGGCCCGCTTGGCTACGCGCTGCTCAGCAGCCGAAACGTCGACCAGATTCTGCGGCTCGCGGTGCGCTTTTATCACCTGATCGTTCCGATTTTCACGATGCGCTACGAGCGGCGCGGAAAATACGCAGAAATCGCATTTACGCCCTCCGCGGTGATGCACAACCGCACGCTGCAGTTTTTCCTCGAAGCGCTAGCGATGTCGTTCCATGTGCAAGCCCAGATGCTCCTGGGAACGGACAACGAAGGCTACGACATTTATCTCTCGATGGAGGCACCGCCTCATGCCCACCGTTATCACGGGAACGCACCGGCGCGCTTTCACTTCGGCGGATCGCGGGTACCCGGCGTGACCGTCAGAATCTCGACTGATATGCTGGACAAGCCACTACCCATGGCGGACGAGCGCGTCGTACGACAGGCAGAGGCCCAGTGCGAAGTACTGTCTCGCAGATCGCCCCGGCGAG
Source organism: Paraburkholderia sp. BL10I2N1 (assembly GCF_004361815.1). Classification (NCBI taxonomy): domain Bacteria; kingdom Pseudomonadati; phylum Pseudomonadota; class Betaproteobacteria; order Burkholderiales; family Burkholderiaceae; genus Paraburkholderia; species Paraburkholderia sp. BL10I2N1. The sequence goes on along the minus strand of NZ_SNWA01000002.1, from coordinate 3,353,461 downwards.
GCGAGTGGGGCGAGTTCGTCACGATGATGGTGCGCGAGAGTGAGAATCTGCAGCTCACGCTTGAGGATGTGGCACGCTCGCTAAATATCACGTCGCGTACGATCAGCCGCTACCTCAGTCGGGAGGGCTTAAGTTTTCGCGATGTTTCGCAGCGTGTTCGATTTGAGCGTGCATGCGAACTTCTGGAGGCCGGCGAATTGACGGTTTCACAAATTGCTTTCCGGCTTGGCTTTACGGACATCGCCAATTTCAGCCGGGGGTTCCGCCGTTACAAGGGCATCAGTCCCACTGGTTACGCTGAATCGCATCGATCCCAACGATCACATTAGATACCGGACGCGGTGCCGCACACGCCACATCCACGACGTTGTGCTGCGCGGCACTTCCTGACAGCTGCGGCGAGAGGTTCACTCGCCGTTCCACCGCAGCAATAATTACCCGTTTGTCAGCTGCTGAACGGACGGGGGAACCCATTTCCCGTCAAGAACCTCCGCCTTGGGGTCGTATAGGCGCAGCATGAGTTTGAATCGACCCGGGGGGGCCGGGAGCCAGTTCGACACTTTTTCGTCGCTGGGCCGCGAATGTTGAAGCCATAGATCAAGCGAACCATCGGGATTGAAGTGCAAAGCGTCGCGATCGCCAATTGCGTATCGTCTGATGGGATTATCGACAAAGAACATCCTGTCGTCATACATCGTGAGCGACCAGAATGCCTTCGCGGGCGGTAGCTTGTCGCGGTCGAAATGCAGAACGTACCGGGTTTCTCCGGTTAGCGGATTCCCCTTTGCGTCAATCGCGGTCATGGGGTAGACCGCATCCTTCGGCCCGTTCGCTCCGAACCCAACAAGGCTCACAATGGCGCGTAGAGGATAGTGTGTCTCGTATTGCCCCAGGTTCAGCGGAATCCGCCAGCCATTGCGGACATTGAGCAGGACTTTGTCCATTGCCGATGTCGTCGCGCTGAACAACGCACGTTCTACTGGATTGGTATCTGGCAGACCTTGGGTTCCCGGCGATCTCGCGTCGAACAACGCCCGCACAAACCAGACCGAATCTTCGAGAGCGCGGCGTGTCGTCGGGTCCATCCGCTTCCAGACGAGGGGCATACCCGGTTCAATGCCGAGGTGGCGAAGTTTCTCCACCATAGCCGCGTCCGCTCGACTTGGCGGATTGTCTCCCATCAGCATGGACATACGCGAAAAGTAGTCCTGTGCATTCAGGCGAGCGACCTGCGTCACAACGGGTGTTTGGGTATCGATCGACACATCAGTGTGAGCCGTCGCGGCATCATTTTCCTGATGCTGCAGAAACCTCGAAAGCGGGACCAAATGGTATTGGGCCTGAACCTGGTGTACCGCAGCAAAATCTGCGGGATCGCGCGTATAGGTGCGGCCAATGATCCAGTTCATGGCAGTGGGTGACTTTACCTGGATCATCCCTTCTGGTACGGCTCCGTTCCAACCTGGCCCGGAGATCAGGTACTGCTTCGGCTCACCACCATATTGGCGGGTGCCTAGGGACGCGAACGCGTTTGTCCAGGCGTCCAGGACCTCCATCAGCACCCATCGACCGTGCATGTCCGGCATGCTGAGCACCATTGGCTCCGCCTTCAGCTCAAGCCAGGCGATGCTGTACAGTGTATCGGCATTGGGAGCGACAACGTCTTTGAATGTATTGTCGGGAAATGCCCTTACGTGACTGAACTGATTAGCCGGACCAGTTCCGGGTTTGCGATGTACGTCACCCTCGGTCATCGGGGCGGGCGCGGTCATTACGCGCTTCGTCATGTCCATTGTGATCAATGGATACGCGTATAGATAAGCTTGCACCCCGTTTTTGAACGCCAGCCAATAGGGCAAATTTATAAGACTGACGATTCCGACGAAAGTAACAAAGGCAATCGGCACCGCAATTCGGAGTTTAAGTCGACTAGTCATTCGTTCTAGTACCCAGCGTGACGAAGAAGTTGAAAGCCGCCCGGCGATTATCGTCGGGCAACGCGTTTTCGGAGCGCGTCAAACGAGGAGTTCCCGGACGGCGTAGATGTCCCTCTGCTGAACAGGACGCGTCAGCACGCCTGCCAGCACCTTGCATGATGACGCGGTGTTGACGGTCTTGGCTCGGTCAGATCCGGACAACCGTTTGTCATTTTCGGACAGCCGGGCAGCCACCTTCATCGTGTCACCCGTCTTACGGGTTCGAGCACGCATGACGGTTCGAATCACGCTTAAAATCGATCACCTGCGTTGCCGATAGCAGCGCGGAAGATGCGGGCGCTGATCGGTCAATGGACTCCGGCGGCGATAAAGCCCGTTGATGGAGCAGATGTTTTCCGCAGCAGCGAATACGCCAGTCGGCCGCAGCAGCCGACGGACACCTCTCCGAGCTAATTTTCTAAATATGTTCGCTGTACGCCTTTGAGCGGAAGGCGGGCAGTCGGAGGTCGATTGTCTCTTCAGGGTCGTTTTCGGCCGCCCATGCAACCGAATCGGGCCAGCAAACAACGTTCACCTGCTCCGTGACAAGCGGCTAAAGGTCGAGCTCCGACGAAGCCACCCTCCCCCATCGCTGACGTATCAGATGGTCCAGCGACAATGCCCCCGCGCCCCGGCAGAGCAGGACGAGCAACATGGCTGCCCACTGAATATGCGTCGGCCACGCCTGCGGATAGACAAATATCTCAATCACCAAGGTCATCCCGAGCAGCACCAATGTTGCAGGCCTGACGCCCAGGCCGAGCACCAGCAACACCGGCGTGCTCAGTTCTATCGACACGGCGATGTGCGCAGCCACATCCGGCGGCAGCACCGGCACCTTGTATTCCTCGCGAAACAGTTCAAGCGCTGCGTTCCAGTCGGCGAGCTTGGTCATCGCCGAATTCCAGAAGACTGTCGCAACCGCGAGGCGCAGCGGGATGGCCAGCAGCCAGTAAGGCACGCGTTCCAGCATCCGCACTGCGCGCAGGTAACCGTTGCGGGCAGGCGCCCGAGTGTCAGCCGCATGAGAGAGGCGAGTCATGATGGTGATCCTTCGTCGACCAGACTGTGGCTAGCAGGCGGTAACCCCTGAGCGAAGCATCTCCGCGCAAGGTATGCGCCGACGAGCGCATACCCGTCCGCTTCGGGAGCGCAAGCCAGCGCATCGCCGACAGCCTCGCCCGCAAAAAGCGCGGCGCTGATGCGCCACTCTCCAACGCTCAAACGGAGCGTATCCACGCCTTCTGTCACGCGTTGCACGAGCAGGTGCACGGGTCCGTCCGCGAGCTGGATCGCACCCAGGGCACGATCGTCCTGTTCGAGCACGGCGCGCCAGACGACGTCAGCGGGATACTCGCAGCGCAGCAGGCGCGCGGCCGGATGAGGTCGCAACCGCAGCGCGCCAAGCGCATCCTCGTCGAGTTGTGCGAGACACGCAAGATCGAGCGGCGCAACGTCAGGCGCGTGCAGCACGCAATTCACCTGCCATTCGAGCCGGGCAACGTCGGCCACGTACGGCACCGAGGCGATTTGCGGCATCTGCGCGAGGAATTCTGGAAACGCTGCGCCGAATTCATCGAGCCACGCGCTGCGCGGCGGTGCAGCAGTGCAGAAGAGGCGCGCGGCGCCTTCGAAAAAGTCCGTGCCAACGAGACGCTGCAGGCAAGGAAAGGCGAGACGCAGCGCATTGACCAGCACGCCTGCTGCCGTGTTCCGGTAGATGTTCAGACGTGCCTGCGGGTCGAGCCCATCTGCGAGCACGACGGCCGCCACATCGTCGTGCTCATGGTGCAGCAGGCTCTGTCGCATGGCCTGTTGCAGTTCAGTCAGCGAGGGCGTACGCGTATTCATGTCGAACCGCCTCCAGGGCCGATTCTGCCGTTGCAGCTTCATCGATGAGAACTTCGAGAGATGGCATATCGGTGTCCCATTCGATCAGCGTCGGCACGGGTCCAAAGCGGTTCAACGCCGCTTGGTACAGTGCCCAGACTTCCGGCGCGACACGCGAGCCGTGATCGTCGATGCGCAACGTGCTGCCGTTGTCGAGTTGCCTCACACTGTGGCCGGCAAGATGGATTTCGCCGACGGCCATCGGCGGCAGCGCTGCAAGATAAGTACCAGGATCCCAGCCGTGATTGCACGCGCTGACGTAGATGTTGTTCACGTCACACAGGATTCCACAACCCGTGCGTTGTGCGACCTGCGCGAGGAACTCCCATTCCGGAATCGTCGAATGCGCAAAGCGGAGATAGGTGGACGGGTTTTCCACCAGAATCTGCCGGCCAAGCGCCGTCTGCACCTGATCGACATGCCGGCAAACGACGTCGAGCGCTTCTTCGGTCAGCGGCAACGGCAACAGATCTGCAAGGTAGGTACCACCCGCCACGCTCCAGGCCAGGTGCTCGGAGACGAGGCCGGGCTGTACGCGCGCCGCGACCTCGCACACGCGGGCCAGATGCGCGGCGTCCAGCCCGTCGGCGCTGCCGAGGGAGAGGCCCACGCCGTGCAGGGAAACCGGATAGTCGCGGCGAATGGCATCCAGGTCGCGCGTGCCCGGAACGCCGCCCATGTAATTCTCGGTATGCACCTCGAACCACGCCACCGCCGGGCGTTCGTCGAGCACGGTCCGATGATGGCAAAAGCGCAGGCCCACACCGGCCCTGGCGGGCATCTGGCTGGCTGGCGTGCGTGGCGGGGTCACTGTTGCGCTCATGGTCATAGCGGCTCTCAGCCTGCCTTCGACTGCCCACCCGCGATCTTGCTGCAATCGCCTGCCGGCAGTAATACGAATGACTTCGGATCACGCGCCTGCGAGGCCTGGCCGGCACACGAATGCGCGCCTTCGGCGCAGTCGTTCCTGGCTGCCGCGTTGACCCCGTAGCATTTCTCGAGGTGGTTCTGCGCCATCCTCGCCATGTTGTCTTTCACGACCTGCGGCGGATTACCCATGCCCTGCGCCTGCGCGGGCAGCGCCTGCATCGCGAGCGCCATGCCGACTGCTGCCGACAGCGACGAAATGGTCAAAGCGGACTTGCTCATAGTATCTTCTCCAAGGGTGGGATCGCGAACACGCGACCCTGTAAGCAAGTTCGGTCCGGCGCGGCCAAAGGTTACGCGGCGTGCCGGGATTTTTTCGCGCCGCTTGCCTCCTCCACTAATTGCAACGATGTCCGACTTCCGACACCGCCGCGCCACGCACATCCGTCTGGTCCGGTCTTCGCCGGCAGGCACTCAGCCGCCGGACGCCACACGTGATGAAGCAACTCGTCCCGACGGCTCGCCCGACTGGTCCGTATTGATGGCGCACGCGCAGCGAGGCGATCGCGACGCCTACCGCCGGCTGCTGCAAAGCATCACGCCGTATCTGCGGGGCGTCGCGAGCCGCCACGGCGTCCGTCCGGACGCCGTCGAGGACGTCGTGCAGGACATTCTTGCTACCGTGCACCTCGTGCGCCACACATACGACCCCACGCGGCCGTTTGGCCCGTGGCTGCTGACGGTCGCCATGCGCCGCGTGGTCGACACGCTTCGGCGCGAAGGGCGTCTTGACGCGCGGGAAGTGCCGCTGGACGATGAGCATGAAACCTTGGCCGGCGCCACAGCGAATCTGATGGAAGAAGCCACCGATGCGCGCGTGCTGCGTGAGGCAATCGAGCGTCTGCCTCCCGGGCAGCGCGACGCGATCCGGATGCTCAAACTCGAGGAGATGTCATTGAAAGAGGCGGCCGTGGCAAGCGGAATGACCGTTGCCGCGTTGAAGGTTGCGGTGCACCGCGGGCTGAAAAGCCTGCGCAAGCTGCTGGCAAAGGGCGACGGCAAATGAAAACGACCCCCGACCTGATCGAATCGCTCGTCGCCGATGCAAGGCCGGTGCGTCCGCTGCGCGCGCCCGCGCTGCGGGCGGCGGGCTGGCTGCTGTTTGCTGTCCTTGTGCTCATTCTCGTCGGCGTTGCGAACGGCACGCGGCCCAGCCTCGTGGCAAAGCTCCATCAGCCGGTTTTCGTGGCGGGCGTGGCGGCAGCCGCGCTGACAGGGGTGCTGGCCGCCATCTCGTCGTTCGTTGCCAGCGTGCCGGGACGGTCCCTGCGCTGGTTGCTGCTGCCGCTGCCATCACTAGCGGCCTGGCTGTCGACAGTCGGTTACGGGTGTCTGACGAACTGGGTGGAGATCGGCCCGAACGGCATATCGCTCGGGGAAACTGCGCGCTGCTTTGCGACGCTCGGGCTCACAGGCATCCCCATGTCGCTCGCCCTTCTGATCATGCTGCGCCACGTGGCCCGGCTCGCCCCTGCGCCCGTCGTGATGACGGGAAGCCTGGCGGTATCCGCGCTGACGGCCGTGGCGCTTTCGATGTTTCATCCGCTCGACGCGACGGTCATGATCCTGGTCTGGAATTTCGGCGTCGCGGCCGTTCTGCTGATGGTCAGCGGGCGCTACGCACGCCGGATGTTCGCGTGGGTCACATCGACAGTCCGATGACAGCGTCGGCGGTTGGCGCCCCGATGTACCGAACGGGCGCACGTCGACCCGGCATTCGGACCTTGGGCAGACGTCGGGCCATGTACGGTCCCCCGCTCACGCTGGCTCCGGTCATTGAAACGGCTGATCGGCATCCAACTGTGGTCGTTCGCTGGGCTGTTACCACCAGGCCGTGCGCTAGAGGTAATCGGCCCAGCCGGACATCGGCTCCTCCCGTACGCATTCATTTCCGAATGGCTTGCCTTAGCGCGTTCCAGGGGACTGGGCGGCGACCTCCGGTCGCCGCCCGTCACGCTCAAGGCAATGTGATTTTGCGGGTGAATTCGGCCGTCACGTTGAGACCGGTGGCTATGCCGAATACCGGGTACACGTTATCGGGTCCGCTAGCAGCCAGCCCCATGTAATCGCCGAGAAAATGGCCAGCCGCTACCGGAGCGTTCAGTATGTTGAACGAGGTTGTGGTCAGCCGCTTCTCATGGTGCCAGTTGGCGGAGTTCGCGCAGTCGGTGGCGGTAGAGCAGAAGAGCGCGAAATAGTCAGTACCCTCGAAGCCGGCAGGTGTGTTCGTGTCGTTACGAAAGTCGTAGTAGGTCACCACGATCGACTGGCCGTCCCCCGACGCCACCACTGCGGGGATGAAAGCCTGCTGCCGGCACGGGTTTGTGGCATTCGCGGGCGTCTTGTTGACCATCACCGGTGCCGACCAGGTGGCCCCGCGGTCACGCGACTCGCTGAAATAGATCCCGTCGACCGGGATTGACCCAGTGGGCGTGGTGCAGGTGGCTGTCGAAAAGCGATCGTCCTGCCAGGCGAGATAGATCGCCCCCGTCACCCGGTTCACAGCGACACTGTAGAGTATGGAGGCATCGCGCACCGGCTGGCCTGTGTCCGGAGTGACTACCCCGACCACTTGAATGTCGCTGGCGAACGCTGGCCCGCTCCAGTGCGCGCCCTTATCCGTGGACCTAATATAGCCGATGTCGAGGCCTGTTGCCGTGACACCGATCGCGGTGAAGAAATCGAGCACGGTCCCATCAGGCAACACCTGCACGATGTTGTCGATCGTCTGATTGTTCGTGCCGGGCTGATAGATCGGAGCGGCCGTGCTCCAGGTCACGCCATTGTCAAGGGATCGGGAGAAGAACGTCGGTCCGACAGTATTGAACGTGACGGCCTGGGCACTGGCGGCCTTGCACGGCGACTTCGTGACCGGCGCGCACACCAAAGACGCGCCCGCCGTAGAGTTAAGCAATTTGCGCGCGATTGCGACACCCTCGCCTTGCGCGAGCATCTGGGCGCCGGCGGTGGTTGCCGGGAAGACGCGCAGCTGATCCCACACCGCATAGACTAAACCGTTCGCGGTCGGATCGGCGGTGAGCGAGTTCTTGTCATTTAGCACGTCCTGCGTGCTGTTGCTGATCAGCGTAACCGGAGCTTGCCACGTCGCGGCGTGGTCGACGGAGCGGCTGACCATCATCCCGCTTCTTCGTGTCCCAAAGGGTGTCGTCGGCTTCGCGGGGTCCAACACCAGTGAGAAGAAGAAGGCCGTTCCGTCCTTCGCAAAGTCTACCCAGGGATCGGAGGCGCGACGGAATTTACCTCCGGTGCAATCGGTAACGCCGGACGGGATCGTATTGGTCCAGTTGCTGCCCGCATCGTTGGAGACGACGCCAACGAGCCCGCGTGAGCCACCGTCGCTCCAGCGGTCCTGCTGGTGACCGACGAGGAGGCGAGACGGGTTCGTCGGATCGGATGCCACCCATGGCTCGATCGACGTGGCTGGATAGAGGATGCTCCCGAATGCGGTCTCCTGCTTGTGCACCTGGTCGGCAGTGCATCCGCTGAATGGATCGCCCGCGGCCACCTGGACGAGCGGACCGAGCGTTTGCGCCTGGGCGCCTGGGCAGAACGCGCACATGAGTGCGACGGCGCTGCCACCAGCGAGACCTTGAGAAACAAAACTGGATAGGCGTCTGAAAGTTGATTTCATTCTGTGCCTCGCGAAAAAGGGTAAAACGCCAAATGCCGGCTTTACACCACCGGCACCTTGACTCTCGCACTGTGATCGGCCGATCCAGGTGCGAAAACGACTTGCCCGACCGCAATACCAACGCCTGCTGCGACCCACCGAGACAATCGACTGCAGAAATGCCCCCGCAGAAACACACTAGGTCGCGGCAGCCTCATTTGTGTGAAAAGTTCATTACGGATGCTGGTTTGTCGCGTTGCGTCCCCACCCCGATTGACATGGCATGGGGCATGCAGAAGAGCGGTCAAAACATGTATGCGCTTGCAGAAGCACTGCGCCCCAGAATGGTGGCCTCAGCGATGCCAAGTCGCTGCGCATCGAAGTCTGCACGTTGGACGGCAGAACCGGGCCGCCTCGGCTGCTTCGTACCCGCGATAAGGTTGAGAGCCAAAGGCCGCTCTGAAGTACCCGCCCCGCAGTGTCCGAACTACTGCTCATTGGGGGCATTGGTGAGGTTAACTTGCGAGTGGCAGCACCGGGTCGGGTAGCGCCCATTACCGAACAGACTCGCGAGAGTGTCGCGGCATGGATAGGGCATGCGGGGCTGCACGCAACCGACTTCCTGTTCCCGGGCAGAATTCACGACTCTCCGCACTTGTCGACACGGCAATATGGCCTATTTCAAATTCCGAGTGGCTGGTTTGGCGGGTCAAGTACGGGCGTCAGCCCGGCGAAGCGAATACTTGACGCGCGTTGAAGAAGTAAGCTGGGACAGGGCTGGTTGCGGCAGAATGCGGCAACCAGCCCTGCAAGACAACGTGAACCGATGAACCAGACCCAACTGTTTGAAGCCGCCTTGGGAATCAAGGCCCCGTGGTACGTGCAAGGCGTCGATTTCGATGCCGCGCGGCGTGAACTGACCATTGCCGTGGACTTTGTCGCGGGTACGCGCTTTCCCTATCCCGGCGTCGCGGGCGAGCATCCGGCTCACGACACCCAGATCAAGCGGCTGCGCCACCTCAACTTCTTTCAGCACGAGTGCTATCTGGAGGTTCGGGTGCCGCGGGTGCGTCTGCCGGACGGCTCGGTGCGCCTGGTCGAACCCGACTGGATAGGCAAGCTGGACGGCTTCACGCTGCTGTTTGAAGCGCTCGTGCTGACGCTGTGCCGGGAGATGACATTTGCCGCGGTGGCCCGCGTGGTGAACCTGTCGTGGCATCGGGTGAAGGCCATCTGTGACCGTTACGTGGACCTGGCCGTGGCCGCGACCGACCTGTCCGAAGTTACCGCGGTGGCCATTGACGAAACGTCGGCCCGACGTGGGCAGGACTATATCTCGCTGGTCGCCGACATGGACGCAAGGCGCGTGGTCTTCGTCACGCCAGGCAAGGATGCCGGCGTTGTCGAACGCTTTGCCCGGCACCTGGAGGAACATAATGCCACGCCTGCACAGATCGAATCGGTCAGCATCGACATGTCGGCTGCCTTCATCAAGGGCGTGGACGAACACCTGCCCGACGCGCGTGTGACCTTCGACAAGTTTCATGTCGTGGCGCATGCGTCCAAAGCGCTTGATGGTGTGCGCCGCGCGCAGCAGAAAACCGATCCCTCGCTGAAGGGCATGCGCTGGTCGCTGCTCAAGGATGCCGAGAAACTCGATCTCGCGCAACTGACCGATCTCGAGGCGCTGATCAGCCAGTACGCCACCAACCGCACGGCCCGAGCGTGGATGTACCGCGAGCAACTGCGCGAGATTCTCGATCGCAAACAGATCCACGTCGTCTCCAAAATGCTGCGCCGGTGGTGCGGCAACGTCATGCGTTCCAAGGTCGAGCCCATGAAGGACGTCGCGCGCATGATCCGTCGTCATTTCGACGGCATCATCGCGTGGGCGCAGACACGCCAGACCAATGGATTCATTGAGGCGATCAACGGCCTGTTTCAGGCCGCCAAGCGCAAGGCACGGGGATACGCCAGCTTCAAGACCATGCGCACCGTGCTGTTTCTCATCGCGGGCAAACTCGACTTCTCAGCACTCAATCCGCATGCCTCGTGAGCCGCATTACCCACTGCGCTTTTAAAAGAGCCGCAATATGCCCGGCTGGTTCATCGGTGGATCGCGTCAATCGGCTTTGACGACACTGCCTATGGATCCCACACGATGCGCCGGACCAAGGCGTCGTTGATCTATCGACGCACCAAGAATCTAATTCGACTACATACGTTTCGACGTAGGCGAACATCGAATCGAAGAGCGCAATCTTTTCTTCATTGCTGGGTGGTTTGAGGTTCCGAAGATTCGCGCGCGCAACGAAGCATCTAGCGATTCAGACATGGCCGTCGTTCCTCTGGGTCCACTGAATGAATAACAACCATAGAGTATGGCTGACGCGCGGGCCTGCGAGGTCAGCGCGCGCCTGCCCTCGTATGGAGATACATCAAAGTCCGCGGGGAAAAACGCTCAGAGGGCTGTAGTCACCGTTGCGGTCCCGAGTGCAAAAAAGAATCAAAGTCTGCAGCAGCGATCGCGATCTTTTGAATTGTATCGATTCCAGTTCAGCAAAGTCTGCGAGACCGCCGGCCGGCAAGGCTCGGGAAAGCAAATACAAAAAGGGGCACATCAAAATCATGCTGCATCGCCCAAGCCCGTATAACCGGCATTGCTTTCGAAATTCCGTTGGCGGATAGGTGCGATTCGCCGCGATGCGTCAGCAGAATTGGCCACCTCGTCAGTGACATGCTCAATCAGGGCGCCTGTTACAGGATTGATGACTACGAGAGAGGATCCCACGATTGCACTGCGCAGCCGGAAGGGCCCAGCAAGTTTAAATAGAGTGATTATCTTCCCAATGAACATTTGCCAGTGGAGGGACCTCGGCAGAACCCATCCGTTCGATTTCCCGGATTCGCTCCTGCTGCTCCCTAGTAAAGCTACGTCGCCGCAACCCGGCCATGTATATGGCTTCGTCGCAGTCGCCCAACTGTCGTTTCGATGCCATCGTGGCAAGCCAAGAAACGACGCGTTCGCAATAGGCCGGTCGGCATTCCACAACTTCTGCCAAAACGGCCGAAAAAGATCGGCTCGGGGTCCGTACTCGTCGGAAACCTGTTCGATCGAGGATAGCGCTTTGAGTTGCCATGATCGGGGGCTCGATTAACATTAATCTGCGCCACGCCTCGCGAATCTCGACAGAGGTTGGTTCGTACAGAATGCACGGCCGGTGCGACCGGTGGCGTCGATTAAATGAGCGTAGCCAATCCCGGTCATTTTTTAGCAGTGCCGCATATACAGCTGGATCCGTTTCAGCAGCGAAGGTGATGCGTCTTTCCGGTGAGGCATTTTCAACCAGCCGGCGCCACGTCACGCGCAATCTCCTGACTTCGCTCTGAGGCAACAGTTTGATATTTTCCACATCTTTCCTGCCCGCCCAACGAGAGGCAGTAGTCCTTCCCAAACGTAACGCTTGTGCTGCACGGAAAGCGCTCGCACCTGTAGCAATCAACTCGTGAAACCGGTCGCGGTAGCGAGAACCATATGAGAGTGGTATCAATTGTGCAGTAACACGTGGCGTTGCCTCCGACATCCGATACGATATCCCGCAGGTACACACGAGCTTCCAACCGCCTGTCTTCAGTGATGAAGAGTTAAGGACATCACCATCTCGATGCAACGCACCCGTGCATGAGGGTGGTCCTAAAATGGGAGAAACTATTTTGCTCTCACCTGAGGAGGTCGAAGCTTTACACCGGATCCGCGGCAAATATGACCCCGGCAATTCGACATGATGTTCAAGAAACGACTGACCTGCAATAAACATGAATGGATGACGGCATTCGAAAACGGGAGCACGTTCCCTCAAGCTCGAAAGCCAACTTGAGATTCTTTCCGCAGTCATGCCCGTCATATGACAATATTCACGTCCAAAATAATCAAGCCAGCTGGAAATCAAAGCGTGTTTTTTTATTTTTGAATTTTCTCGCAGAAATCCTGCCTCCAGAATAAAACTTAGAAAGGCTTCTGCTGGCTTGCATGGACCGCCCTCCGCTCTCTGCTGCACGCTTCTTTTTGCAATATCATCAATGGCATGCTTTTCTGATGCTGCCGTCCTTTGCAAAACCTGCTCATCTGAAGCACTAATCAAGTGCATTACAGTTGGGTCAAAGGTACCCCGAGGAAATATTTTATTTACTGACTTCAATATAGAAGAGTGCCTAACACAGCAGTACACTCCGGCCAACTGGTGATCGATTTTCCAATAGGGTATTTCCTGTTTCTCAATCCATTCGACTAGACATTCCTTGCAGTATCGCAATGCCACGGTGCGCTCACCATTCAATCGAATAATTCTCGGCACGAATTCTGTGTTTTTTGGATGCTCTAGCATTCCTCGAAGTATCTTTTCTCTTGTCGGTGACGAGGCCATCATCGTTGCATATCTGAATTCCGTATGCTCATTAATTATGACTTCTGCTTTAAGATTCCAGTAGTCACGCGTTTGCTCTGCAAGATATCCAATGCCACCAGGAAGCCGCGTAAGTCGCCTGGAAGCATAGCCGAAAAGCGATCGCTTAAAATTGTGAACCAACTTCAAATCCGCTAACTCGGCGTAACGTCCGAAATTACCCCCAAGAGTCTCACCTTCCTTCAACGGTAAAAGTGCAATAGCCATCGAATCAATCCTAGTTTTGACAGTTCAGAGTTTTGACCGCACGCGATATCGACACACCAGCTTTTCGCTAATTCCTTGGATTTTCCGCGCATTTCACGCGGCAATCCGATACCACCAAGCGTTGACCAGTCGGTCCACACTTCGCATCGAATTTTCCCGGTCTCAGAAAACTTCTGACGGCTTATACTCCGATCACGAACGCATTCACCATCGCGAAGAACTGCTTGATTCCGCGAACCTAATGGCTAACAGGTTCCGTCCCCCTCCGGTGGACAACGAATGCAAGGCGTGTTCGATTCGCGAAGTTGAAAGCCGCAAACCACTCGTGGTCGTGTCGACACAAGGTTCTATAGAGTGCAGGATCAACGCGATAGGCCGAGGTAATTTTCTTGCTCCGCGGAGCATTTTGAACGAGCGAGCACCAGCGGTCACGCATGCGTTGAACCTCATCTCGGGACAAATCCGTGTTTTTGCGAAATCCCGCATAGCGCGCCCAACGAAGGAACCTCTCACGTACTGCGCGTGATGCGGTTGGAGCGCTACCGTCATCGGCGAGCCCCATGAGAATGAGGTCTCGATATCGCGCTCCATACGCCTCCACTGTCAACGGCGCTTTTTCAGATGACGACAAGCCGGGCACCCGATAGGATACTCCGCATGAGCAGACAAGCTTCCATCCAGCCCTTTCACTCAAGCATTCTCTCCAGGTGTCGTTCCTCCGATGAAGGATTCCGACGCATGACAGCTCACGCATTTTTTTATTGACAGAATTATCACGACAATCCAGCCAATCAGTTCCACGAGCAATCATCGTATTCCATGTCGCAGGCACAAACGATCCGGGCAACGAGCAACGGCGATTCAGTAACGACTCGGCTGCGATGAACATAAGCGGATGGGAAGCATCCTTGTCTCTACTTTGATCTGCGATGTTACGCAGCCAGACTGTCATTTTTTGCCAATCCAAACCAGCCAATCGGCAATATTCGTGGCCGAAATGCTTCAAAAAACATGCAATAAAGGCACGATGGTCCATCCTACCGTCAGGCCACACAAACCCCGCTTCCCGAAGCAATTCTCGATAGGTCGTCGCCGATGGGAGACCATCATTCGGCATCCTGTACTGCACGCTACGTTTAGCTACATCCTCAATCGCGCTCCTCTCTGAAACTGACAACCGAGTCAAAACCTCTTCATCGGCACGCCCCCTCAGTTCCACTACCGTCGTGTCCGTGAGATTTTTGGAGAAATCCGAGACCGTTACTTTGAGCATGCGTGAATGCGTGCAACAGACATACACGCCCGGGATTTGATGGTCGACCATCCAATGGGCTGGAATCCGCTTCGCTTTCCAATCCAATAGGCAGTCTTCGCAATATCGGAACCTTGATACGATTTCCCCACTCCAGCCACAGGCGCTTCTTCGTGAACATCTACCGGCAGGTCGACCGAGCATATCCGAGCGCATCGCCTCTCTTTGTTTCTCCGAGACCGTCAAGGTCGCGTAATGGAACTCCGTGTAATCACGGATAATTGCCTCTGCGTCCAGATCCCAATAGTCTCTGGTTTCCGCGACGAGATGATCAAGTCCGCTCGGGAGTCTGGTATCCGGCATACAGGCATAGCCAAAGAGACGTTGCCTAAGCGGCAGCGTAGTTTCTAGACCAATGAAGTTCCCATAGCGGCCTAGATTGCTGCCAATAGTTTCACCATTTAAAAGCGGAAACAACGCGATAGCCATAACCTTTCTCCGTGTTCTCCCAACCGCATTACCCTACGTATCCTCGTCTACTCTCGTCCAAGTCACTTTAAAATCCAGCGCTCACAGACCTCTTCACCAAGTATGGCGGCGTGATTCAGCAGACGACGGATCGCCTCTCACAACCCAACGCGCTCGCATGAGACCGGAATGGGTGAACCGACTGCTGGTGGCAACTGAATTTCAAGATGGAGGCCCACCGAAGCCACCCCCGGCTTCGGAGTTGTCAAATAATCTCCTATTTCGACTCCTTGCCGCTTGTCTTCAGAGATTCCGCAGGAGATTTGTGTTTATAGAAACGGCGCGCTGCCTCGTTACTCAGATCTTGCGATGATGCGGAAGGGTACTCCTTTTGGACCGTGCAAATGAGCGACGACGCCACCTCTTGCGGCACGCCCAGAAGCATCAGTCTGGAGACTGCACTGATCGCTGACTCGTTCCTGTCATGCTCCATGGCCACCTCATAGTAACCATGTCGCTTCGCCGCCGCCTCCATCGAGTCGACGATGTCGTCCAGCGTGTCGCCCAACAGGTCGTCATATTCCACCATTCTTGCCTTATTCCCAGATCGCACCGCGTTCATCATCGGCCTCAACGAAGCCATCTTTTCATCGAATACATCTCTAATGATTTTTCGCGACAACCGCTCCTCCCCTGACGAGATTGCCGCGTACTGCGCCAGCTGAAACAGAGGAATCGCAATCCCAGGCAGCCCCTGAGTCAAGAAATACAAGTACTTCCTCATGGCATCCGAAAGAGGCACCGGGTCGGCAATCCACTGATATTTCTGTAGCTGATCACAGAATCGCTTCCAGTCGTCCTCATTCCTCATACCGCTCCAGACGGTAACGCCCTGACTGCTAATGCGCCGCGCAGACCGCAACGTCTTCCGAAAAAGCTGAGCTGCTTTCGGAGTGCCGCTCACGATGACTGGAATTCCAACCACGTTAGTAAGATTGACAAAGAAGTCAAAGAGCGGGTCGTTCCTTGCCACCGCCTGTAGCGCGTTCTGCATCTCGTCAATAACAATGAGGCCCGTGTGATGCCGTTGGCAGATACGGTGTAGCTTATTCGCGTAGTCAGCCAACGTGGCTCTGAGCCCAATCTCCTTCGTATAGTCCGTCCCAAGCAGGTCATCAAATTTCAATATGAGAAGCTTGAGTGTGTCTTTGAGACTGGCACTCTTGGGACAATCAACCTTTATCCAGACAACCTGACTCATCCCATATTCCTTATGCAGGATCACCTTGGGGAACAAGCGTAGCGCAGCTTCCAGCGCTGTGGTTTTGCCACCACCCGAAAGGCCGAAGATGCCGGCACAATACGCATGTGAACGCTGATGCAGGTAAACAGGAGAGAGCTGCCCATCTTGGTTCGCCCTATATCGGTCCTTGAGTCCTTCTGCGTAATCGTCCCGTAGCTCGCTTCCAATATAATGCTGACGAATAATGATCTGAATTGTGCTGACCACGTCAACATGAGCAGGAAGTGCGACGACAAGTCGAGACAGTCGCCCAATCGCATGCAAGCGATACTCTTCAGACTTCGTGCGCTCCTTCTCATCGAAGGCGACGGGCACGTTGAGCGCCTTCAAAATCGACTTCTGATCCCAAACAGGCCCCAATGCTGAAATCAACGGATTGCTTCGGTACTCGGGCAAGAGCGTTTCACCGCCGTAGTAACATGCCTCCACTGCTTCGACACATTGCCTCACCGGCTCAGGTTGGCTCGATGTTTGGTTTTTCGTCTGATTGGTGACGATTTTCTTGATGGTCATGATGCGCTCCTATGCGTCCATTTCCGCAAGTAACTCCCTCGTGCGCTTCTCACGGAGTTCCTTCGCGGTCATGCGATCAGCCTCGGGAGAGGCCGCGTTACCTTGATTTTCCAACTCGTCGTACGCGTCTCCTTCCTCGTCATACGTTTCTTGCGTTTCCGGGTCATCCAAGTTTTTTCCTTGCTGAATCGTCTTGATGATTTTCTTGAACGACGCACCATTCCTTTTGCGCCTCCCGTTTCGCTCAGACTTCTTCGAACCTTTCCCTGCACGCGACGTCGATTCAGCGGCTCGCTCAAGGTTACGCATTTCGTCCATATCACTGATGTTCGATCGCATCATCCCTGCGTCTTTTAGCGCCCTCGAAGTTTTGGAGACGGCGTCTTTGGCGATCTTTGCAATGTTGAAGTCCGTCATCGCGCGATCGGACTCGGACGCCTCCTTACTCATGCCTCCATTAGTTGCATTGTGCTCTGTATAAAGCAACTGTTCGGCGTATGTCAGCCCGCACATCTTGTCGAGTTCGTGCTCAGAAAGCTGGCAAGACACGGGCTCGCCCAGTCCATGAAGTTGAATGCTGCTGTTATCCGCGGAGTCGTAACCGATCTCGACCATGGACTCCACGTTCTGGGCGCGAAACATTGCCTGGCGCTCAATGAGCGAAGGCGTAGGACAGTCGTAGTGCATCCCGTTATGAAGGATCCCATCGCCATCGATCGGAACTGTTGTTCGCGGCATGACTTTCGCACGAAAATCGTCTATATCGACACGCCTCCCGCAACCATTAATCTCAGTACCGCATTTCCAAAGGTTGAGCGGCGTTGGTGCGAGGCCTCGCTCTACCATTTCTGGTGGCGTTGGATAACCGCGGATGAGCCGATTGATATAGCTAAGTATTGCATAGCAAACGATGCGCCGAAATTCGATAATGTCCAAGGCCGCGTGATATGCGGGGTGTTCAATGCCACGGTCAAACGAACTCTTTTCAACGACCCCAGGCACGAGCGAGTTCCAGATCGCCGGAATGATGCCGAATCGCCTTTCCATAACAGATCGCAGGTCTGGGCGATAGGCCGGAGGGTTTTGCATTTCTACGCGAAAGTGCGCGATCAGAGGGTGTGCCTTATGCACACTGCTTAGCTCACCCTGATCCCCATAGACGATTTCACACAAGCGATCCGCTGGCCACTGCTCTTCTCGGATCGCAATGTCAATTGACGCGCAAAACTGGACTTTGGGACTGACGGCGTTGGCAAGCGCCATCATTGCTCCATCCCATGAGGGCGGCTCAAATGTCACATAGAAGCCAACAACCATCGCTGTATAGTCGTCGATAACAAGATAAAGCGTCGGTCTGCCGATTACCTTCGTCCGCAACACTTGCCCCACCAGATAGATATCAGCGATCGTCGCGTCAATGTGGAAGCGTTCACCGGGCCCACGTGACCTTCTAAGTCGACCGGTCAAAGGGCGCTCGTGCAGCAAATACCGCCTCAGACCAACCTTGTGGATGCGACGTTCTTCGTAACTGTAGTTCCGATAGATATGGTATTGAAGTTGGCGGGCAGTTATAACGATACGGCGACCGAGTTCCAACGCGATCATTTCTCCACGTTCGTTGTAGACGACCCTATCATGCAGAAAGGTTGCGTTGATCCAGTTTATGGCTTGTTCTAACGTTTTTTGGGCCCGCTTTCCTTTCGAGTATTCGAACGCAAAGTAGTGATCGGCCGCCAGTTCGAGCAAGCACTGCACCTCGTGGTTACGAGCTGAACCCTTCAACTTCCTGCGTTTCGGCTTTCTACCGGGTGCGCACTCCCAGTTCCGAAGCTGACCTCTCCCTCCGCACCGATCGTAATCATCTGCGGCCGCTGCCGGTGTCATCCCCTGCTGGCAAAATCGCCTGAACGTCCTGTAAACCGTTGACTCTGTCACGCCCGATGCCGCGCAATATCGCAAGATTCGCTTCCTGCGGGTTTCGCGGTGAAGCAACTCCTCGAATGCATCCCCATAAATCGAAGGTTGCGGTGAAGATCCGTCGTCGTTCGGTGGTAAATCGAATGTTAGTAATCCCGATATAAGGATCCAGCCTTTAGACTTGGTTGGTTCATCGGCGATCTCCCGATATTTTCTGGACCGACGAGAGAGACCAAAAGCCAGTACACATCTTCGCTCTGACACGTTACCCGGAAGCTTTGCAAGTTTTTCGAGAGCACGTTCAGGCTCGACATTGGTTGACAGTCGCAACAGCAGATCGTCCGTTTTTTCCTTAAACGGTGATGCTCTTCGACCGGCTGCCGATTTTGCGTTATGTTCAATGTCGATAAGATGGGTCCACCTGGCGTTCCTCCCTGTTTTCAACACTATATATATGTGATCACCGTTGCGATCCCTGAGCACGTCTCCCACAGCGATTTCGTGTGGGCACGTCGATTTCATGAGCATTCGTGCCTCCGTCAAGTAAGCACAAAACAGTGGCGCCCTTCAAAGCTTTGGCCGCCAGACTTCACCGAGCTTCAAGTCCAGCGGGTCGGAAACGTCGAAGTCAAACGCTATTCGTTTGGCGCCAGCTAGTTGCCGAAAGGCCTGTACGCCCGAGCCCGCCGGGAGACCTCGTGTTCTGTCAACGAGTCCACATGCCTCGATAACTCGTAACTCCTTCCTCCATCGAACCAGATGAAGCAACTCGCGCTGCGCCGCCTTCTCGAAGTCAGACAGACTTCGGCCTACCGTGTCGTTGTGCGCTCGAAAGATCCACGCCAGATTTTTGGAGCGCCGCGCATGCATACCGTTAGCCCTGACGGCAGAGTACGAAGCGCCGTCGTCTTCCCATGTTTTTTGCTCTATAAGTTGCGAGCGCGTTCGTTTGCGTGGTTTGTTAGTGCTGCTCGACCTGACTGACCTCGCCTCCCGCTTGTGCGTCGTCCCGTGCTCCGTCAGGTACACGAGGGCCGTACTAATCACCGCGGGTTCGCCGAGTTGCCGATAGAATGGATGTGCAACATTGATGGACGCCGCCGCTCTCTGGGTCTTGTCGCGCTCGAGGGCTACCTGATCGTAGATAATCTTCACATCGTGCCGGTACCATCCTTCAAGGAATTCGGCGTGCTCTGCCTCGGATAACAGGTGCAGTTCCCCGCCTGCTGCCTTGTCGCACACAAGTCGCGTTCTGATTCCAGCGCCTGGCCTGTCCCGCGTATGCAGCCAACGTTGATGCAATCCGCTCTCTTTGGCGTTCGTCTGTTCCTTCAGCTTGCGCGATAGCGTTCCTTTTCGAATTCTCAACGCATCTGTCGTCATGTCACTCTCCAATATGTTGGATATCCCGGAGCGTCTTATAGGCGCCTCGGGAGGAAAGGAGAAAGCGCTATGTCGAATCACAGCCCATCGCTAAATCGAGGACGACGCAATTTCGTTGCCCTTTGCTTTTCTGATCATTGCGCCGCGGTCGGGCGATTGATGCGCCTGCTGCGCGCGACCTGCTGAAGACCAGGATGGCCTCACACGCAGCAGTTCAGCGTCGCTGTGATCGCTCCCGTGCCTAGACGTCAAACAACTCACGCAAAAGGCGATTGATGGCAAAGTGGTTCCGATATACCCGCGCGTATTCGTTCTGTTTGTATTGGGAAAAAGCGGAATGAGTCCCGCCTTCGCTTGACCAGCGGTGCGTCAACTCCCGCTGCTGGCCGGCCCGGTTATTCCGCGTAGGTTGCAACTTGACGTGTTGGAGGTCGGACGCGTATGCAGCCAGTGCCGGGATCTGGACACTGGGGAATCGCCGAACTGGTACCCCACACTCCGCTTCAGGCGAGAGACGCTGCGTCTCGGGGTCAGTCGAAACACTGGTCAGCCTTTTCGGGAGACGAGGCTCACGGATCACCTCGATCCCAAGAATGCGCAGGTGAAGTGTCAGCAAACGGAAATCACCATATCTCGAGTCGACCGCGCATACGACCTCGGCGCCGACGTTGAGTAACGCTCGCAGTTGAGACGCAGCTGCACTCGCTGATGTCAGCCATTGGTCCATTCCGTCTATGCCGACAACAACCGGCCGCATGGGACTTCGGACACATCGTTCTGTCGCCCATGTCCTGACGTGATCAAGCTGCTCGTCGAGTCCACCTTGCTTGCGTGGCACGACCAGCTTCTGTCCTCGCGGACCCGCGAGATGATTCACACATGCAGCCAACTCCCTTCTCCGGCTGGGTGTGTCTGGCCCAATGACAAATCGGATCTCTTGCCGCTCGTGATCGCTGCTGACGGCACGCGGCGAAAGCGGCGGAAGCCTTCGGTCCACAAGCGATTCCTTGGCGGCGAAGATCCGTTCCACCACGTTCCTGGCGCACGGAACTACTGCTCGCGGTGTCTGCGAGAGCGCTCCGTGCAGTCGCCTACAACTCGCATTCACCATCTTTGAATCACCGCCTGGAGCTTTACTGCCCCTGATAATGCCGCCAGCTACGGGTTTGTCCGACTGCACGAAATCTACAGACGAGTTCATATCAGCCTCCATTAAACAAAGCTTGACTTGAGGCCGGATTCGGCAGATTATGGATTTGTAGATTGTCCACTCTGCCGATCAGGCCGAGACGAACGGGCGTCTGGTCTTGAGAGGACCGGGTGCCCGTTTTTTATTGCTTGGCGATTTTCACGGACCTTGCTTCATAACTGAAGTACCTCGTGAATTTGCATTGCTTGAGAAGGTTGTAAAAGCTCCCGGCACTCCGCCCTGACGGACGTCCAGGCAGGCGCCCAGCACGATTGACTACCCCGCAATCTATATATTTTTCCTATCGACTACTGGCAACCGATTCCCAACTGAGAGTTGCCGAGCCTCGAAGCACAAGGTCATTTCGTTAAGTTCCTGAGTGCTACTCGTGACCCAATATCCGCCTCCAGGACTGCGTACTGCGCGCCAATGTGAAGCTTAGCCACAGAAGTCAAACTCACGACGTCGAGACGACAACTCGATGCGAAAACCCTCACCAGCCAAGGCTCCGAGGGAATCGGCAACGGCTCGCGCTGGCGGTGCATTAGTGTATTTGGGGTCCCCCAATGGCTGACGAAGCTGTAAACCGCTCTTCCATGCAGGACTACCGATACTGGCGCCGACTTTTGCCGGCCCCGGCGGATATTCAAGATCGAAAGGAGATGTCACTTTCTCGACGTCTGCGGGGATTGAAGGGAATGTCATGGGCAGCAGCCGCCGTACTCAAAATTGGCCAAACGGCCTCACGACTCAGCTGTTTAGGACGCTCAGTCGCTTCACGATCAGACGGCCGGGCACGGCGGGGCGATCGCTGCGCCCCTAACAGCAAAATCATGCACCAGTACTTGCGCGGAGACCGGTGTCCAGTGGAAGGGCCGCGCGGCAAATACAAGGTTGATCTGACTGGCGCAGTGCACGCCCTACCCGGTGGGGCGACGGCTCGTCTCTGGTTGCATTCCTTGCTATGGGAAGTGCTCGACAGCACTATCACGCTGGACCGCCTGACGACCATCCGTCTTACGATCGACTCTGCTCCTCAAAATCTTTTTCTAGGGAAATATATCGAGTTATGGATCCGATATCGGCTGCTGACACTTACGGGTAGCGGCGATACGGACCTGCAAGGGCTGGCAAATGCAATCGACGCGTGCCACGACGAACTGCGCAAGACCGACGCGGTCTTCAATCACATATCTCAGCCGCTGCTGCGTTACTTGAAAATAGCCGAGCCGCGACTGCCCTTGGCGCGCAGTTATTCATCTCTTTTACCCTGCAAAACTGCCCCTTCGTCTACAGTCCGCCTTTGGGCGGCATTCGAGGCAAAAATGCGATACGTGGAACAGCGGAGAAACCGATTTAACAACGGCGTAACCCGATATCTTCGCTCAGGTCGAGTTCGACTGCCCGATCATCGGTTCTTAGCCTTTTTTCGCGCGCAGTGGGAGCGTTTCCTCAGAATCGAAAAGGCGGCGGATTCGTTGGACTGGGACTGGAAGGTAATCAAAGGGATGGCTCCGAGAGGCGTCGGCTGGGAGTGTCTTTACGAGGCATGGGGCATAAACTTCCCCGAGATACGCCCGAAATCGGCACGGCGTTAGAATCCTCCGCAGGGGACGCGAGGAGCTAATTTGGGCGTGGCTATCGGGTTACTGACCGCACCGCAACTGCACATGGCAGTATGTTGCGAACAGATCTCGCCGTGCATGTTGTCCGATGCCGCGATAAGGCGCGGGTTATCACCGCTACGCCCCGGGCAACTCCGGCGCAGTCTCCCTACGTGCTGACGCGTATGGTTCGGATGGGACCGTGGTTTAGAAAACATCCGCACCTATGCCAAGCACTCCTACGGACTCCTACGGAAAAATGTCAAAGCCAGATTGAAATGTCGGGGTCTTAGCTAGATACAGATGTCGGGGTTGAGGTCGGTTCTGGGTGTTGGGCTAGGGTTGTCTTGCGGTCCTTTTATATCTCTCTGGAGGGGGGTTTTTAGCACCGAGCCTCCCGGGTTCTGGTGTGTCCCCATGACTGCCGCATTCCAGTCATCGAGCGTCACTTCGCGCTGCTTCTTCGTGCCAGGTAGCCGCGCCTTCGCACGCACGGGTTCACCGCGGTTCGTGCGTGACGGTGAGCCGGAGATCCGGCGGTTGTCGCGCTGGGCCTGGAGCGCCTGCGCGACCTGCAGCGCATGACCAAGACGCTTGTGCTCGATCACCGCGCCCTGGTCGATCTCGGCAAGCTTGTCGTACTGGACACAGGGCAGTGCGACACCATCGGCACGGATCTCGAGGCGTCCGTCCGGATACTCCCACACGTCGATATAGCGGTGAATCAGCCTGCGGTTGGCCGGCGTATCGTCAAGCAGCCAGATCACGCGGTCGTTCAGCAGCGTCAGTGAATCCGAGACCTTGCGCAGAACCCGCCAGGTCAGGACCGCGTCGAGATCCTCGTCAGCGCGCACGGGTCGATGCGCATCGAAAGCGCTGCGTGGCGGCTTCGCAAAGCGCGCGTTATAGGCTGCCATGAACGCGGGCGCCCAGGCGTTGGCAGCCTCGATGGTGCTGATACCGCGCAGCCGGAGCTCCTTGACGAGCCGGTCCTGCAGCGTGAGGTGGGCGCGCTCGACGCGTCCCTTGGCGGGGCTTGAGTTCGCGCAGAACGTGTCGATGTTCAGCTCGTACATCGCCCGGCCGAACTGTGTAACACCTTTACCCGCTGTCTCCGAGCGTCGCTTCACGTAAAAGACGCTGGCCCTGTCACTGTAGAACGCCACCGGCTTGCCATGCTGCTCAAGATACGCGCGCGTCGCCTCAAAGTAGCTGAAGGTCGATTCGGTCGACGTAAAGTGCAGCATCATCAGGCGGCTCGTGGCGTCATCGACGTACACCAGCAGCGTGCAGGCCGGCGCCCGGTCCTCGAACCAATGATGGTCGCTGCCGTCGATCTGCACCAGCTCACCCAGGCATGCACGCCGCGCACGCGGCTGGTAGATCTTCGGTGGCCGCTGCCGGCGCGGTACCCACAGGCCGGCGTCCATCATCAGGTGCCGCACGGTTTCCTTCGACAGCACGAGGCCATGACATTCGCGCAGCTTCTCGCACGCCAGCGTCGGCCCAAAATCGGCGTAGCGCTCGCGAATGGTGGTCAGGGCCCGCACGGCCAGTCCTTCATCGAGCTTCCGGTTGCCGGGCGACTTGCGCTTGCGTGAAGCCAGTCCCGCCGCGCCCGATTCCCGATATCGCGTTACCAGCCGCTCGACCTGACGCACGGTCAGACCCAGTCGCCCGGCGGCACGCCCTGGCTTGAGCCCCATGTCCACCACGGCCTGGATCACCTTCAAACGGTCGAGTTCGCGCATGTTCAATGTCACCAGTGCGGCTGGGCTCATGACTGGCTCCTGCGATCACGCTGCAAAACGCCAGCTTGCCAGCCACCGTAAAACACGACATTTGTATCTTGCTAGAACACGACATTCTCATATTGCCGCTACAAAAAAAATGTTGATTCTTGGCACCTCGGGCATCGTGTTGCGAAGGTTTGTTCTTCAACTCTCCCTTTATCTATAGGGGGGAAGTTATCCACAGGCGCCGCTATTCGCTGAAGGGCTGTTGCATCACCGAAGTGCAACGTCTGTTGCGCGATGGGACGTGCGACTGCGCAACAACGGCGGCCGGGTCGTGGCATCGCGTGATCGGATGTTGTTGCGGATCCGCGCTACCTAGGCAGGAAGGGTAGACTTCGTTCCGAGCTGCCACAGCATGTCGATGTTCTTCAGATAGGTCGCGACGTTTTCAGCAGACGCCTGGATGATCGAATGTTGTGTGCTATCCAGGCTGTTGATTTCTGCTGTCCACGGATCATCAAGATGGGCGCATACGGCGACGATGTCCTCGCGATATTGCTGGAACGTGTCATTGTCCCAGGTCTTGACGGTTGAAGGTGCAAGCAGCACTGAGAGCACGCCTTTGCGTTCGCCGATGAATCGCACGGGCGCAAGCAGGCCAGTGAGGTACATGATCAGGATCGCATCGAGCACCCGGTCGTCGTGATCTTCGTCCCAGATAATTGCGAAGTCGAGGAACCTGCCGTACTGAAGCTGGTTCATCAGTTCGTCGTGCCACGTCGGTATGCGTAAAACAGAATAATGCGTACCTCGCCCGAGGTATCCGACTGGACCGGCCTCATCGTGCAGTCTCTGGAAGCAGGGTGGGTAAGACATTTCGTGCTCCTTTCGGGAGAGAGGCGGCTTCCGCCGCCGAACCGCAGCCATTTCGTAGCTGCGGCGATCACGCAAACACTATCACGTCACGCTGCCAGTCAACGCTGCCTTCTATCTCCACGTCGCACCGGGATATCTACCGGCATTGGAGAAACTTCCGCCTCGGGAATCGCGCCGTGCTTCGCAAGTGTGTCTCGCGCCTCGCGATGATGTTCATAGAACCTGGCCCATTTACTGAAACCACCCATCTCGCCGACGGCACGCAGCATGGCGAGGTGGGAAGCGGTCAGCAATTGCACAGTCGCTTCAAGTTCGGCAATCCGGATGTCCTTGTCGGCGAGCGATGCTGCGGTGTCGGCACCAGAGCGTTTCGCCACGCGGCCTCGCCAGCGCCGGTATTCGGTCTGCCGTTGCTGATATTCAGCGAGCAGCGCTCTCCGTGATTCGCTACGGGTGATCGACGATGCCGCACAGATGGACGGATGCAACCGTGCAACAGCGCGAGCCGTAATGTCTTCATCATCGGCGAGCAACGCTTCGAGCGTCTCGCGCATCGCGTCGTCGCCGGACCCTTTCGGTTCAGTCATCAAGTACTCCTCGTTGCCGCGGCATTGACAGGTCAACGCCGTCAGGGAAGGGGCGCTTCCCCGATGGTGTTGCAAGGAGCCTCTGTACGCCGGCCAGCCGTTTTTCCGCGTGATCAAGCTGGTTTTTCCAGCCAATGCTGGTCGATGGCCGGGCCCTGATTGTTTCCAGCGCAAGCTTGAACTTGCCCTCGAGCTGGATCAGGTTCTGCCGGTTCTCCGGCAGATCGGTCGCCGAGAGGTGACGGCAATCCGCGAAGCATTCGAGGTGTCTCGGGCAGGGGTCAACCGTGAACGAATTCAGGCAGTGCCCATACGGCGTGGCATGGAAGCCGTCCGCTTCGGCGCGCAGGTACGCGTACGCGGCAGCGTCGCCCTCTGTTGCCTGAATGCGTCGGAACGCATCAACGATCGGGCCGTTGGCCTTGCCGCCCTTGATGAGCCTGGCAACCGTGCTGGCCTTCTCGCCGAGCATGACCTCGATGTCCTGCGGGATTTCGATCTGGTCGAGCTCTTCTGCAAGACTGCGATGGTCGTACTCGTAGCTCTGTGCGACGCTGCGCCGGTTGAAGCGCTTCGAGATGATCGTATCGGCCACGCCCAGGCGGAACAGTTCGGTGTTTTGCAGATGGCGCAGCATGTGCGACTCGATCTTCATTGCCCTGTCTTCGTCGGTCTGCCCGTATTTTTCGAACAGTGACGGTATTCGCTTGTCGTCACCCAGCGCGAGTCCTATAAAGCGTGGTACAGGGCGGCTAACTGACATGCAGCGGGTGACGTCACACAAGCCATCGTTGCGCTCCTCCGAGAGCGATCGCTTCGGCTGGACGAACAGGAATTCCCACGACCGTACGACGCCGACCGCGAGTGGCAGCGGCATTGTGTCGGAGACCTTGGTCGGTATTGTGGCCCGGATATGGTCTTCGAGCTCGCCCACATGGAGATAGGTGTTGTGCCAGCTCATGCGTTCCCGCACCCCCTGCACCTGTCCGTCCGCTCGACGGAAGCGCAATTCGATCTGCCCGTCACGCATCCTGTCGAGCAGCCGTTTTCCGAACTGATATACCGCCATGTCCAGCGAGATCGGACCATTCCGGGCTCTTTCTGCCTGATATCGCTGGAGGTCGATCAGCACATCAGGATCGAAGCTTTTCCGATAACGTTCGATGAACGGCTCGCGCTCGATGTCCAGCCAGAACGGGTTGCCCATCAGCCGCACATACGCTTCCGTGAACGGCACGACGTCATTGGCCCGATACCAGGGCAGTAGCCGACCGGTCTCGCACTGCAACTTCAGCGTCGCGCGCAGCGGCTCCGTGAGCTTTGCGACGTGATCGAGCGTGTCGGTCAGCAATTGCCGGAACATGTCTGGCACAGGCTGCGCATTCTCGAACAGAACACGGCCATCCGACTCCTCGATCTGTTGCTTTTCCGCGAAGTGGCGAATCATGAGCGACGTCGAGATGCCGCCGGCTTCGCCGGCAGGGCGGCCCTTGGCATCGACGTAAGTTCGCTCACGCTTCCAGCCAACAGGTAGCAGCGCGGCTTCGCCTATCCGGAGCCCCGTCACGATCATTGTCCGGATCGCGGCGAATCGGAGATCGTCCATGAACGTACGCGGCTTTTCGGTCATCACGATGCGGGTCAGCTCCCAGAACGCCTGGCGCTCCGGCAACCGCTCCTCACGCTTGCGCGCATCGAGGTCAGTGCGCAACTCCTCCTGCGACCAGGTATGCTTCGCCTTGATCGCATTTTTCATTTTCATACGGGGAACGGCGAGCGACGAGTACAACTGACCAGCGTCGCAGAGGTGCTGGGCGTCGAACACTATTTTGATGATGCCGGCCACCAGGTCTCCCAGCTTCCCTGTGGCCTGGATCGCCTTTCCGACGCGGATCGCCAGACACAGATCGTCGACGGTCAGTTGCCATGGCTCCCTGTTCACGCATGTAGCGATTACACGCAGCGGACGTGCGATGGACTGCGAGACATACCCGGAGGTGTTCCGTTTGAACAGCAACTGTTCGGCGACTGCTGCCTTGACCAGGTCCTGCCATGCGGGCGACAGCGGTTGGCGTGCCAGTGGCGTCAGGTCGCGCTCGGCGTTAATGATCGCCAGCGCCTTCGCATCAGCTCCAAGGTCTCGCAGATAATGCGTGGGCGGCGGCACGTCATTGGCAATAGCGGTCAGGTTCCAGCCGACACCATCGAGTGCGGCGCCTGTTTCATCGAGAGGCATGTCCCACGACAGGCCTTTCTCACGGGCCAGCGTTTTGCCCAGCTCGATGAACGCGGAGTAGTGTGGGTTCATCAGTCGTCGCCTTCCAGTTCGTCAATGACCGTCTGGATCTCGGCGATCGTGCGCTGCAGCTGCAGATAGGCCGGCGACCGGGTGTCGCCGCGGGAACTCCTGTCGAAGAACACAACCACTTCACGCATGGTGGCCAGCACCCGCTCATGCATCGATCTATCGTGTAACGGCATGAACTTCCTGCATCCATAGCACGACGTGACCGGGTTATAGGGGCAGGCCGGCTGCCCCGAAGAGCATCCGCCGATACCTGCAATCGGAATGCCGTGAGGCACACCAGCGATCTGTTGCTCACCTTTAAGAAGGGTGAGCTCTTCCGGGAGGATGAACCGGTCGTGCGCAATTTTCGCCACACGCCGGTATATGTCCGACGCGCCGAGCGCCCGGTTGACCCGTTCCGCGTGGGAGGCCGATGTCGCAAAGTACACCAGCCCCCTCTGGACATGAGAATGCCCCAGGAATTCCGCAAGTTCCTCATGAGTTGCACCAGCGTCAACGAGCCGTTGCGCTGCGGTGTGCCGCAAATCCGTGGCCGTACCGAGGTCATCCGAGCCGATCAGTTTCCTGACGAGCGCGGCAATCCGGGCTCCAGCCTCGTAGTTCGACTGCACAGCGAAGAAGCGCGCAGCGCCAGCGGCCCCTTCAGACCGCCGCCATGTATTGAGTACAACGAAGATCGGGACCCACTCACGTTTGACGCGGCGTGTAAGCGGCTTTCTTTTCGAGTCGCTTCGCTGCTTGGCCATATGGAAGGTTAAATGAACCGTCGGCAGTCCATCCGGCGCATCCTGCCAGATGCGAACATTGCGCATGCCCAGCATCGCAATCTGGATCGGGCGCATGGCGAACTGGTAGGCGCACAGCAACATGCCAGCGTCGCAGACGTCCTCGTACGCTAACGGCGTTTTCACTGACGACGTGAGAACCGAAACCACTTCGTCAAGATGCCGAACGATCGCGGCCTCTTCGTCGGCCGACAGGAAGGCGTCGCCGGAATGCACTCCCGCGTAGGCGTCGCTCGCAGGGCCCGGCAGGGAAGATCGGATGAATTCCGCAAATGTTGGAGACCAGCCGCCAAGCCGGTGAGCACAAAGCAACCGTAGCAGCGTTTTACCAAACCGGTACGCGTCCTGAGGCAGATCGCGTGCGCGCATGACAGTCCATTCGCGGCTAATCTTGTGGGGGCCGGCGTCGATCAGCTTTTCGACTTCAGCAACCGGGAAGTGCATCGCTCCACTTGCCGCCTTGAAGGCCGAAACGACGTGGAGATCTTCCCCCAGCAGATACAGGAAGAGCTGCTTCACCAGCATGGCGTATGCACCTGGATAACGATCGAAGTCCAGCCTGTGCGGTCGCCCGTATATCGACAGCTCGAATACTGTTGCGTCGGCAGGCGCAGGGATCGAACGGGTAGCGTTATCAAACTCGTCGTAGTAGCGGATGACAGGGGGAAGAGCAGGGAGTCGCGAGACCACGTCGATGATCAGTTGCCCGGCCCCAACGGCAACATCTGCGCCGTCGCGACGATGGGGCGGCCGCATGGTCAGAGCCCCTTCGGGATGGCGCGCAGCAGCGCCACCCGGTCATCGAAGCTGTCGTTCCAGACGTCAGCGAGCCGGTCTTCGAAGACGGCCCGCGCGTAGCGCAAGGGCATCACAGATTTTTTCGACCAGCCGAAGAACGTGCGCATCTTCTGAAGCGCCTCATCGATCGAATCGCCGTTATCGATCAGCTGCTGTAACCGGACAACGGCGCCTGTGTGCCGCAGGTCGTGTGGCATCACGGAAGCCTTGCCAGTGCGATCGCGCAATTCCTGGCGTACGGCGTCAGGCAACGCATTCGATATCTCGCGAAACGCTTTCGTCAGCGATTCCGTCGCGAACGGGCTGTCGAAATGCGAATTGAGCAGGAAGGGGTGGCCAGGGCGACCGCGATAGTTCTCGATGTATGTCTGAACCAGCTGCGCCGTCACTGGGCTGACCGGCATCTGACGAACAGAATGGGCTGTTTTGATGCTCGGCTTCGAGTAGCGCGAGTCGATCGAACCATCCGTGTCGTCGTCCTCGTACTCATTTTGCTGCACGTTGAGCCAATGGCGCAGCGTCTGCCGTTTTCGGTCAAATCCTGTCTTGATGGCGTCGGCCGCCAGGAGCAGTAACTCTCCACGCCGCAGACCTTGGTGCAGCATCAGAATGAAAGCAATGTAAATACGCCAGCGGGTCTTTGTATGTCTGAATGGGTTCCGGCTTGACACGGGGTCCAGCAGATCGTACAGCGTCTCGACCACTGCGGCAGGCAACGAGCGGATCATCTCCGTCTGCCTGCATTTCCGGACGTGCAATTGGCCGTACAGCGTTGAGAGCCTGTGCAAGCGTGTCTCGATGTCCCGTAGCCGGTCATCTGGAATGCGGCTCCTGGAAAGCCACGTCAGCACGTCTGTCAGGAATCCCAGGCCCGCATGCCAGCGCAGTTCGTCGGCTCGCGTGACGCGTGGCCGGTTCCGGATCGAGACAAACCACGATTCGAGCACATCGGCCAGCGCGGCATCGTTCATATCCGCGAGCGCGTCATCGAGACCGCTCGGTCCCAGCAACCGGTCCGCATGCTGATACAGATCTTCAATGTACCGAAGCTTGCCCGCCTGGGTCGATGCGGCCAGATGACCCATCGAAACAATCGACCAGATGTTCGCCCAGTATCGCGGAACGGCGGCTTCGCTCACCAGTGTGGGACTTCTGAGATGCGGCGGCACCAGCGGATCCGATAGCTGTAGAAATGCCATTGATTCACGCAACAGTGATCAGGTACCAAATGGTACGAAGCCGTTGCGTCGAATTCGTGAAAGGAACGGGAAATCCGCAACGCTCTTTCCCGTACCACTGACGATGACAAACTTAATTATGTCAAATGCGCGGGGCTAATCTGTGGCCGTGATCGAACGCCGATGCAGACTTAGTCCGGGCAATCACGGCAGGCAGCCAGTATCGACACAATCCCATTAGGCATCCGGTGCCCCAGCCCACAGTCGTAGGTGGCAATGCGGCGAGCACCGTCGGAAGGTTCTTATGCGAACGCATTCGCGCAAATGACTGCTTGAGCCCGGAAAGCCGAGAGCCGATGCTCAGTGTGTTGATGAGCAAGCGAGCTTGGCCCCAAAGGCAACGAAAATCCCGTCCGTCACGCGAACACCTCGGCCGTTCTTAGATCGGGAGTAAACTGCGACACTATGCAGAGTATATCATTGTGACATTTACGAGAACTCGATGGATGCTTGTTATCGTTCGTAAAACTACGTGATGCCGATACTGGCCTCTGGGAAAGGTGTTTCCACAGGGATGCGCGCGACGATTGAAGTACCCTTACCTTGTGCACTTGTGATCGAGAGTTGGCCACCAAGAATAAGTGCCCTCTCCCTCATGCCCAAGAGGCCAAAAGACCTCGGGCGCGCGGATTCGCTATCGAATCCGCACCCGTCGTCATGTACTTCGAGCAACCAAAAAGAATCGGCCTGCGAAAGCGAGACGGTGACCTGATTCGCGTGCGCATGGCGTGCGGCGTTCGTCAACGCC
Organism: Paraburkholderia sp. BL10I2N1; assembly: GCF_004361815.1. Classification (NCBI taxonomy): domain Bacteria; kingdom Pseudomonadati; phylum Pseudomonadota; class Betaproteobacteria; order Burkholderiales; family Burkholderiaceae; genus Paraburkholderia; species Paraburkholderia sp. BL10I2N1. The sequence goes on along the minus strand of NZ_SNWA01000002.1, from coordinate 3,321,662 downwards.
TCTTGTGCGATCCGAAACATCGCAGCTTCCCGCTCCTCGTCGAGCACCACGGTGACCTTGGGAGTCTGAAGCCGACAAGCTATGTTGTTGTCCCGGGAAAACGTCGTAGCGAGCAATTCCAATGCGGGAATAATGCCGGCGTCCAGTGCAGCTGGTCGCATGGACACTATTGCATGGCGCACGACCTGCATCGTCTGATCGCAAAGGCTCAACAATCCCTGCAACCGGTCGAGAAGTTCGGGGTTGTCGGCTCCAAATTCGATCCGCAGCGCAGAGATGTTCAGTCGCAATGCGGTCAGTTGTTGGCCTAACTCGTCGTGCATCTCGCGGGCAATACGCTTACGCTCCTCTTCGCATGCCGTTTCACGTCTCGTCGTTGCTTCCTGCAGTAGCAGATATGATTCACGTAGACTTCCGCTGGCCTCAGGCTGCTCCGTGCGAGTCAACGAAACAGCTGGGAGGTCTTCAGGTTTGATCGTTTCCAACGGTTTCTTCTTCGCCTTCATGATGTTGGGCAGCGTCACATAACGCGGCTCGTTCAGGCGCAGATCCGTCGTCACCACCGCCGGCACCGTCAAGGCGAGCGTCTCGCCACCCCCGTCCACTTCACGCGCGACCGTCGCTTTGCCCTCGGCAATCGCCTGCTTGCCCAGGATAACGAGCTGCGGCTGCTTTTTGTCGCTGAGCATCTTGAGCAGCTTTGCCACAGCCAGCGGCTGCAGATCTTCGTTCGATTCGATCAGGATCACGCGATCGGCACCGATCGCCAGTGCCGTGCGCAGCGTCTCTTGGCGTTGCGCCACACCGGCCGACACCGCCACCACTTCCGTGGCCACGCCCGCCTCCTTCAGACGCACCGCTTCTTCAATCGCGATTTCGTCGAAAGGGTTCATCGACATCTTCACGTTCGCAATGTCGGCGCCCGTGCCATCCGATTTCGCGGCGACTTTGATGTTCGCATCGATCACACGCGTTACCGCTACCAATATCTTCATCCATGCTCTCCTGGGTGCGGTCGGTCGGCAACAACGTAGATACACGGACGACCGAAACTCTTGACCAGTAAAAAATTAAAAGTGACCGCGATGGGGTAAATTTCCTTTCGTGTGGAAAATGGCGGTTAGGGAAGGTCCGCACAACCCGCTTTTGAAGCGTTATCTTTCACATCGAGCGCAGCCTCGGCCTCCGGACTTTGTTGGTGAGTTGGTTGCCATGGTTTTTCTGCGCGCCGGAACGCCCCCACCCGACATATGACCTTCATCAGCCCGGTGTTTCAGCACATCCCCTAATCTCGTCATTGCGCGGCAACACCAGGCGCCATGTGCAACTGGCCGGCGTCCAACCCAATAGCCGCCCAGGTGATTTCTCGCAAAGGCCGATAAAACATGCTCGCTGCGGTGTGCCGTCCATGACAAAGATCAGAAGCAGCACGATGCCTACGACTTCCCGAGAGATGCCCTTTGAAGATAGGGTGCAAGCAGAGAGCGATACTATAGAAACGTTGTTGAATACCGAACAGGATGCCGGTCTGTTGGGCAACCGCCAGATCAATTGAGCACAACAGGCGTCGATGTGATTCATACACACGACGGCCAAAAGCATCACGACGCCTATAAGCAAGCGCCCGCCCGCTCCCCCCTCGACGGACCTCGCTCGCATCGATGCGCAACCCGCACGTCAGTTCCGCCCCATCATGATGTCAACTCCTCTGTCCGCGACTGCCATGACCGTTGCATTGGTATTTGCGCTAATGACCGACGGCATCATGGAGGCATCGAATACGCGCAAACCCGCTACGCCCTTCACCCGAAGATCGGCAGTCAAAACGGCCATGGGATCGCCAGATCGGTCCATACGGCAAGTCCCGCAAGGGTGATAGTTGCTGTCCGTTGTACGGCGCATATAGCTCAGCAACTGCTCGTCCGACGGAATGGCTGCACCGGGCTGACTCTCTTCGCTGATCACGTTGGAAAGCGGCGCAGTAGCTGCGATGCGACGCAGGTAATTCATCGCGTACAGCAGCCGGGACTGGTCAGAGGGATCACTCAACCAGTTTGGATCAATCAATGCGTCATCTTAGGCTGGGGAGCAGTTTCCCAAACATCGACAAGTAGATAAGTGAGCATTGCGCAGACTGCAGCAACAGCGGCTGCAACGAACAACACCGAGGAAAAGCCAAGCTCAAAGCTATTGCGGGCCACAAAAATCACTTGATCTGTCACAGCCGGGACGGTACGTCCCCCGGTGTCCCCGGCGACAATATGCGAGACAACCAGTTCGATCGTCTTCCCATCGAGTTGCGGGAGCCCTTCATTCGCTGCGGCCCGTATGAACTGACGCCTTGTCTCGCTGGTCAAGATCGCGCCAAGGCATGTGATACCGAGTACAAGTCCAACGAAGCGCAACGTGGCACCAATTCCAGATGCCATTCCACTGCGTTCGGGCGGGATCACAGTCATAGAAACCTTCGTTGTTTCACCGTTGAGCAGACCTGCCCCGCAACCAGTGATCAACATCCCAATCCAAAGCAACTTCAGCGAACCACCCGAAAGTACCACCAGCGCAGTACTGAGGTTGCCGCAAGCAACAATGCATAGGCCGATCGTGAGAATGGCTCGCCCTGACATGCTGCGAGCGAGAATCGCCCCGACGCGGGGAAGAAAAAACAAGGGGAGCGCGAACGGCATCATGGTAAATCCAGCCAAGGCCGGATTGAAGCCGAAGCTATTCTGCAGGTACAAAGGCAGATACGTCATCATGACTTGGGCCGCTGATGCAAATCCAAGCATGGCAATACTGCTGCCCAAGAACGTCCGCCTGCGAAACAGCGAAAAATCAACCATGGGGCGCTTTTGAACCAGTTCAGCGATCACGAAACAAAACAGCAGTGCGGCCGCGACGGAAAGCTTGCCGAGAGTTACGTTGCTGAGCCAGCCGTCAACGTTGGCGTTTATCAGCCCCCAAACCGAACAAAAGAGCCCGCCTCCGAAAAACGTTATCCCGGCGAAATCCAACTTCTGCGAATGCGGGTCGTTTGATTCGTCGACTGATGAGAATCCGACGGCGATCAGCGCGGCCCCAACAGGGACGTTGACCAGGAACGCCCATCGCCAGCCGACGGTAGACGTAATAAAGCCGCCAATTAGAGGGCCTATCGCTACAGCTACTCCGACGAGCGTTCCCCAAAATGCGAACGCTCGTGCCCTCTCGGCGCCGCGAAAAGTATGACCCAGTACTGCCAGAGCAGCACTAAGCTGGAGTGCCGATCCAACACCTTGCAGCCCACGCGAGGCATTTAGAATAAGGAAATTGGGCGCCAGACCGCAAACAAAGGAGGCAGCCGTAAAGAGCAACATGCCGGTCAGTAACAAACGGCGCCGTCCGAATCGGTCAGCGAGGGCTCCCGCAGGCATCAGGAACGCCGCAAACGGCAAAACGTATGCGCTGACGACCCACTCGATGTCTGTAAAACTAGCGTTAAGATCTCTAGCTATCGTCGGTAGCGATACCGCGACAATATTCGAATCCAGCATGATCATGAAAGATACGCCAGATGTGCAAAGCAGAACTCGAGCACTTCGCGTCGACAACCAGCGCCTCACTCTTGCGCGGCGAGCGCTGTTCGGCAGGGCTTTTTTGGCGGAATCGCCGAAAGCACGTGACCTTTCATCCATATGAGTGCTCCAATCTCGATTTTAGACGCCTCCGAGCCGCTGCGGATGCTGACGAATCAGATCGACGTTCAACGGTCAACGGCCCCAACCGCTCATCGTTTGTTTGCGTCGCCAATATTGGGCGTATGTGCACATACCGCCAAAGGCGACCCTTGTGCTCGATGTTCAGCGAGTCGCGGCGAGTTGGAATTCTTATGCAGGCAAGGGCCCTGGGATCGACTGGGCCATCCGTTTGCCCACCCCACAACGTTCATCGCACCGTTGAACGATGAAAACGGGAAGTCCGTCAATACGAATTTCCGGCTGCTGCCACACCAGAACTCCGAGCGCTTGGTCCTGGAGAGACTGAGCGCCCGCTCACCAAGCGGCGGAAAGGCTGGACCCTGACGGGCGCAGGAAACATGAAAGTCAACGTAGAGGAAGACCCGTGCAATAGTCTGGACGGGACCTCTGCGGCTACGCGTCTTATACCCGCGTCAGCGTCGTTTGCTCGGTGGGGCCAACGACTCAGTGATCCTTTGCTGCTCATGAAGGGGTCACAGAAGTTCGACCGCAAGCGCAATACCTTGGCCACCGCCAATGCACAGCGTGACGATGCCACGCTTCAAGCCATCGCGCAGTAAGGAGTGAAGCAGGCGGGTCGTGAGTACAGCGCCCGTTGCGCCGATCGCGTGACCATGCGCAATCGCACCACCCTCCACGTTGACTATTTCGTCTGGCAGACCAATCCGTTTCATGACGGCTAGCGGGACAGCGGCGAAAGCCTCATTGATTTCAACTCGATCGACATCCGTCAGGCGCCATCCCGCGCGCTCAAGCACCAGCCCGACTGCGGGGGCAGGCGCGATACCAAAGATGCCCGGCTCGACCGCAGATACTGCGAATGCAACGAGCTTCGCTACAGGCTCGAGATTGTTCTTGTCAGCGAAGGCCCGGGTCGAGACGAGCATGCCCGATGCTCCGGAGTTCAAGCCTGGCGCGTTGCCTGCAGTAATAGTGCCGTCCGGCCTGAAGGCTGGCCGCAACTTCGAGAGGGTCTCGAACGTCGAATCGGGGCGGGGCTGCTCGTCGACAGAAAACTCGACGAGTCGTTTCCCGAGGGATATCTCAAGGGGGACGATCTCATTTTTGAATCTTCCTTCTGCCTGGGCATTCGAAAAGCGGGTCTGTGACCGCTCTGCCCAACGATCCTGCGCCTCCCGGCTGATACAGTATTCCTTGACCAGGTCTTCAGTGTGCCATCCGGAATGCTCGTTTGAAAACGCATCGTTGAGGCCATCGCGCAGCATGCTATCAATGATCAACGTATTCCCCATGCGGCTGCCCCATCGGCCGTCAGGAAAGAGATAAGGCGCTCTGTCCATGTTTTCCATCCCCCCGGCAATCACAGCCGCGGCTGTGCCAAGGGCTACTTCCTGAGCGGCTGTTACGATGGCCTGCGCACCGGAGCCGCATACGCGGTTGACCGTGAGGGCGGGGGAAGACACCGGAAGGCCGCCTTTAATTGATGCCTGGCGCGCCGGATTCATGCCGTTACCAGCCTGAATCACGTTGCCGAGGACGGCAGAGTCCACCTTCGAAGCGGGCAACCCGGTTCGACGAAGGACCTCCTTGACCACTGAGGCACCCAAGTCGGTGGCAGGTACGCCCTTGAGAGAGCCGTTGAACGCGCCAATCGCCGTACGAACCGGTGCGGTCAATACAATTTCCGTGTCTTTGAACATATCATTTCTCCGTGTGCTGCATATCTGCGCTGACAGCGACGCACGCCCATGCGTGCGTCAAACCTATTGGAGGCGTGGAACGGACTGCATCGTCGCGCCGGTTTACGATGCGGTACGCTGGAGTCCGTATGCCTGAAGGTGCGAATAAGCGACGTCCAGATAAGGGGTGTCGATCGAGTGCTGCTTTGCGCGCTGGATCATGTCGCCAGCGATGGCGTCTGCCTCAATCTGCCGCGCCCCAACGTCAATATCGCGCATCATCGAAGCCGCCCACGTTGAGTCCGGATCAAGCAGAGAACCTTCCAAGCTGCGGACAGCGGCATCCTCAAGCGCAAATCCCGATCTCAGCGCAACTTGCTGGCATTCGCTGATCAACGCGCGAATCAGGTGCTCGCCCTTGGCCGTATGCATGATTTGGCCGATCGTCGAGCGCATCAGACAAGTCGCTGCGGCGCCTGCGCAAACCATGACCCATTTTTCCCAAAGCTGAGCTTCAATCCGTTGGGACAGAGTGCGGTCCCCCGCGGTGCGAGAAAAACATTCAAAAATCTTCCGGGCAGCATCCGCCTGGACCGGATCGCGCGTCCCGATAATCAACTTGTCGAATGGACTCAGATGAGCGATATCACCATTCGGCAACAACTTTGTGGCGATGTAAGCGATACCACCAAGCACGCGGTGACGACCGAAGTGGCGGTCGAGAGCGTCGTAAGTCGCAAGTCCGTTAAGCAAGGGAAGGATGACAGAGTTTTCTGCAACGGCGGGCGCAATGGAGACAATAGCCGCATTGAGGTCGTAAGCCTTGCAAGTGAGAAGCACCAGGTCATACCGGGGGTCTACATCCTCTGCCAGTACAGTTTTGACGTTTGACAGGATGTCACCGGAGGCACTTTTCACGACAATCCCGTTGGCCTGTAGGACCTCCCGGCGCTTGGGCCTGACGAGGAAGGTCACATCGGCTCCTGCCTCTAAAAGACGAGCACCGTAATATCCACCCAGCGCGCCTGCTCCCAGCACTAGAATTCTCATCTCATCACCATTGTGAAGACATTGGCAATCGCGCAAGATAATCGCGCGCTCGCGAGGAATAACACCCGCCATTTCACATTCCGATGGCGGGTAGAGGTGCGTCAGAAACCGTTTATTGAAGCACCGCGTTGCAAAGCTTCGCGAGGCGCTCGTCGAGTGACCGACCCTGTACGTCGATTGCAGCGCTGTGGTACTGACCCAACAGACTTGACGGCTTGTCGTACTCGATGGTCGTACCGCCCTGAGAGTTTTCATAGACCATGATGCGCAATGGTGCATATAGACCGGCACCCATGTTCTGACTTGTCATCTCCACGGCCGTCAAAATGTTGCCGGTAAAGTACTCGGTTCCATGCTTCTGAACCCCCTTCAGAGCCAACCAGTTGGTAAAGGAGCCTGTGTAATGGATCATCAGGCCGTATTTTCCCGCTGCCTTCTGGAGCTCGGTCTGAAGTTCATCTGTACGCTTCTCCTTTGCCATTTGGCGGTAGCGGTCATCGAGCTTTGAGAGACTGCCCTCAATGTCCGCAATCACCGCCGGGTAAGGCTTGCTCGAAGAGACAGTCACGTGTTGCACAACCATCGACGTTTCCGAAACGTCCACAGTTGCCGCGTGGGCGGACATGCTCGCGAAGAAGGATGCAGACAGGCAAAGGGTGGCCAATCGGCGTGCGACGTTGACGGTTGACTTCACGATAAATATCTCCTTATTGATGATGGTTCGAGTACCTGATTCTTTACACGCGACACGCGATGCTTTGCTCAGAAGCTAACGTTGTCTCCGCCCTTCAGGTGCAGCATCTCCCTCGCTTCGTCCGGCGTTGCGACTTCCAGCGAGAACTCGCTAAGCATGCGCGTTATCTTGGTAACTTGATCCGCGTTACTTCTGGCAAGCTGGCCTCGTTCGATATACAGGCTGTCTTCAAGCCCCACGCGGACGTTTCCTCCCATAAGAGCCGACTGCGTTGCCACCGGCATCTGGTGGCGGCCCGCAGCAAGAACGGACCAGATGTAATCGGTACCGAAAAGACGGTCCGCGGTACGTCGCATGAAAACGACGTTGTCCGCCTCAGGCCCAATTCCGCCCAAGATGCCGAACACACTCTGAATAAAGAAAGGCGGTTTGACGAGTCCCTTATCGAGGAAATACGCGAGGTTATATAGATGGCCGATGTCATAGCATTCGTGTTCGAAGCGGGTGCCGTGGTCGGTCATCAACTCATAGATTCTTGCAATGTCTCGGAACGTGTTGCGAAAGATGAATGCCTCGCTCGCCAGAAGGTATTCCTTCTCCCACGGAAATTTCCATTCAGAAATTTTCCCCGCAAGCGGATGCATTGAGAAATTAATGGAGCCCATGTTCAGCGAGCACATCTCTGGATGAAACATGAGCGCTGCCGCGAGCCGGTCTTCAACTGTCATTTCGGGACTACCGCCCGTTGTCAGGTTAATGACGGCGTTCGTACGTTCCTTAATAACTGGCAGAAACTTCGAGAAAATCTCTGGATTGCCGGTCGGGGCGCCCGTCTCCGGGTCGCGTGCGTGAAGATGAAGGATTGATGCACCTGCTTCTGCAGCGGCAATCGCCTGCTCTGCGATGTCCTCAGGCTTATACGGCAGATAGTCGGAAAGCGTAGGGGTGTGAATAGCGCCTGTCACGGCACAAGTGACAATGACTTTACGCTGCTTCTTCATGGCGGCTCCTGATTGATTGCAACCTGACAGCGCAGGTCCCTGTTGGTGTTTACACCAAGTGATGCGAATTGCTTTGATGACGCTATATTGCGTGTATATACTCGCATTGTCAACGGTGTTTACGCGAGTACAACGCATACACGGAAGACGCAGCGCAATGAAGTCAGCGCGTCACGAAAACATTGAGGCAAGGAGGCGGAGATGCACCCGACAGAGTTTGGAAATCTTGAGTTCGACCGGCTGGAATCGGCAGGAGCGGTGGAAGAGTCGACAGAGCTTGTTGCGAAGACGTGGGAGTTGGCCAAGACCCGGAACCGGTTTGTCTGGCCGCTGCTTGGGGGATCGCTCGCTATCTACTTTGGTCTGTTGATTTTGGTCCTGTCATCGCCCGCTGCGATGAGCCAGTCTCTGTATGGTGAGATCAACATCGGCCTGGCAGCGGTGGCTGCGCAACTGCTTGTAACGGTGGCTGCTTTCTGGGCCTATTGCACGTGGGCGGCCGCGAAGTTCGACGCACGCGCGGCCTCTTTGAGGTTGCATGCGCAACAAGCTACTCGCGAGGTCCAACATGTCTAATTTCATATCTGGCGGCGGCGTCCGGATTGCTGCATTCGCCGCGTTCATTCTGCTCAGTCTGTTGTTGACGAGTTGGGCTTCGCGTCGGTCAAAAGGAGCGGCTGGATTCTTTGTTGCAGGGCGCAATCTCACGCCAATGCAAAATGGGCTTGCGATTTCTGGCGACTTCATGTCCGCCGCGTCGTTCTTGGGGGTAACAGGGCTCGTGGCGCTGTTCGGGTTTGACGGTCTCGTTTATCAGGTTGGGTTTATCGTCGGTTGGTTGATGATCATGTTGATTGTCGCCGAGCCGGTGCGCAACTGCGGCAAATACACTCTGTCGGACGTTGTTGCGCTTCGTCTGCCGTCGGCATCGGTGCGGGGGGCAACTGCCGTGTCGTCGCTGCTCATTGCCCTGGCCTATCTGCTTGCGCAACTCGTGGGTGCTGGCGCGCTCGCAAGCCTCTTGCTGCCGATTGGCACGGATGCAGCAGTGATTCTGATCGGCGTGCTCATGATCGCCTATGTGCTGTTCGGCGGCATGGTCGGAGCGACGTATGTTCAGATCGTCAAAGCTATCCTCGTATGGTCTGCGGCAGCTTTTCTGCTCGTGCTAGCGCTCGCACATTTTTCGTTTGACGTTGGGGCGATGTTCACGAAGGCTAAAGCCTCTTCTTTGCATCCGGATCACTATCTGATTCCAGGGGCGTACCTTAAAAACCCTCTGGACACCGTTTCGCTCGCGATCGCTCTCGCTCTTGGAACGGCTGGACTTCCGCACGTCATGACACGTTTCTACACCGTACCGTCGGCGGTCGACGCAAGGCATTCGGCAAAGATCGCACTCGTTGTCATGACATCATTTGCAATCATGGTCTGTCTCTTAGGCTTTGCAGCATGCGCAATCGTGGGTCCGCAGTCGATCCTCCAATCAAACAAGGCAGGTAATAGCGCAATAACGCTGCTCGCTGTCTCGTTGGGCGGTGGCGTGGGATCGTTCGGCGGGGAAATGTTGCTTGCCTGTGTATCCGCGATCGCGTTCGCGACGATCCTCGCGGTTGTGTCCGGCATCATGATTTCCTCCGCATCGACGATTGCCCACGACATTTTTGCGATGCTGATCTTCCGCAACGACGCGCAGGACAAGCGTCAGGTTCGTGTGGCCAAGATTGCGACTGTGACGTTTGGGATAGTCGCAATCTGCCTCGCGCTGGCAGTGAAGTCCTTGAACGTCGCGTTTCTTGTCGGACTTGCTTTTGTCATTGCGGCCAGCGCGAATCTGCCCGTCATCCTCTTGACACTCTACTGGCGCCGATTCACTGACGCAGGCGCCGTCGCGGCCGTCGTTGTTGGTGTTCTCTCTTCAATAGGACTTGTCCTTGTGGGACCGGCCGTCATTGGCGCACATGGTCTCGTGTTCAAAACTACTACGCCACTGATTTCCCTCGCCAATCCGGGAATCATCAGCATCCCTTGCGGCTTTGTGGCTGGTTGGCTCGTCTCGTTGATCACTTCTCAAAGAACGTCTGCCAGTAGCTTCGAAGAGCAGCAGTTGCGGATGCTTAGCGGGTACGGTGCCGAGGAGGCGATCGAGCACTGACGCCGGCACCCTCGCTCAACTACACGTTATCTATAAAGGAAACAAGATGACTTCACTTGATACCGAAGCGATCCAATTCGCGAAAGACGGCGATGTTGCCGTCATCACAATGCAGTTCGCCCCCCATAACCTTGTGGGAAAAACGCTGTCAGAAGCGTTGATCGACAACCTGAAGCGTGCCGAAAGAGAGAAGGCGCGAGCGGTCGTCATCAAAAGCGGATTGCGACATTTTTCGGCTGGAGCGGAGATGTCGCTTTTTGAAAACGCAGGCGCGCGTCGTAACGACGTTGACTTCGTCGGTGTCCTTCGCGCCTTTGATGAACTTCCGATCCCGATCATTTCCTCCGTCCATGGTATCGCCGTTGGCGGTGGATTTGAGATTGCTCTTGCTTCAGATCTGATTATCGCCGCAGCATCCGCAAAGATGGGCCTAGTCGAAGCGACGCTGGGGCTGCACCCTCTCATGGGGGGCGTGCAGCGCCTTATCGACCGCGTCGGCCTCGCGAGGGCGAAAGAAATCGTCTTGCTTGCTCGCAGGCACGACGCGGCGACGCTCGAGCGCTGGAACGTGATCAATCGTGTCGTCCCCGACTCTGAACTGGAAGCTGTGACGATGTCGGTCGCTCGAGAAATTGCGGCTGGTCCGACCGTCGCTCATGCCGCCACCAAGCGGCTCGCCTCGCTTTACAGTAACAATGGGATGCGTGCAGCGGATGAGGCAATGGCCGATATCGCTGATGCCATCTACCGGACCGCTGACCTTCAGCGCGGTCTAGACGCATTTGCAACGACGGGACCCGGTAGTGCGGTCTTTGAAGGCAACTGAAAACGAGGATGACATGAGCAAGGGGCCACTTTCAGGCATCAAGGTAATAGACTTCTCGCGCGTGCTTGCGGGACCGCACTGTGCGAAGACGTTGCATGACCTCGGCGCCGATGTAATTAAGGTCGAGCCGCCGCGACCTGACATTTCGCGTTCGGCGTTGCCGCAATACAACTCGATTTCGTATTACTATATTCAGCAAAATGCTGGAAAGCGCAACGTCAGCCTTGACCTGAATTACCCGGAAGCGCGGGAGATTGCGAAGAAGCTGATCAGTGAAGCCGATATTCTGGTTGAGAACTTCAGAGCCGGGACACTGGCGTTCTTCGGTCTTGACTACGAGTCCGTGCGCGAGATTAACCCGAGACTCATCTACGTCTCCATCAGCGGATATGGTCAAGGCGGCCCGCTGTCGCATCGTGCTGCCTATGCGCCTACTGTGCATGCAGAGTCAGGGTTCACGTCCACTTTCCTCTCCCATCTGGGAGACGACCTCGCGCAAGACCGACACGATCCCTATTCGCACGCTGACATTTACACCGGTCTTGAAGCTACCATCGGGGTGCTCGCAGCCTTGCATCGCCGCGGCGTAACCGGTGAGGGGCAGCATATCGACGTGGCAATGGCTGCCACCATGCTGGCCATTAACGAGCGGGTGCACGTGGACTTGTCCGATGCCGATCTCGGGGCCGAACCTCCGGCGCTGGGGCCGTCATTCTCGCCATTCTTCCGGACGAGCACCGGCGAGAAGATCACAATTGCTACGAGCGTCGTTGCGAGCCTGTCGTTCCCCCTCTACATCGGCGCAATGCGACGTGCGGACCTTGCGCGCGATCCACGCTTCCAGACGCCGGAACTTCGCAAAAAAAATCTCGCCGAGTTTCATCAGATCGTACAGGACTGGATCCTTACGTTCGATAGCCTTGCGGCGTTGGACGCTCAACTGGACGAGGCCAAGCTGGCGTTCGGCGTGGTTAGGGACATCAAGGATTTCGCCGAATCAGAGTGGGCGCAATGGTGGGGTGCGACCGAAGCTATCGATGACCGCGCGGGCGGCACAGCACGTGTGCCGGGGAAGCCGTGGCGATTTTCGGCCAATGAACTCGAGCATCCCGGCATTCCCGCCTTCCGCGGAGAACATAACTGCGAAGTGCTTCGCGAGTTGGGCTACACCTCGGAACAGATTGCGGAGCTGACTAACCGGAACGTCATGACGAAAGACCCAGCTGTTCAGTAGTCGCTGATCCAAGGAAGAATCTCTGCGCCGGTGGCAGAGATTCCCAGTTTTGTACTGTCGTTTTGCAACGTCGATAACAAAATGCATATGCCCGTATACTAACTTTTGACATGGATTTTTCCTGAGAGGCCCCGATGGAATTGCTGCAATGTAACTGTTCGTTTTTGCGCAGTGCGACCCGTGCCCTTTCACTAGCGTACGACGAAGTACTTAGACCAAGCGGACTACGTATCACTCAATTCTCCATGCTTGCGCGTGCGTCGGCAGTGGGGGAGATGTCGTTGAGTGAGTTGGCAGATTTGATGGCAATGGATCGCACAACACTGGGCCGCAATCTGCAGCCACTCGAACGGGAGGGCCTCGTACAAATCAACGTTGGGGAAGACAGGCGCGAGAGACTTGTCAGCGTCACTCCGGCTGGCCGGAAGCTCTTGGCTCGTGCATTGCCCCTATGGGAGAGCGTGCATCTGCGGTTTGAGCAGAAGTTGGGGAAACGCGAATCTAAGGAACTACGCCACACGCTCAAGAGGATTGTGAATGTAGGCAGGGAATTGTCTGCGGAGAATGAGACAGTCATTGGTTGAAGTGGCTCATTGGCCTCATCGACTGCGGATCGGCGATCGACTTACGTCATCGAAAGCTGGAGGCGACGATGTAAGCACCAACCGACGGCTGCATTGCACAGCAATATCGTATCCACTGATATGCGGGCTTCGCGGATTTGGATGGCTTCGACCGCACTTACCGGGTAGTCGTCAGGGCCATACTGGATCGTGCTTATACCTCTGTTGCCTTAAAGCCCGGAGCGAAACCGGGGCGGAGCGTTGCACACCACTTTGATTTGGTCAGCGGGTTACTGTCGCGATGCCTTGATCAGGTGAATTGCGTCGATGAAAGTGGGAACTCGGGGACTGGTGGGCCCGGTACGAGATCGCGGTCTTTCTTGATACTGACGTGTTTGCGACACGACGCTTTCTTGGAGCGTGTTGTTGCGGGATCCTTTTGGCGGAGGTTCGGCTATTCGGGGATGCTCGCACCAAGTTCCTGCAGCACTTCGCCAGCGTTTCGAAACGCTTCGACAGCTGCAGGCGCCCCAGCATATATTGCACTGTGAAGTAAGACCTCGCGGATTTCGGTTGTAGTCGCACCATTGTTAATGGCGCCACGTATATGGCCTTTCAGTTCGGCACCTTTTCGAGCGCGGCAAGCATTGCGCATGTGCAGAGGCTCCGGGTCTTGAGATCAAGCCCGTCGCGTAACCACGTCGTGCCCCACGCATGCTCATTCAGCCATTCCTGCAAAGGGCGGGAAAACGCGTCAGCAGACGACATCGCACGCTCGACGAAGTCTGCCCCCATCACTTGGGTGCGGCGGGCCATACCGGCCTCTTGTGAATTGTTGCTCATCATGTGCTCCTTAGTTCTCGCGTACATGGTCTACTAGCGCGTTCTTCAGCGGGTCCCAATGCTGCCTCGTTGGCGGTGGGGTGCAGCACCGAGCCGGGTTGCGTCTTCTGCGAAAATCAAAACTTGTGACGAAGCCCAACGCGAGTCACGAGTTGTGAGTTCGCACCTGCGTTCCCGATGAAAGAAGGTGCGGAACCGATCTCAGCCTGAACTTGGACAGAGCGGCCGGCAACCGAGTTGCTGCCCGATGCCTTTTGATAAACCGCCAGGAAGTAAATGTCCGTACGCTTCGACAGCGCGTAGTCAACTGCTCCATTGACCTGGTGCCATTTCCCTTCGAAACGATCACTGAGGTCGGAGAATGTGTAGCCTAATCCGACATTAAGTGCTGCAGTGAACAGATATCGGCCGCCAATTTCGTAGTTGTTCAGTGTTGACGATCGACCCGCCAGCGGTTCCAACTTTGTGCGCGTCCAGTTAGCCCATGCCAGGCCAGCGCCAATTGCATACCGGCTCCCGATGCCGAACGTTTCGAGGTCGCGGAGGCCTCCGGTATTTACGTTCGCGACGCTCACGCCAAACGGTGGTGTTGCTCCGTTGGGATAGCGAGTATTGGTGTAGGCGGCGCCGATGGCGAAGGGACCGTTCGTATAATTCGCACCGAAGCTATAGGCGCTCGATGAACCTTGGGTGGTCGTGGTGCCGGCGGTTGTCGTCGGCGCACCGGAAAAGTTCGTCGAGTTTGAGAAAGCGTACATCGCGCCGAATGTCAATCCCGCAAAATTTGCGCTGCTGAACTTTACGGCATTGTTGAGACGACTCTGAACGAGCTGGTCGAGGTCGTTAATGTGATAAGCGTAATTGCCCGCAGGTGTCTGACTACCCGTCGTGTACCCAGCGCCGAGAATATCGGTTGAAAGCGAGTACTGGCGGCCAAGCGTTAGGGAGCCGATTCCAACCTTCGCCAGACCGACGTACGCTTGGCGTCCGAACATTGCACCGCCTTGTCCCAGCGTGCCATCACCGCTGTTGAAACCATTTTCCAGCACAAACAGTGCTTTGAGGGCGCCCCCGAGGTCTCCGGCACCTCGAATTCCGAAGCGGCTACCTTGCGAGACACCGTCACCATATTTTAGAACGCTGCCATGTCCTGTGGCGCTCGCTACCTTGTTGACGTATGGGAAACCAGCGTCAATAACGCCGTAAAGCGTCACGCTATTTTGTGCGTGACTATCGACAGGTAATGCGCTGGCAGGGCTGCCAGCGGCTGCGGCTGCGGCTGCAAAGAAGGTTTTCTTCATCATGACGTCTCCGTTGACTCTTGTCTTGCTGTATGGTCGTTTTCATAGCGCCAGCCTTCTGCCCGCCCCGATTCCCAGTTCGCGCCGAAGACGAGAGAAGGGCGTACAGGCCTGCCTTCCACAGCCTGTTGCTGTCAGTGCCGCCGACGGCAGTCTCCAGCCGCGCGGACACAGCCGGTTCCTACCTTTGAGCACTTCCCAAACTGCATCGTGAACTACCTCACGTTAACGACGTTTTCACGAAACGCCGTAAGCCAGTGTTCACATCGGAGCTGAATAATGGGTGCATATACGCGCAATGTCAACTGGGAGTCTTGCGGATTAACGGGGTGAGCAAAACGTACCGTAGGCCACTGCGAAGGGTTCCGCCGTGGCATCATGGGTTGCGTCGAGTAGGCGATGGCAGGGGCGCCTGCCTTGTCGCACAGGGGCGGCATGCCTTGCTTGCGGGGCGTAGTGAGCCAACGTGGAATCGCAGAGAATGGGATTCGACGATGAGATCGCAGGGAGAAAATTTTTGAGCAGGCTGGTGTCTGGCGCAATAGGCTTTCTGGTTTTCCGGCGTGTCGTCCAGTCGATACATGACCCGGGCGTACTGCACCGTCAACGACTTCGTCACCTTTCGCGGCTCGCGCTACGTCATCACCAGCTCAGGGCTCTCATTCGCGCGTAGCGGCCGGTGCGCATCCAGGTCGCTCTTCGGCGGCTTAGCGAAGCGTGCGTTACAGGGCCGCCATGAAAACACGTGCATAGGCGTTGGCTTCGCCGACTGTGCTGATACCACGTAGTCGCAGTTCCTTGACGAGCCGGTCAGGCGACGTCACATGCGCACGGTCCACGCGCCTCGTGGCCGGACTGCCATTTGCGCAGAATGTATCGACGTTCAATTCGTACGCATCGAGCGGCTAAAGTGAGTCAGGCTATTGCCGTCCTTGTTCGCGCCCGTCTCGCGAAACACGCTGTACTTGTTGCTGTACAGCGCCACCGTCTTGCCACGCTGTTTAAGGTACGCGCCATCGCCTCGAAATAGCTGAAGGTCAATTCGGTGGCGAAGTGCAGTGCCATCAGCCGGTTCGTGGCATCGTCCACATAGCCCAGCAGCGTGCACGCCGGCGCCCGTTCCTCGAACCAGCGATGATCGCTGCCGTCGATCTGGATCAGCTCGCCCAGACAGGCACGACGGCTTCTCGGCTGGTAGATCTTCGGCGGTCGCTGCCGGCGCGGAATCCACAAGCCAGCCTCCGTCATCAGGTGACGCACCGTTTCCTTTGACAGCGCCAGCCCATGACATTCACGCAGTTTCTCGCACGCCAGCGTCGGCCCAAATCCGTGTAGCAGTCCCGGATCAGGTTCAACGCCCGCTCAGCCACGCCATCGGCCAGCTGGTAGTTGCTCGGATGCCCACGATGCCGTGACAGGACGCCTGATGCGCCCTGGCTACGATACCGCACCGTCAGCCGCTCGACCTGACGCCGGCTCAGATGGAGCCGCTCCGCAGCCTGCCACGTCATCAGCATGCCATCGACTACCGACTGGATCGTCCTGAGCCGGTCAACCTCGCGCATCGTCATGGTGATCGTCCCGGATGTCGTCATGTGAGCCTCCCATCAAAGGTCAGCCAGCATGACATGCGACGCTTCAGCTTTGCCCAGGTACGACACTACAGCTTTGCCGTAACATTCGGCCGGCAAACCTGAGGCGTCGCAGCCGGAATTCCGACTGGACTGCAGCAAGCTCTGCGGCCGCTCCGCGACGGCCGGATCTTGGCGTAATAGGACTGGCTATCTGTCGAAATCGGGCACCTTGAATACCGACACCACGTCGCGCAAAGAACGCGACTGAGCCGCCATCGATTGAGCCGCCGCCGAAACCTGTTCCACCAACGCCGCATTGCGCTGCGTCACCTCGTCCATTTGCGAGATAGCAACGGTCGCCTGCGCAATTCCCGAATCCTGTTCCTCGGATGCAGCGCTAATTTTTTGCATCAATTCGGCAACCCGTTGCACGGATTCCAGAATCTCACGCATTGTGAGTCCAGCATCTTCGACCAAGGCGCTGCCATCGCTGACCGTTGCGACGGCCTGAGTTATCAGGTCCTTCACCTCCTTGGCAGCCGAAGCGCTTCGCTGTGCTAGCGTACGCACCTCGCTGGCCACTACAGCAAATCCCCTTCCCTGCTCGCCAGCGCGCGCGGCCTCGACTGCGGCATTGAGCGCCAGAATGTTTGTCTGGAAGGCGATGCCTTCGATCACCGAAATTATCTGCGTTACTTTCCCGGAACTGGTCGATATGTCGCTCATGGTCTGGACAACCCGGCCTACGATCGCCTCGCCGCGGCTAGCAGTCTGGCAAGCCTGCGAAGCGAGCGAATTACCTTTTCCTGCGTCGTCTGTATTTCGCCGTACGGTCGCCGCTAGCTGTTCCATGCTGGCAGCCGTTTCTTGCAAGGAGGCCGCCTGCTCTTCGGTACGCTGGCTCAGGTCCGCGTTTCCCGTCGCGATCTCCGCAGAGCTGATCGCAATGCTTCCGCTGCCAGAAAACACGCGTGCTACCGTCTCGCGAAGACCCTCGTTCATGCGCCCAAGCGACGCGAGCAGTAGGCTGATCTCATCTTCACCGTCCGCTTGTATCGTTGATGTTAGGTCGCCTTTTGCGACGCGCTCGGCTAATTGCACGGACTGTTGCAGTGGAACAGTAATAGACCGGGTGATGAGGAAGGCGATCGAAACACCCCCGATCAATGCAGCAATCATGAGGACAAATGTCCATACGCGCGCGCTAACGAACGCCGCATTTGCAGCCTCAACTTCCCGCACAGACCCATCATGATTAAGCTTGCTGTCCGCGTCTATGAACGACAGAGTAGTCGCAAAGCGCGTAACGCCTTCGCTGGCCGCAAGCTGACGGGCGCTGGACAAATTGGCGTCTGCTGACCCCATCAACCGTTCAATCTGGTCGCTCGTATCAAGATAACGCGCCCACGACGATTCGATACCTTCGTAAAGCCTTCTTTCATCGTCAGAGGAAAGATACCTTTTATATTCTTGCATCGCAGCCGCAAATCCGATCACCCCTGCCGCGCGACGTGCGTGCAATTCGCTGATCCCCTTTTCGTCTGCCGGAAGCAGTTCGCGCAGGGAAATGCGACGCACGTCGTCGGCCCTGCGCCGGATTTCGCTCAACGCCTCAACACTAGGCAATCAGTCTTCCGAGATGGCGCGGGTCCCGGCGTAGATCCTGGACGACTGCACCACGCCAATGCAACCGACAGCAGTCAATAGCAGCAGTACGAGTGCAAAGCCGACACCGAGGCGTCGCCCAACCTTCATGTTCTTGATAAACGCCATCTTGGCAAACCTCGAGTTGAACCCATCGGGACCTCGATCTAAGGATCGGTCTTCGATTACTGTTGAGCTAACGCGGCTTCGGCAACCGCTCGGCTAAAACCGAGCAGTTGTCGGAAACCGTCGCCGGCCCCGTTCCATGGACGGCGAGCGAGCTCAGATCTGTTGTTGGCAGCGCAGCTTTCCGGGCGTTCTGATCCAGGGATAGCGCCGCATCTGCTGCATGTAACGCTCACATCCTGCTTGCCCACTCGGGACCTATAGCTGCGGATGACATACGGATTGCGCAACGGACAATACGTGTATATACGCGCATTATATCCTTAATTCGCGCACACGGCGGCCAGTTTCCGGCGTGAGACATTCCATTGCCACGCGGGCAAACAATGGTTGGCGAACGGTGAAGAGTTCTGCGACGGCTGCTGCCGGTATGCGCTATAAGGGAACCGCGCTACGCTGGCCCACAGTCGTACGGGATGGCATCGCTATCTGTTCGCGCGAGCATTGCGGTCGGTCTTTGGACGTTGCAGCGCAAGCTCTACGGCATGGCCTAAGCAATCATGCCGCACAGTAATCCGCCGATTACGGAAGGCGCCGCTGCCTGGCCTCCAGGTAGCTAACGCCCTGAACTTTCGTGCTACTTCAGCGACCGCAGCGTAGCGACCTGGTGCCTTCGCGAAGGCGGCTCAAAGCACATGGATCTGTCAATAAGCCCACAAATCCGCCGGCACAATGTCTTTGATAAGAGGATAAAGCAGGTCACGGAATATCTCGACAGCGGGCAGCGGACGATACGCGATTGTCCGCTCAACTAGAAGGCCTGCGGCGTCATCAACTAATATCTCGATGCTTTCAAGTAAGTGACCCTGAACGGTGCCTTGCCATCTCAGAACCGTCGTGACTGCGTCAACGCGGTACTCCGATACATACTGTCCCCCGATACCCCGAGCGAGCGCCGACGCTGCGAGTACAGCAGAGACGATTTCTGCGCCAGCTAACGGCCGGGTCAGAACCGGGGAATTGAAGACTACATCTTCGGCAAGTATTGCCCTTATATCCTGTGGACTGTGTACCCCGGATTCTCTGAGCGCTCGCAGTGCATGCATTTTTGGTCTCTCCCACGGTTTAATCTCAAGGCGCGGCCACTTCGACGCGATCCTTAGATCACGCACGCCACGAAGATCACCGCAAGTGCGCTTGCCGTCAATACGTTCTGTTACCTATCTGTAAGATCCAAGTAACTATCAACGTGACACCCAAACGCAAGGGGCCGGCGCGTCGGGTTCGCCGGACATCGCAACGTAAGCGGCACTTCGATTTTTCAGTCGGTTGCGGTTGCGATAGAGGCGCCGGCCCGATTAGAAGTGCGCGTGGCGCGCCTGCAAAACCGGTGATGCAAGCGTCGCCACGCCCTCGTGGCCGCCCCAGTGACCACGGGCCGCCACCGTGCCGGCGCGCATCAGCAGCGCCAGGGATCGTGGCGGTGTTACAACGACGGCTTATGCGGGACCAAGCAGCCGCTGATCCGAAAGTACCTCAGGGAAGGGGCCTTTCGATTCTCAGTCACCCGGATAACCGCTTTCCGGGTCGGTAATAATCCTGATACGGCCCTCATTGTCACGGTTCGCGTGCCCTGCCCTTGGGTAGCTTTGGCAACCGCAATCGTGACGATGGGTGTCGATCTGACCAGCGGACAACGACATCCTTTTGATGCCTCAATCTATCACGGCATCGGCCAGCGTCGACAGCCGCAGAGCAACTGCGTACAGGTTGTCAGAACCATCCTGACGTTGTCCCCGTCGAGGCTCCGCACCCCGGCGGTCACACCGCACGCGAAACGCTTGGGATACCGAGCATCACGAGGATGGAGCGCACGGACTATGCCCTGCCAGCAGCGGACCGCGATGGCCACTGGCAACGCTCATTGAGGATGGCACGCGTTTTCCGCAGACAACTCTCGGCCCACGCTTACAAGCCGTTTCAGAGCAAATCGCAACTCTTTAGCTTCACGTTTACCCACCTTTCGCTCAAAACGTTGGTGCACTTGCTCCCACAACGGCAGGGCACTAGCCAGGACCTTCACGCCAGCGGGCGTCACGGTAACCAGCCTTTCACGCCTGTCTTCCCCGATGTCAACTTGCACGAGGCCCTCGCGCTCGAGGGGCCGCAAGTTTCTTCCGAGAGTAGTACGGTCCATCGCCATCAGGTCGGCCAGCTCGCTCAGTGAAATTTCGCCTACCGCTGACGCTCGCGCGAGCATGGAGAATTGCGTCATACGCAAGCCGCTTGGCCTGAGCACCTCGTCATATGCCTGCGTCAACGCACGCGTTGCACTGCGTAGAAACGAACAGTTACATTGAAGCAATTCCATCGAACGTCTCCGGGTGGTTGTGGCAACTTGGAACAGTATACGCGCATATGCATCCAGTTCGCACGCGTCCGAAAGGGACCGGCGCCTGGGCAATCTCGCCACACTAAGCAGCGCTCCGTATCTCCACAACAAAGGCAACCAGCGACTCAATCAGATGACATAACCTTCCTGACAACGACATCGTCAAATACGTCTGCGCTGTACCCAAGTTCGGACAGTGCTTCTCGGATATGCTCGTCGTGGAAAGCCGGGATTCCGAGGTGTTCGGGTGCATCTCAGGAAGATTTCCACGGCTTGCCCCGGTACGCGGGCTGTACCTCTCGAGCGGTTGTCACCCTCCTCGGTGGTGCCCCACTATCTCGTCCATTCCGGCGAACCGAAGTCCTTGCTATGGCGCAACATCCCCAAGACGCAAGCTTGGCCTAGTCGAGCGGAGCATCCAGCGCCTCGACGCTAAAGCTCGGGAGTAAGGAACCGCGTATCGCGAACAAGGTCGGCACGCCGCATCGCGCCAATTTAGAGGCGGAATGCGAGGCTACCGATTACACCTGCTGCGACTGTGATTTTCCTTTTCGTACTCGTCCTGAAGGATGGCGAAATCGGTGCCCGCAAACGGGGGCGGCTCACGCGAGAAAGTTTCCGATAAATTAACATGCACGCGCTCATTCACGGCCTGGTTGCGGCCGTGGCAACATCGATGTGCCAGACCCCATTGCAAGTCCGCTGACTTGTAGCACGGTGAAAAAATGTCACGGATTCCTTCGCCGCGGCGTGCGCGCCCTAATTGTTTAAAGCAGGGCATGCTCTATGGTTGAGCCGGCCGCGATCTCGTAAGCAAGCCACATAGTTGGAATTTGGAGCTCGGCGCCGCACGCCTCCCGTAAGCAGATGAACGCCGGGCATCGTCGCTCCGATAAAACTGTTGAAGAAACAGCCGCAACGATGAGATCGGAAGTGAGCGCAATCTCCAATTACCCACCACCAACCGCAATGCCGTGAACCGACGGGATATCCGAGATCGGCAATTGGTCGACAGTACGAGAACACCGGCGAAATCTACTTCGGGCTGGTGAGGCCTCCCTCGTCGACGCGGGACACCTCCGTCTCAGCCGAAAATCGCCTTGAGCCGCTTCTGATTACCGTTGCCGTGCGCTTTCGGTCCCGGCACGCAGCACGCACTCATCAGCAGCTTCCACAGCACGCTGTGCACCAGATTATGGGGAGCGAGTTGCATGGCAATGACGGCGACGTTACCTCTTTCTGAACAGCATCAGTTCTTCGGAAAGGCAGTTATCCCATATCCTCGGTAGCTAGCGTGCAGCCTCGGGGCAAGGCACAGACATGGATCTTTACTTCACCGCCCTCTCGGCACCAAACCGCTGAGCGCGCAGGGTTGCTGGTTTTCTGATGTTGTCGCAAATCCTTTCCAGCGGAAACGGTTAAGCACTTTGGCGCGAGCCCATGTTCGGGCTCAATTTCTTCAAACTCATTCTTCAGTTCAGCAGCCTACCAGCGGTCAAGCTCTCAATTTCCAGCCTACATCGGATGCGTTCTACCTCGTTGCGTCTGAACATTTCGTGTCGCGTCGGTCCGTCATCGCCTTCGCTCAATGACGTCAACGTTAGCCCGTAGTTAACACCGTTGACAATGCGCGTATATACACCCAATATCATCATCAAAGCAATTCGCGTCACGTAGCATACATCTCAGCGCGCTTGCGCCAGCAGCAGCGCGTAGCTTGCGGTTATACAAGGAGTAGACATGAAGAAGCAACGCAAAGTCATTGTTACCTGCGCCGTCACAGGTGCAATCCACACTCCCACACTCTCCGATTATCTGCCCTATAAACCAGCGGACATCGCAGCGCAGGCGGTCGCGGCAGCGGACGCAGGCGCGTCAATTCTCCACCTCCACGCGCGCGACCCCGAAACCGGAGCACCCACAGGCAACCCGGAGACTTTCAACAAGTTCCTACCTGTTATTAAGGAACGTACGAACGCTGTCATCAATCTCACGACGGGAGGCAGTCCAGAGATGACGGTGGAGGACCGGCTTGCGGCCGCGCTCAGGTTTCGCCCCGAAATGTGTTCGTTGAATATGGGTTCAATCAACTTTTCCATGCATCCGCTCGAAGAGAAGATTTCTGAATGGAAGTTTTCGTGGGAACGGGAGTATCTTGCCGCCAGCGAAGCGTTCATCTTCCGCAATACCTTCCGTGACATAGCCCGCATCTATGAGCTAATGGCGGATCATGGTACCCGCTTCGAGCACGAGTGCTACGACATTGGTCATCTCTATAATCTTGCATACTTTCTTGATAAGGGCGTTGTCAAACCGCCGCTTTTCATTCAAAGCGTCTTCGGCATTCTTGGGGGTATCGGTCCCGATGGGGATAATGTAGTCTTCATGCGCCAAACGGCCGATCGCCTATTTGGCGACGACTACATCTGGTCAGTACTCGCCGCAGGGCGGCACCAAATGCCTGTCGCGACACAAGCGGCCATTATGGGCGGAAACGTCCGTGTCGGGCTTGAGGACAGCCTGTATATAAAGAAAGGACGCTTGGCAAAAGACAATGCAGACCAAGTCCGAAAGGTCCGGCGACTGCTCAGCGAATTTTCGCTCGAAGTGGCGACGCCGGAGGAAGCCAGAACGATCCTTTCGCTAAAAGGCGCAGACAACGTTAACTTCTAAGTCGAAGTAGTTCCACAACCAATGCTCCGTGGCGAGCACCGAGGCGGATGCTTCTTTGGCCATATCGAAAAGATCCCCTTCCGATGGCGTAGCGAACGCACACTGCATGTTGTGGCCGTCATGACGTTCTCGGCTGCCATGTCGGAACAGGTGTGTGCGCGATTCACGGGAACATATCGGTGACTCCTAGAGACGGCATCAAATTTATTGGATCGTGAATATGTCGACGACAATCAGGAGGTGTGCGTCTATAGGGCGGTGGACCCTTAGGAGCCGCGCCAGAAATTTCGCCAATCCTCCTCCAAATCCGACCTCCGGTCCGGCGAGTTCGAAAATCCAAAATTGGCATTTCGACGATGCCTGTACTCGCCTGTTTGATGTCTTCTGCGAACGCCGAAGGATTGTCCAGCTTGCTTACCTGTTGCGCGCCTGGCCGGTGACGTCGGAGAGCGGCTCGTCGATCAGTGAACTACTGTCGGCGTTGCACGAGTTACTTCGAGGACACGGGGAGAGCATGGAGACGGATGAGACGGCCCTGCTGGTCCTCGCTATTACGCTGGCCGAGCACAGCGGATTGCCATCGGATGCCTTATCAACAGGAGGCATCCGCTAGGCGTCGGCGCAGTCGTGTTCCCGGGCTGGGAACGTTCAGAACTGCCCTATATAAGAACGATCACGCCCCTGACCTCTCGTCTTCAGACCACTCCGGGCTGTACCCACCTAGTGTCGGGTGGTACATTTCATCGCCGGCATGCTGAGTGAACTCAACATTTAGGCGGTCCTCGTGAAGCCCGAGGATTTCGATACAGTGCCGGCAGAGCGATTTAGCGACTTCGAGCCGCAACTCAGCGGAGCGTCCCCTTCGGATGTCGCACATTAGAACTGCGACAGGTTGCGGGCGGCCATCAATCATTCGCCAAACACCACCGTCTCCGCACTCCCTCACCGCGACACTAATGCGGCGGATGTCGACGCTCATCATGCTTGCATACGTTTCGCAAAGAAGCTGCGCAAGCCGCGCCTTTGCCTCTGGCGGGTACTGACCGTTTACATCGAGCTGCAAATATGGCATCTGCCTACTTCCTATATGTTAGGTTGGATAAAAAAGGAAAACGGACGGTGCAGTCGCGGGCATCCCGATCGTCCCCAAAGTGTTCGCTGATCTAAAAATAGCTTCAGCGTCCAGTGCCCGCAATGATTGATTCGATCGCGTTGGCTACTTTCAGCAGTTGCCAGTCGCCGTTCCTGTGTCCAGCAACCATCAGGCCGACCGGAGCTTCGCCTGGGCGGTGTACAGGCAGCGAAATCGAACAGCAGTCGAGAAAATTGAACGGGGCGGTATTTCGTAGTAGTTTCGTCCGGACAGCATCTTCCGCAGCCATACATTCGTCGAACGTCGGAGCGATAATTGAGGTCGTCGGGAGTAACAACGCGTCGAACCCTGACGTAGCGCCGTCGAACTCTCGCATGAGGCGACGACGATGTGAAAGCATCGACAGGTACTCGGCAGCCAGTATCTGTGCTCCACTTCTCACCCGGGCGCTAATGCGGGGATCGTAGTCGGTGCCACGCCGCTCGAGCAGTTCCCGATGCCATGCATATGCTTCTGCTAATTGAATTACGCGATTGCCATTGAGCGCATCCACTTCGCGAAGTGCTGTGAAAGAGACTAGTTGTATCCGCGCCCCAGCTTCCGAAATTAGCGCACAGGCGCGCTCGAACGCGCGCCCAACTTCGATGTCCAAGTCGTCAAGCACTATTTCGCGAGGCACGCCGAAGGTCAACCCACGGACACCAACCATATCCAGAGGTACTGCGGCTTCGCCTGAAATGACTGCATGAATCGCGGCGCAATCAGCCACCGATCGGGCAAGCGGTCCAATCGAATCAAGTGTCGCCGACAGCGGAACCGCTCCTGACAATGGCACCGCGCGCTGAGTAGGTTTGAAGCCGACAACGCCGCAAAGGGCTGCCGGGACGCGAATAGAGCCAACGGTATCAGAGCCGATCGCGGCGGCAACCATGCCGTCAGCCACCGAGACCGCCGCACCAGACGACGATCCTCCGGGAATGCGATCGCGGTCCCACGGGTTCCCTGGGGTGCCAAAATGAGAGTTGAGCCCGACCACCGAGAATGCAAAAGGCGTCATGTTGGTACGGCCAATGAGCACCGCCCCCGACGACCGTAGCCGAGATACCACAGGCGCATCGCACGCAGCTACCGGCATATCGTCGAGCGCGAGTGCACCAGCTCGCGTTACTTCCCCTTTAACGTCTAGTAGATCTTTTATAGACACCGGTATGCCGGCGATTGGGGAGGCCCGGTAGCCCGACCGAAGTAGCGTGTCCTGGGCGACGGCAACGTCTCGTGCTTGCTCGCGCCACACCTTTGTAAAAGTGCGAATTCCCTCGCCCATTGGATCGTCGATCCGGGCAATGCACAGTTCCACTTGTTCCGAGCTGCTTGCCTGCCCGGCTTCCATCGCAGCGGACTGCGCAAGTATCGTTGCACAATTACCGTCGTCGTCCGCCCCCTTGGACGCGCTGATTTTGGATTGATGTTTCGTCATGATGTTCTGTTGCCGTTGTCCGGAATTTCTGCCCGGCGTGCGTCAGGCTGCACAAGAGCGAGCTTACGTTTGACGAATACACCTGGCACTACGGATAACATCGCAATCATTCCGACAAGCGAGACTAGTCCGGCGGCAAAGAACATGGCGTTGTAGCCATTAACCTTGACCAGGTATCCGGTGAGCGTAGGTGCCGCGACAGACGAGATGTTCGCAATAAAGTGCGTCATACCACTAAATGTACCGATGCGGGCGCGCGGGGCGGTATCCAACACGACAACCCAATACACTGCATTTGGCAAGGTGTTCAGTGCGTTCGCGATCGTCATCAGCGCTAGAACACCTGCTGCAGATCCCGCCTTCGGGACCAGCAAAAAGCACACGCCCGCAAGCAGCAGACAGGCGGCCGCGAACTGGCCGCGTGCGATCCGCAAGTCACCCGTCTTTGTCAATATCAAATCCGAGAGTCGGCCGCCGATCAAGACCGCAAGACACGATCCGAGCCATGGGATGGCGCCGACGTACGAAAGAGATGAAAGACTATAGTGGAATTGGTTCTGAAGGTACTTTGGCGTCCATGTGAGCAGCAGAAACGTCACGTAAAGAAACGCAAAGTAGCCAATAGCGTTACATACCAATGTGCGACTTGAGAAAAACGAAAGCCAGCCCGGGATTTCTTCGTTCGAGTCCGGAGGGGGCGCTGTCGGTGAGACTGTTGGTGCGTGATGCCGAATCTTTCGGAGTTCGGCGGCATTGACCCGGCGACTCTCTTCTGGACTATCAGTGAACACCCACGCAAATATAGCGATCAGGAGAAGACTGCCAGCGCCAAGTATCGCGAATGTCATACGCCAGTTGCCAGTAGCGGTAAGCAGTCCGACAGTGATCGGCGCCGCAAGCATTGCACCAAACGGAGTACTCGCGAGCGCGAAAGATGAAAGCATCGCACGTTCACTCGGCGCCGCCCATCTCACAATTGTTTTGTTAATGCTTGAGAAGGCGGGGCCCTCACTAAAACCGAAAATGCTCCGCATGACTGCAAAGCCGGCAAGAGCGCTGCCTCCGAAGACGGTCAACCCGAGCTCTCCTGCAATGGCAGTGCCGCCCTCAAATATCGACCAGGCGACCCCTGCAACCATCCAGACCTTGCGGGCGCCCCAGCGGTCCAGCAACACACCACCGATTAGAGCTCCGAACATGTAACCGTAGCCGAAAAATCCCAGTATTTCACCCCACTGTGCGCTGTCGAATCCGAAAGCTCCGATAATGTGTTCTGACGCGAACGATAGCGCACCGCGGTCAACATAGTTCACAGTGGCGATCATGAACAGCAGTCCTACGACCACGAAACGAAAGCGCGTCGGTGCCATGGTGCCTCTGCCTCCGGCGTAATCTCTTCCATCGCTTGTTTTTCGCACGAGTTATCCCTTCAGTGTATTTGCGTTTCGGGCCCATGATATGGGGGCTGCGACCACACATCCAACGATAAATACTCGTGCTAAACGTTACTTCAATTCACATATGCCTCGTCCTCATTTACCCTTGTCAGCACTTCGTGCATTTGAAGCGGCGTTTCGCCAACGTGGGTACAGTCGCGCCGCTGACGAACTAGGCTTGAGCCATGGAGCCGTGAGCCATCACATCAAGAGTCTCGAACAATTGTTAGGTGTGAAGTTGTTCCGCCGCGATGGCCATGTCATGGTGCCTACCGAGGCGGGCCAACGGCTGGCGCTGCACGTTTCGGAAGGCATGTCGCGTCTTGCGCAAGGCATTGAAGAAGTCAGAGCGCGAAAACTACGCTCAAGGATTGTCACGGTCAGTGTTCTACCAGCCTTTGCTGCCAGATGGCTCATTCCCCGGCTCGCGAGTTTGCATCAAAGCAATCCGGATATCGAAGTCAACATACGGGCTTCCGCTCTGCTTGCAGACTTGTCGCACGAAGGGGTGGACGTTGGCTTGCGATATGGACCTGGAAAATGGGCCTATTTCAAATTCCGAGTGGCTGGTTTGGCGGGTCAAGTACGGGCGTCAGCCCGGCGAAGCGAATACTTGACGCGCGTTGAAGAAGTAAGCTGGGACAGGGCTGGTTGCGGCAGAATGCGGCAACCAGCCCTGCAAGACAACGTGAACCGATGAACCAGACCCAACTGTTTGAAGCCGCCTTGGGAATCAAGGCCCCGTGGTACGTGCAAGGCGTCGATTTCGATGCCGCGCGGCGTGAACTGACCATTGCCGTGGACTTTGTCGCGGGTACGCGCTTTCCCTATCCCGGCGTCGCGGGCGAGCATCCGGCTCACGACACCCAGATCAAGCGGCTGCGCCACCTCAACTTCTTTCAGCACGAGTGCTATCTGGAGGTTCGGGTGCCGCGGGTGCGTCTGCCGGACGGCTCGGTGCGCCTGGTCGAACCCGACTGGATAGGCAAGCTGGACGGCTTCACGCTGCTGTTTGAAGCGCTCGTGCTGACGCTGTGCCGGGAGATGACATTTGCCGCGGTGGCCCGCGTGGTGAACCTGTCGTGGCATCGGGTGAAGGCCATCTGTGACCGTTACGTGGACCTGGCCGTGGCCGCGACCGACCTGTCCGAAGTTACCGCGGTGGCCATTGACGAAACGTCGGCCCGACGTGGGCAGGACTATATCTCGCTGGTCGCCGACATGGACGCAAGGCGCGTGGTCTTCGTCACGCCAGGCAAGGATGCCGGCGTTGTCGAACGCTTTGCCCGGCACCTGGAGGAACATAATGCCACGCCTGCACAGATCGAATCGGTCAGCATCGACATGTCGGCTGCCTTCATCAAGGGCGTGGACGAACACCTGCCCGACGCGCGTGTGACCTTCGACAAGTTTCATGTCGTGGCGCATGCGTCCAAAGCGCTTGATGGTGTGCGCCGCGCGCAGCAGAAAACCGATCCCTCGCTGAAGGGCATGCGCTGGTCGCTGCTCAAGGATGCCGAGAAACTCGATCTCGCGCAACTGACCGATCTCGAGGCGCTGATCAGCCAGTACGCCACCAACCGCACGGCCCGAGCGTGGATGTACCGCGAGCAACTGCGCGAGATTCTCGATCGCAAACAGATCCACGTCGTCTCCAAAATGCTGCGCCGGTGGTGCGGCAACGTCATGCGTTCCAAGGTCGAGCCCATGAAGGACGTCGCGCGCATGATCCGTCGTCATTTCGACGGCATCATCGCGTGGGCGCAGACACGCCAGACCAATGGATTCATTGAGGCGATCAACGGCCTGTTTCAGGCCGCCAAGCGCAAGGCACGGGGATACGCCAGCTTCAAGACCATGCGCACCGTGCTGTTTCTCATCGCGGGCAAACTCGACTTCTCAGCACTCAATCCGCATGCCTCGTGAGCCGCATTACCCACTGCGCTTTTAAAAGAGCCGAAAATGGGACGGCCTTACGGCGGAGCTTTTATACACCGAGGACATCTTTCCAGTGTGCAGCCCTCAGTTTTTGGAGGAGAACAATCTTAAGGAACCGCGCGACCTGCTGAAAGTGGCACTATTGCGCGACCAACGCATACCTTGGTCGGTCTGGTTCCGCCATGTCGGCATGAACGACGATGTGCCGATCGCGGCTGGCTCGACTTATGGCGATGCAGGTTTGTTACTGCATGCCGCGGCTGCGGGACACGGCGTGGCGCTCGCTCGCAGTGCCTTGGCAGACAACGACCTGAGCGCAGGGCTGCTCGTACGGCCATTTCCCGAGAAGCTCGCCGCCGACTTTGCATACTATCTGGTTTATCCGAGTGACCGTCCTCTAAGAGAGCCTGCGGCAGGGTTTCGTCAATGGTTGTTCATGCAACTGGGCCGAGGCCATCTCCTCTAGGGTTATTGCGTCGAGCTTCGAAGGCAGACCGTGGTTTCTAAACACTTCTCGGGGACGCAAACTTTCCTTACGAACAAGACGGTGGCCGCAGCCATCTGCATCGGCGCCGTCCCATCGTTCTTGAGCTTATCGTTGAATCAGCAGACGGCCTGGTCGCTTATAGAACAGATTTTTGCTGTGCCTTCTCCGAGTGATACCGGATGCTATTTTTTTCAGCCGTAGCGAGGCCGGCCGCCCCAGCGATGTGCGTTTCGCCGCCAAAAAACAGCTTTTCAGCGCCCTATCGCCGTGCTTTCTTAATCACTATCGGAAGCTTGGCCGACGCTTTAACTGCTCACGCTTTCTCCGACAGGCTTATGTGATGGTCTAATTTCCTCGGACAGGTCGATAGGAGGACAATCCTGAATCGACGAGGAAAAACAATAGATGACAAGAAGGCGCCGACAATTTGACGCCAGCTTCAAGCTGGAAGTGGTACGGATGATACGAGACCAGGGTTTATCGGTCGGTGAAGTCAGCCGGTCGATGGACCTTGTTGAGACAGCCGTACGGCGGTGGGTGGCGCAGTACGATGCGGAACGTGCCGGCGGCCCCGGTGAGGGCAAACCGCTGACGGCGGAACAGCAGCGCATCCGGCAACTTGAAGCTGAGAACCGGCAATTGCGAGAGGACAACGCGCTGCTAAAAAAAGCGTCGGCCTTCTTTGCCCGGGAACTGAAGTGACTTACCGCGTGGTAAGTCACTTGCAACAGGAGGCCGTATCGGTCAGTCACGCCTGCCGGGTTTTGCAGGTGAGCCGCTCTGGCTACTATGCACACCGGCGCGCAAAGCCGAGTGCAAAGAGTCAGCAGGAGCGGACCCACGTCAAGGCAGCATTCGCCGCCAGCGGCGCGAGCTATGGCAGCCGGCGTGTGATGCATGCGCTGCGGCAGCAAGGGCTGCATATTGGTCGCTATCGGGTGCGTGCATTGATGCGCGAAGCGGGCCTGCGCACGAGCTGGAAGCGCAAGTTCGTCTCGACGACCGACAGCAGGCATACGCTACCTGTTGCGGAGAACGTGCTTGACCGGCAGTTTGACGTGGCCGAGCCGAATCGAGCGTGGGTTTCAGACATCACGTATATCCGCACGGCGCAGGGCTGGCTCTATCTGGCGGTCGTGCTCGACCTGTACTCACGCAAGGTCGACGGCTGGGCCATGTCGCCCACCATGCCGGCCGGACTGGTCATGTCGGCACTGACAATGGCGTTGCAGCAACGCCGGCCAGCGCCGGGCCTGGTCCTGCATTCGGACAGGGGCAGTCAATATGCGAGTGACCAGTACCAAGCCTTGCTGAAGCAGCATCACGTCGTTTGTAGCATGAGCCGAAAGGGAAATTGTTGGGACAACTCGGTGATGGAACGGTTCTTCCTGAACCTGAAGATGGAGCGCGTGTGGCAGCGTCTTTACGCCAACCACGACGAGGCACGGCGAGACATCAGTCAGTACATCGTCGGTTTCTACAATACCGTACGCCTGCATTCGACTTTGGGCTATCTGTCGCCCGCTGCCTACGAGGCGAAACCGACAGTGAAAGAACCTATCGGCCTGTCCGAAATAACTTGACCACTACAGACAGGCTTACAGCAACAATAGGTGTGACACTTCGTTCCGCAAACCCGAGTCGGCTATAGAGTGAGACAGCTCGGCGATTGTCCTGGCGGACGTGCAGGAAAGCTGTGTCTCCGCGCTCCACTATTCCCGCGGTGATTGCAGTTGTTACCATTTCCGCGAAACCTTTCCCCGAGTGCGCCGGATCCGTACACACGCTCGCTACCTCAACGTATCCCGGAAATGCGAGCCTCTCACCGGCCATAGACACCAGTTTCCCACCCGATTTGATCCCGACATAGCGTCCCATGTCTACTGTGCGGCGCTCCATCGGCCCCGGCTTTGCGGCGCTGACCAACTGCAGCATCGCGCGCGTATCCATCTTTGTGAGTGCCAGGACGTCGGCCGCGTTGCAACTGCCCCGAAAGGTGTCCACCGTGCATGTCATTTGCACAAACGGGAAATGCCAATGAATCGTCCATCCATCAGGGAGCAGTTCCGGCGCAACCCCAACCAGACCGACGACTTCGTTAGCGGCAAGCCTGCCAAGCGCAAGCCATCCCCTCTCATTGGCAAAATCAGCAAGTGCCGCGATCGGCGATACGTCAGCCAGGTAGCGCCGCGCGCACTCATCGCCCACCGAAATCGACCGGTGGTTGGTGGTCATAGCATGCCAGGCCGGATTATCCAGCACATGAGTCAAGATTAAGCCTCCCTTCAAACGGTGATACTGCGCCGCGCTTCATCCCTTCCAAAAAGGCGCTGCTGTCGGCCAGTTGCCCGTTTCCGTAGTTCCGAGCTTGCATGGACACGGGCCGCGAAGACGCCTTAGTGATAACGAACGCGACTCGTAACCGGTGGCGGCGATGGAGGCTAGCGGCTAGCTCCGACGACTGCGGTGACCTTTGGCACTAACCCACTGCTCGTTCAAGTAAGGCACTAGCCGCGTTTGCCGCCGATGAGTTGGACGTTTGCATAAACTTTTCAACATCGCTTCAACTTCGTCAGCCTCTCTATGCAGCTGCGGGGCGTCGCTGATACGCATCCAGCGTTCGTCTGACCATGCGGATAACATGCTCGGAGTCCCGCGCGATTGCAGCACGGCTGCGACCACACGACACCAATGCTTGCCACATCATATACAGTTCTATGCCAAGATTGACCCCCTCATCGGGAGCGATCGATCCTCCGATCTGCACAAAACGTGCGAGATCTGCGTCACGCTGTCGACATAGTGCCTGATGCAATTCTCCGAATCGCCCCGCCGCTTCCGTCGACAGCTTCAATAATGGGTCGCCAAGAATCGCATCATTAAGCACGAGCTCCCGTTGTTGCAGGAAGTAATTCATCACTAAGCGTTCGGGTCGTTGATCAGAGCGCAGAAGCAGGCCGGTCATCTCCCTATTGCGTTGCTCGCACAGCTTCCGTGCATAGGTCATCCAGACATCGTTCTTCGACCCAATTGCTCGATAGATTGACATCTTGTAGGTGCCAGCTTCTCTTGCAATTTCATCCATCGTGGCGCCGTGCAGGCCGGCCCGATAAAGGAAGGGGCCGATCCTTTCAATCATTGATTTCCGCTCTTCGGCTGCGTCACGACTCTGCATACTGGCGTTTCCTCGGCTACATCTCTGCTTTTCGACTGACGTCGCATGGTGCGCATGGATCCGCGAACGGGCCGTGGCCACCGTCGGCACCGTCGGCATCTGGTACGGGTTCCCTCGGTTCGATTCGCCGCATCAACGGTGGCCTAGTCGGCGCCTGCCTTCGTGGGATGCACCCTGTGCAGGAAGGCGCGGTGCAGCCGAGGCGCTATCGCAGATCCGCATCGGCTCGACAATGCTGGTATAATACGTGTATATGCACCTTCATGTAAACCGTATAGGGGCGGCAATGCCGGCCCGCGCCGGCGAGTTCGAAATACGCCGGTAGATCCTCTGACGAGTTTTTCCACAGACACCCAAGAACACTCTTTCGGCGCAGTTATGTTCAACCGTTTTCAGGCGATGGTTGTTTTTACCAGGATCGTGGAGACCAATAGTTTCTCTCGCGCCGCGGTCTCTTTGAATCTTCCTCGTGCATCAGCTTCGAACATCATCAAGAGCCTAGAGGCTCATCTCAGGGTTCGGCTACTGTACCGCACGACGCGCCGCATTAATTTGACCGCAGAGGGCGCTCAGTACTATGAGCGTTGCGTTCAGATCCTTTCTGAACTGGAGGAAACCGAATACTCGCTAACCAGTGGCGCGAGCGGGATTCACGGCACCCTGAGAATCAACCTGCCGCCGGCTATTGGCAGAACCGTCATCGTGCCGCGGATCCATGAATTTTGTAGCATGTATCCCCAAGTGGACCTTAGAATCGGCTTCAGCGACAGACGTGTCGACCTTGTTCAAGAAGGCGTAGACTGCGCAATCCGCGTAGGGCTGTTGGAGGACTCCAGTCTGATAGCCAGGCAGTTCGGACACATGGAAATGGTAACCTCGGCTAGCCCGCGGTACGTACAACGGCATGGCTGTCCTTTCGAAATCGACGATCTTCCACGGCACTTTGCCGTTCACCTGCTTTCCGGATCCGGAAGAAACCTTGACTTCAACTTCGTTCGTAATGGCCATGCTGCTCAAATCCGCATACCAGGAACCGTTGCGGTCACCGACGTTGATGCGTACATCAGATGCGGCCTTGACGGAATGGGGCTTATCCAAGTCCCCGCTTTCATGGTTAGAGAGCACTTGCGAAGCGGCGAACTGCTGGAGCTGATCTGCCATCACCGACCGCGACCAATCCCAGTTTCAGCGATATATCCCGCGAACCGGCACTTGTCATCAAAAGTACGCGCGTTTGTCGAATGGGCTGGGAGTCTTTTTGAAAACTACTTGAAACCTCAGGCCAACGCAGTCCACCGGAGACGCGCCTCCACTTCACATCTCGCAGTTATGCCAAATTCGTACAGCACCGACGCGGACACAAGAACCCCCGTCACCTGAAAGGCTTGCTAGATTGTGCCGCTGATCAAACGCTTGCCGTCGCAACGCGGGACGATGACAGTTGACGCTGCTTCGGACTCGACATCACCGGAAGGAAGCAAGTCCGATTCCGGCTACGTATTCATCCCAACAGCAAGCAGCGTCACATCATCTTCCCAAGAGCCGCAACGCTATGTGCATTCAGCCCGGAACCTGCGGATATCTGCCACGCAAAGATCAGGCCGAAACCGACGGTGGCCGCACGAAGCCAATGACCTGTTCGACACGTCGCGCAAGAGTTAATAGGGCTTTATCGCTTCCACTGCTTGCGTCCAACTCTAGCCCGAGCGGTAGGCCGTTCTGCGTCAGTCCCATCGGAATTGATATCCCCGGCAGTCCAGCAAAGCTAGCCGGATAGGTGTTCCTCGACAGAAAGACGTCGTTTACCGTCCGACCCGCAACCGTATATTGCCACTGCTCTGCAATGGCCGGAGCGGCGCACAGGGTTGTTGGAAACACGATCGCATCTGCGCGAGAGAAAACCTGACTGTCAAAGCGGCGTCGGACTTCTGGCCGGCGCCGGAAAAGAGCGTCGTTGTAGGCGCCGTCCCGCGTATAGCCGGCTCCAGTTGTCAGGACAAATCGTTGCCAGCGAGCTTTAATATGCGGCTCTAGCCCATCGTAGATCTCTTCGAACGTAAGAGGGATATTCTGGTCTCGCAGGAACGCCGTTACATCTGGCTGGGTATCATGAAAGAACAGCGCCCAGTTAGCTTCCTCGACCATGGGGCCGAAGTCTGTGCCAAGATCGACCTCTACGACACTGGCTCCCGCATCTTTCAGTTTAGAGATCGTGTCGTTGAAGACCTTTTCTACTTCCGCGTCCGCGCCGTCGAGATAATAGTGACGCGCGACTGCGAGTCTCGTGCCCCTTAAGCTTGCTGGAAGCCGTTGTGGGGACGAATAATTCCCCGTCGCGATCGAGTCTAGCAGGTCGCAATCCGACACCCGCCTTGCTATCGGACCGGTCGTATCCAATGTGTTTGAGATCGGTGCGACTCCACTTCCTGACCATCGGCCGGGTGTTGGTTTGAAGCCAACGACGCCGCATAGCGCTGCAGGAACGCGAATTGACCCGACCGTGTCCCCACCCAGCGCTGCCGGGACCAGTCTCGCGGCCACGCTAGCTGCGCCGCCGCATGACGACCCTCCCGTGATGTGAAGCACGTTGTACGGGTTCTTCGCCTGCCCGTAATGACCGTTAAGACCGGTGAGACCATACGACATTTCGACCAGGTTGTTCTTCCCGAGCACAATGCAACCAGCATCTTTCATCGCAGTCACGACCCTTGCGTCCGTCGCAGGCTTGAAGTCACGCGCCACGGCTGTCCCGAAGCTGGTAGGCAGGTCCATGGTCAGGTAGCTATCCTTGACGCCAATAGGCAGCCCAGGAAGTGCCCTTCTCTTGCCCGCGAGACGCGCCTTGTCGGCTGCTCGGGCTGCCGACAGTGCCTTGTCATCGTCGACGGTGATGAAAGCATTAAGGGATGCGAACTTATGCGTACGTTCGAGCAGGAGCTCCGTGTACCGCTCCGATGTTAGCCGGTTGGTGTTAATAGCGCGCGCCGCCTCGAACAAACTAACTTCGTGCACTTGCGATACGTCTACCAACGACCCTGCGGGCTCGATCGCTGCGGCAGCGTACGACATACTGGGCCCGACCGCAGTGCTGAGCAAAACTGCCGAGGTATCTCTTACGAAGCGACGTCGAGCAGGCGAATCGATCGTGTAAGGCTCATTCGGTTCGTCGTGAGTTGGTAGTGGGATGATCCGGGTCATTTTCATGTGATGGCGCCTGAGTTGACAAGTGAATGCGGCGTGGTATTGCAAGTAGCTCGGCCCTCAGCGATCCGAGGGTGACACCGTCAAGATTCGATGTCAACGGAGGATCTGAATCGGAGCGGTTCAGCCAAACGGTCTGGTGTTCAATTGAAGATGCAACCGCTGATGTAGCATTGCGTGCGTGAGGCAAGGCGCGGCTCATGCGCCGCGGACAAAGGACTATTAACGGCTACGGGCCTGCGCAACATAGGTGCGGTCGTTCGTCACATCAATATCTGAGGCCCGCCACACGGGCGGCTTTTCGACGACCATTGACGTCGCGTTCAGCAACGATTCGGTCTATCTCTGATATCAACATGGAGGCGGCAAGAGGTTTGTGAAGGATCGCATCACAGTACAGAAATGCAGGTGGACTTGGATCATCCGAAACAAGGATGAATACAACTTCGGCAAGCCTCCTGTCGTTGCGCAGGGAATAGCACAAGTCACATCCCGACATGTCCGGCATCTTGCGGTCCGCCACTACGACGTCGACCTCATTGGCCAGCAGAATGCCCAACGCGGCTTTGCCATTAGCAGCAGAAAACGTTGCATAGCCGCGCATCTCGCACATGGCCTGCCATGACGCGGCCGTTCCCTTTTCATCTTCCACCATCAGCACCGAAAGCACGACAGCCTCCTTCACATACGGTCTTGGAACGAGATGTCAGCTATGGTTGTTCGTAGGCGAGACGGAACGCGTGGAACGCAAAATTCGCTGAATCTCATTGCAGCAGTTAATCGTCTTGCGATTCTGCCGCTGGATGAACACAGCACTGCGGCAGGCAGACATGAGTCTTTCTCTCTTCGGACCTTCAAAGGCAATTGGCGAACTTCCGGTTCAGCACATCGCCACATAGCCTGAGGCATCGCCTCTTTGCATTCTCATGGCGGTTCAACTGGTTAAATTTGCACGGTCTTCGTCATCGACAGAGACGAGATGCGCCGTCGCCGCGGTCGACCGACAGGGACATCGAACTAAAGATGAATAAGGCAAACGCAAAGTCAGGCTAGGCAAAGAGCAAATACTCCAGCGCTATTCCGTGCGTAGTCAGACAGCGCCTCTGCTCTGACCGGACAATCAGGCCACGCCTTCGCCCTGAGACAGGAAAGGGTAATCCGTATAGCCTACAGCGTGACCGCCATAGAAAGTTGCCCTGTCATAGCGATTCAGGCGTGCATCGCATTTGAGTCGCAATGGCAGATCTGGATTCGCAATAAATAACCTGCCGAACGCTATTGCGTCGGCGTGGCCGTTCGCGATCGCAGCTAACGCCCCATCACGTGTATAGTTGCCGGCAGCGATAAGCACCCGAGGCCAAACCGGGCGGAAAATCTGAGACGCCGAAGGAACGTCCTTGTGATCGACCTCCGCCTGACCCGCCCCACTCGCTCTCGGCTCGACCAGATGCAAATATGCCAAATTGAGGCTTGCGAGCCGTCGGATGAGATACGTATATAAAGAGACCGGATCAGTCCCGCCACTGTCGTTCGCGGTTCCGAACGGCGACAGTCGAATGCCGACTCTATCTTCACCCCAAACCTCGGTCACCGCTTCAGCGATCTCGACTGCAAAGCGGCACCTATTTTCTAGTGACCCACCATATGCGTCTGTGCGTTGGTTGGTCCTGTCATGAAGGAATTGTTCAATGAGATAACCATTCGCCGCATGGATTTCAATTCCATCAAAGCCAGCTGCCATTGCATTTCGGGCAGCGTGAACGAAGTCCTGAACTACAGCAGCGACTTCTTTCGTCGATAGGGCACGAGGCTCTTCGTATGGCACGCGCTGGAAGTCAGCCGACATTCCATAGCCGCTCGCTGCGATCGCAGAGGGCGCGACTGGACGAGCGTCACGTGGCTGATGCGAGCGATGCGATATTCGTCCGACGTGCCACAGTTGCAAAAAAATGCGGCCGCCTCTCTGATGTACGGCATCCGTCACTTTTTGCCAGCCAGCGACTTGCTCCGAAGTGTAAATCCCAGGTGTCCCCGGCAGTCCGTGTGCAGCTTCTGAAACAGGCGATCCCTCTGAAATTATCAATCCTCCAGCCGACGCCCGCTGTCCATAGTACTCGGCGTTCAGTTGATGCGGTGTGCGTCCTGGATCCTTCGCACGCGTTCGCGTCAGGGGCGCCATGACGACCCGATGCTCGAGCTGAATGTTGCCGACCCTGAGGGGAGAAAAAAGCTGTTCGGGCATCTTAGGACTCCGTTGATACTTGACCGATTGCGCTGCGACGTGCTGAGAACTTTCACAGATATGTCGAAAGCATGATGCGAGTATATACGCGCATTATCCCGATCACAAGTCGATCTTCGACACGTGTCGCGACTTGTCGTCGGCTCGCCGCGCGACGCTCTACGAGGCGGCAAAGCAGCGCAATCCGCTACGATGGAAAGGCCCCACGCGAAACTGGAAGCGCGTACACACAGTCCACCTGAATCCCGATCAGACAGACAACTTCGAACCCATCAAACGCGACCACCGACAGGAGCAAAAAGCCGCCTAAATTTAATCGTTGAGGCGACATCTAGCTTGAAATTTACCGCAGTTCGCGCCGGTCGAACTCGGCGCGAACCGAACATCGGGAGCCGCCTAGTCTGACTGTGTCATAAAAAATATTTGCGGTGGAGTGATACCTGGTACTATTGAATAATACAGACTCCGGGCGATCGCGATGAGAGAAGATGTCGACGAATTTGACGCGTATCTGGACCATCTGGCGCAGGTGTTAGGGCACGCCGATCGGCATGCCGGCCTCAAGGGCTACTGTTCGGGCCTGGTCTTGCCGTTGTCACGCAAGAGCGTCGAGCCAATGGCCGCACATATTGACCCACTTCACGCGAGTGCGAAGCACCAGTCACTCCACCACTTTGTAGCCAAGGCAGAATGGTCAGACCGGGCGGTCTTGCAGCGGGTACGCGAATGGGTGATGCCCGCGTTAGGCGCGCACGCTGCTGAAGAATCCGGCTACTACTGGATTATTGACGACACAGGTTTTCCAAAGAAGGGGCGTCATTCGGTCGGGGTGGCACGTCAGTACTGTGGGCAGCTCGGCAAACAGGACAACTGTCAGGTCGCCGTGAGCCTGTCGATCGCGACGCAACGCGGCAGCCTGCCGATTGCCTGGCAGCTGTATGTCCCCAAGGAATGGATTGACGACCGGGAGCGTGCCCGTCGCGCGGGCATTCCCGACGGGCTTGCCTTCGAGACCAAGCCCCAGATTGCGCTGGCCCAACTTCGCCAGGCGATAGCATCCGGCGTTGCGCCGGGCATCGTGCTGGCCGATGCTGGTTACGGCGACGAAACCGCTTTCCGGGAGGGCGTAACTGAACTGGGTTTGTTGTACGCGGTAGGGATCCGGCCGGGCACCTCTGTGTGGGCGCCAGGTACGGCGCCGCTTCCGCCCAGGCCCTGGAGCGGGCGCGGCAAGCCACCGACATTGTTGCGCCGTGGGCCCGGCCACGAACCGATCGCGGTAAAGGAACTGGCCATGCAATTACCCGTGAACGGCTGGCAAACCGTCACCTGGCGGGAAGGCAGCAACGCAGCACTTTCCTCCCGCTTTGCCGCCGTACGGGTTCGTCCCGCACATCGCGACAATGAGCGAAGTACCGTTCGTGACGAAGAATGGCTGCTCGTTGAATGGCCCGATGGCGATACGGAGCCGCTCAAGTACTTTCTCACGACTGCCCCCGAGGAGGCGACACTTGAACAGCTTGTGTTCGTAACCAAGATGCGCTGGCGCATCGAGCGCGACTACCAGGATCTGAAGCAGGAGTTCGGACTGGGTCATTACGAAGGGCGTGGCTGGCGCGGCTTTCACCACCACGCCACACTGAGTATCGCTGCGTATGGGTTTCTGATGGCTCAGCGACTCAGAATGCAATCAGATGGACGCGATAAAAAAAACTTCGTTGAACGCGCGCTGCCTTCCCTTCCCCCGGATTACATCCCCCGGGGCAGTCCAGCGCGCTCAACGTCACGTTCCTGATTCCATAACTACGTTGCGCATCCTGCTTGGACTAAGGCTCATGCAACGATGGCTCTCTCTTCCTGTACGGCAATAGAGCGCGCAACTAATTATATGACACAGTACGACTAGTCAGTTGGAAGGAGCGCCTTCCGGAAGGAGCCATGCATTAGATAGGAAGCGGAGAATTGCACGGAGCGAAGTACGCCGCCCACATTGCGCATGACCACGTGAATTGCTCCGAGGAAACCTTGAACGAGTGGACTGGGACCTCTGCGCTAGGCGCCTGCGCTGTTCATTACGCCGAGGGGCAGAAACTGGAACGGCTCGCTGCACGCTCGCAGCCGGCGGCTACCAGTAGGTCCTTAAGCACCGAAACTTTGAAATGGATCGGTCGGGAACATCGGCACGCGCCTCAAGGCCCTCACTCGCGCGGTTCTCCAGCAAGAAGGAGCGCTGCTTCGACCCCCGCTTCCAGGATTTGCTCCGCCCTTGCGATGCTCGGAACCGCCCGCGCTAATTGAAGGGTTCCAACCATCAGACCGAAGATGGCTGTCGCCCGACGATCGGCGCGATTGGAATCAGCCTCGGGGAGCAATGCAGCCAATGTTGAAACGAAGCATTTCAGCCCGTGCTCATAAGTTGTCCGGGTTGGCTCAGACTGCCGTGCGATCTCAGGGAGCAAAGCCGCCGACGGGCATCCGCATGCAGGGTCTGCCCGATGAGCCTGATTGAGATAGCTTCGGATTACTTCCTCGAGGTCAGCGCCCATTTCAACTTTCTCTTCGAGGCTCTGCTGCCGTTCCGCGAGGGCGCTACTTACCGCCTCTCGGACAAGCGCGTCCTTAGAGTCAAAGTGCGCATAAAAGGCGCCGTTGGTCAGGCCTGCCGCTCCCATGATCCCGCTGATGCCTGCGCCGGAAACCCCTTCGCTGCGAAAGCATTTTGAGGCAGCCTCGAGAATATGCTGTCGAGTCGCGGCTTTGTGACCTTTTTCAAAACGCATCTTCTCTTCCTTGGTGCGCGCAGCCGTCAGCCTGCAGCCGCCTCCAACAAGGTTTGGAGGTCGCGATCGAGCTGACGAGCCACGATATTGACTTCTTCGCTGCCGAACTGGCCGAAAACCGAGGCCGGACGATCGTATTCAAACACAGCACCGCGATCACCACTGTCGTGTAGCAACACGCGGATGGGCGCATAAAGCCCAGCAGATAATTGATGACGGGTCATCTTCGATGCGGTGAGCGGATTGCCAATATCGTACTGTACCGACCGGTGGCGCAGACCAGCAATAGCCAGCAGTGCTCCGTGGTCACGCTGCCCGAAAATCGTTAGCGGAGGAGATGCTAGCAGTTCTTGCAGCGCGCGCGTGCTTTCACCGTACCTCAGAAGAGTAAAGATGCCGTCATCGATTTGGGGCGTCAAGCTCTCGAGCTTGGCTCGCACGTCATCGAAGGCATTCGTCGATCTGATGGTGACGTGCTCGATTGAAACTGTATGGGTGGAACACATTACATTGGCCATCTGTTAATCCTCGGTTCAGTGGTGTGAGGTCAGCCCCTTTGCTCGGAAAGGGGCGGCGGCATCAAAGCGACGGCGGCACAGTGCCCAAGATGCGCTCGATATGGCGACTAAGGCTCAAAAGCGCCCGGTCGCTCCCCAAGGGCGCGTCGAGCTCAAGACCAATCGGAAGACCGGCGCGAGAGAGGCCCGCCGGTAGGCTGATACCCGGAAGACCTACGCTGCTGGCCAACAAAGTGTGATTCGCCAAAGCGAGCGTGCTGACTTCCTGGCCAGCGATGCGAAGCCCCTCTTGCTCTCCGATCAAAGGCGCC
This sequence comes from Paraburkholderia sp. BL10I2N1, assembly GCF_004361815.1. Classification (NCBI taxonomy): domain Bacteria; kingdom Pseudomonadati; phylum Pseudomonadota; class Betaproteobacteria; order Burkholderiales; family Burkholderiaceae; genus Paraburkholderia; species Paraburkholderia sp. BL10I2N1. The sequence goes on along the minus strand of NZ_SNWA01000002.1, from coordinate 3,279,551 downwards.
GTGCAGGGTGTGGTCGGCTGCAGAATGGCATTGGCACCCTGACTTACGAACGCCTGATTCAGCCTGCGCTGGATTTCGGGACGACTCACACTGAGTGCAACCTTGTAGTCCTGCACGGATGTAGCACCGGCACCGCTGGGCAGTACCATGTACTCCCACGCTTGGCGAAGCTGCGGCTTCAGGCCCTCGTAGATCTCGCCGAAAGTAGTCGGGATACCATGCAGACGCAGGAAGTCCGAAATGGCGCCTTGCGTCTCGTGGCCGAAAATTCCCCACGTAGCTGTCTGGATGAGTGAGTTGAAATCTTCCCCGAGATCAATCTCGAACACCTCCGCGCCGGCGTCCTTCAACTGGCGTACCACCTCGCGAAATCGCTCCTCGACTTCCGGGTCCACCAACTCCAAAAACTGTCGGGGCGCGAACGCCAGCCGAGCTCCGACGAGGTTGGAATCCCGCTCGACGGACTCGGCAGTCTGATCGCCGGTCACGACTTCGTCCAACAGTATGCAATCCTCAACGCTACGCGCGAATACGCCCGTTGTGTCGAGAGTGTGGGAAATCGGTGCGACGCCGTTACGGGGCCAGCGTCCCGTAGTCGGCTTAAACCCGACGACGCCACAGAGTGATGCTGGCACACGAATGGATCCGACTGTATCGCCTCCCAAGGAAGCGGGCACTATCCCGGCAGCCACGGAGGCTGCAGAACCGCTTGACGACCCACCCGTAACACGCTCCAAGGCGCGCGGGTTCTTGACTTGGCCGAAGTGCTCGTTATGCCCAGTCAGCCCATAGGACATCTCTACCAGGTTGTTCTTGCCGAAGACGAGAGCTCCTGCATCCTTAACGGCGCGGACTGCATCGGCGTCCTCGGTGGGGACGAAATGCGCCAGGCGTTCAAGGCCGATGCTTGTGGCCAGCCCCGCCGTCAGATAGCTGTCCTTGATCCCAACGGGGACACCCAATAGGGGCGCCTCTACTCCTGCGGAGCGTGCCTTGTCCGCGTCTTTCGCAGCCTGAAGCAAGGCGTCTTCGTCAATGGCGATGAAGGCATTCAGGTCAGCATGCGCTCGAGCCTGGTATAGCAACGCGCTGGCGTACGACTCTGAGGTGATATCACCACTGCGTATCGCGTCCGCAGCTGCAGCGAGCCCGAGTGAGGCGAACTCCAGCACTTGTGATCCGGGAGTTTCAGTTGAAGCGGCGATCTTATCGTTCATATGTCCTCACATAAATAATGTGACGCAGTAGTACGGACCTCGACAAGAGGTTCGTCACGACCGATGTAATTACGATCATAATATAGCATTACGATCGTAATGCAACCGCTTTTTTTCATCGATTCGCGCTAAGCGCGGCAAGTGGTCGACGACATCAACTTGCGGATATGGACCGCGAGCGTTGCATCAAAATGTTTTAGCTGGTGATGTGCGATGACGACATCGATTGGGAACATTTGTCAGTAGCCGAGGCCGGGACAAAGCGAGCTCGGAATGGGATTTACGCGGCAGAAAAACCCGGTCGGCCAGCACCAGTTCTTGCGAGAATGAAAAGATTGCCCCTCGCCGTTCGCGCGATAGGCTTTCGAAGTTGCTGGACTTTTCAGAAGATGATGTGGGCAACCTTCAGCGGATTTCGGACTGATGCGCCGTCGCCACATGCTGGAGCAGACTTGCAACCGGATTGCTTCAAGTAGGACTTTGGAACCAGCTGCCCGGCCTCCGGCTCGAGCGCCATCTTGTGGAGTTGTCCTTTCAAGTGCTTGCGGCGGCAATTCGTTTGCTGCCCAAACTGACTGTGACGCGTGATGCCCGGACCCATGTCAATGATATGTGCCCCGAGTCGCTGCGGTCTCAATTCGGATGTCGACGCTGTTTGAACGTAGCAGTGCGGCTTTTGCCGCAGCGAAGTTGGTTGCGTGCGACCGTTGTTGTCCCTCGGGATAGAAATCGTGAGGCCGATCTGCCATGAATAGCCGGAGGGCAAGAATAGCGACGAAGTATCCACTAATGGTCGTGGCCGCGTCGGCGTACGCCCGCAAAGCGACGGTGGCGAAACGCGATGCCATCTCATTCTTCACGGCTTGGCTCAACACTGGCTCCATCAGCGTGCCGCTTGCGATCCAGGACGACAGCAAACTTGTGCTGCCTAAGCCGGACGAGCCGGAACCAAACAGGTAGTACGATGCGTAGCCATATAGCCAGCCGATGCCGAAGTGAACCATGAAGGCCGATCTGATTGAGCGTTACGCGGCGAATTTGCACGGCGTGCTGTCGTGCTTTGACCGAATCCTGATCACGGGCACGCTGCCTGGCGCGTGCTACGCAGCGGGCATGACGAGTTTTCTGAACGCCAACGGCATTCGCCTATTCGACTACGCCAGGTTCGCCGAACCGCTGCGCGAACGCATCCGTGTGCGCGCGCAAGAGGTCTGCGCTGCCGCCGGCATCGAGATTGAGCACGTCAACAAGAGCCACATCCGCAAGGAAGATCTGGTGGCACGCGTGCTGCAGGGGCGTGGCGATGCACCCGGGCTGGTGCACGTCATCTCGGCGATGGAGGCCTGCCCGAGCTACAAGCCGTGGCACGACAAGAGCAGCGGCAAGACCTACCTGCGCCCCGAGACGGGCAAGTGTCTGCACTACTACTTCTACTTCATCGATGACGAACTCGGGCTGTGCTACCTCAGGGTCCCGACCTGGGCACCGTTCGGCTTGCAGTTCTACTGCAATGGCCACGGCGCCGTGGCCCGTGCGCTCAAGCGCGAGGGCATCGGGTTCGTGCAGGCCGACAACGCCTTTTTGCGCATTGCCGATATGGACCGTGCACAGGCCATCGCCGACGCGCTGAGCCCCGATATGCTGCATGAGCGACTGGACCGCTACGCGCAGTGGCTGTGCCCGGTGCTCGACGTGTTCGGCCAGACCTACCACTGGAGCCTGCGGCAGGCCGAGTATTCCACTGACCTGATGTTCCGCAGCCAACAGACGCTGGTGCCGCTGTACGACGTGCTGTCGCGTCAGGCGGTGCTGGCCGCGCACGCCGGGAAAGTAGCCGGCTTCCTGGGCAAGAAGGTCACGCCGCAATTGGCGCAGGAGATCGGCTCGCGGCTGTCCACCCGCATCGAGGGACGCTGCATCAAGCACCATATGGGCGTTGCCAGCGTCAAGGTTTACGACAAGTTCTCCCATGTGTTGCGGATAGAAACCACCATCAACGACGTGAGCTTCTTCAAACACCACCGCAAGGTGGAACACAGGAATGGCCAAAGCACCTACGAACTCGCAGCGTTGAGGAAAACCATCTACAGCCTGTTCGACCTGCGCGAGATCATGCTGGGCTGCAACCAGCGCTACCTCGCGTTTTTGTCGAGTCTGGATGACCCCAGCGCAGGTGAGCGCGACCTTCAACGTTTGAGCCAGTCCCGCGTGGGCAGTAATGAGCGCAGGGTCAAAGGACTCAACTTCTTCAACGGCGGCGAGCAAGCACTGCTGCGTGCCTTGCAGCGCGGCGAGTTCAACGTGCATGGCCTGCGCCGTGCCGATCTGGCCAGGCATGTGGACATGAGCGCCCCGGTGCTGTCCCGACAGCTCTCGCGACTGCGCACACTCGGCTTGATCAAGAAGGTGGCCCATACCTACCGCTACTACCTCACGCGTCTGGGCCGCGCCGCCATCGCTGCTGCCTGTTCTCTCACCCGTTTCAACATCGTTCCAATTCTGGCCGCAGCACACTGAAGTCTTCTCACAAATCGCGAAGACTTAACTTTTTAGTTACTAAAGGTTCATTAACAGCGAGGTCAAAGGAGCGCATAAGCGCGCGGACAAAGTCCTTATCGACAGCGGGTTCGAGCTCGGTTAACGCTGCTTTAATTCGGGGCAGAATGCTCGAGGACAGTTCGAAGTACCTTACCGCAAAACTGGCGAGGCCCAAAACGGCATCGAAGATAGTCAGACGGTCGGTTGAATGTTCCAGCCGTGCGAAGTACACGTCCACAGCTGTCGGTCCCATCCACGTCGCGGCTAAAGCGCTCTGGATCGCCGGCACCAGCATCCGCTCCCGGGACAGAAAAAGTGACGGCGTCCACGTCTTTAGCCGTGGAAGCGTCGCGAGTTCGCGAAGCCAAGGCGTATCCGTCGCCGTGCTCGAGAGTGACATCAGCAGTCTCAACGACGAAACGACATTGTGGTAGTCGTTAAGGGCTGTCGTGTGGTGCGTTGACCTCAACCTAACCTGTCGTTGAATGGAATACCGGGTTTCGTCGACAGCAGCCGCCATGGCGGCTATCCATTTGTAGGCACTGGCGGCAAGCAAATGCCTCCACCGGAATAGATCCGAGAAGTCCTTGCGGGTCAACGTCTATTGCCTATCATGTAGAGGTGGCTCGTGCTAACAGCGCGTGGCCGCAAAACGGAGCACAGGCGGGGCTGGCGGGAGACTGGCCGCCCGTCTGTGCTCTGCCACGACGGGTCCGCGAAGGGTGCGGGCCGTTTTTTTGTCGGCTTCAATGGTGTCAGGTCGTATCACCGTTGCGTTTAATGGCTGACGTGCGGTGTGGCAGACGTACGTGTGCGTTCGACGACAGGCGTTATGTCAAGGGGCATTCATTCCTTCGCGTCGCTCGCCGGGTGATTGTTACACGGCCTCCGGCCTTTTCCGTCGAAGGATTCGGTGCCCGAGACTCGACTGGCCCAGGAGGACGTAGAAGACGAGCTCACGCACTACTTCCTGGACGAAGGATCGGAAGACGCCGCCCTCAGGTTCATCGGGGAGATCGAGCGGGCATACGCGCATCTCGCCAGGCACCCCAGCACCGGGTCTCCCCGTTACGCCTACGAGATGGATATACCGGGCCTGCGTTCATGGCCTCTTGTTCGGTACCCGCATCTGATCTTCTACATCGAGCGCAAGCATCACGTCGAGGTCTGGCGTGTCCTCAACGGCAAGCGCGATATCCCGGCGTGGCTGTCGAGCGACGACGGCGAGACTTACTGACACCGTCGGTACGGCAAAAGGCCCGCGAGCAGCCTATCAGCGTCGCTGAACTTCTTCAATTCTGCGCTTTGCGCGCTTGTGCACAAAGATCCGCGTGCCGGACATCGGGCAGGCGCTCATGGGCGCGAGCAGCTGGAGGGTTGCTACCATCGGCCCGATCGCAGCAAAGAATATTCGACGACGCGATCGTCCATCCAGGCTTGCCTGCTACGGTCGACAATGTCCGCCAGGCTGTCGATTCAAGCGAGCCTTGATATTACCTTCAGGACGGTGAATCGTGCGAATGTGTTAAGCCGATACGCACAGCCTGTCCGGAGCGGCGTTGCTTCGCGCATGCGGGCTCTGCCGCGGTTTCAGGTACCGACGACGTGCGCAGCGTCAGCCTGGTTCGTTGCATGCCGGAGGGTGCCGCGGTCGCTGCACCGGTTTTTCCCCGAGCGGCACCGGTTCCCGGGCACAGCCGTCCTGAGGCGTGACAGAAGGCAAGTCATCGCCGCAGCATGCATGGACCGGGAAGCCGTATGCATTCGTGCCCACTATGGTCGTCGGGCTGCGGGGGGTGCCCCCTATGTGTTTCGTCAAGCATTAGAGGCGGATTTCGGCTGGTAGAGGGTACCGTCGCGCAGCATTGCGAACAGCACGTCGCAGCGCCGTCTGGCAAGGGCGATGAGAGCCTGATTGTGGCGCTTGCCCTGCTGGACCTTGCGGGCGTAATAGTCCCTTGAGATCGGGTCTCGCAGGGCGGCAAAGGCAGAGAGAAAGAGCGCACGCTTGAGCACCTTGTTGCCCCGCCTGGATGGGTGTTCGCCACGGATAGAAGAGCCTGAGCGTCGGGTGACAGGGGCGAGGCCGGCGTAGGCGGCAAGATGCGCAGCTGAAGCGAAGGCTTTGTGGGCGACTTCCGTGAGGAGTCTGGCGGCGGTCCTGACGCCGACTCCCGGCATGCTGGTCAGGACCGGCCAAAGAGGGTGTGCATGCACCAGCCGTTCAACTTCGCTGGCAACCTCGTCGCGTTGTTTGCGCAAAGATGCGAGCTGCTGGGCTAGGCGCGGCATGACGATGGTCGCGGCCTGTGTACCGGGTACGACCACAGCCTGTTCGCTGAGCGCCTGAACGATTTCGGCAGCGAGGCTTTTGCCCATGCGAGGTGCAAGTTTGGTGAGGCGGTTGGCGAGTGTTTTCTCGCTGGTCGCGGCAAGCTCGGCGGGTGACGGGTATCGCTCAAGCAGATCGAGCACGGCCGGATGGTCGAGGCGCGGTCCCAGAACCCGTTCCAGCGCGGGATGGATCTGGGTAAGCAGCCCGCGAATGCGGTTGCTGGTCTGCGTGATCTGTGCGGCGAGATCATCGTCGAAACCGCGCAACATGGTGAGTTCGGCGAGCGGTTCGTCAGCCAGCCGAAGCGAGCGCAGCGCGTGCGGCATCGAGCGGGCAGCTTCGGCAATGATGGCGGCATCGCGGGCGTCGGCTTTGGCTTCGCCTGCATGCAGATCGGCGATGCGGCGCATGGCCAGTTTTGGCAGATAGGCGACCAGAACGCCTTCGTCGCGAGCGACTGCCAGCGGCAGCGCACCAATGGTGGCGGGCTGGTCGACGACGAATAGAAGTTGGCCGTGCGCCTTGAGTTCGGTGATGAGGGCGCGCAGTTTGGTCTCATCGTTTGGAAGCGCTTTGTTATACAGGCGCTTTCCGGTCCGGTCGAGAGCGACGGCGTGATGATGGCCTTTACCTACGTCAACGCCGACGAAGACATCGACGGAATCATGTTGTTGGTTTCTTGCTTCGAAGTGTTTATGCAGATTGAGCTGGTTTGGCCTGCAACATCGGTGGCAAGTCTCGGCATCCACGTTACGGACGGCCTCAAGATGTTCCCGGCCGAGCCCCTATTAGCGATCACCAGCCACCCACCAGGCCCGGTGACAACACCCCCCGGATCATGACTGCGACTGGGGGCGAGAATCATGCCGGGCCTAGCTGGCCAAATCCTCAATTATCGAGGAGTGAAGATAGTAACGGGGCACACCGCCTTTCGGGTATCTCCAAGAACATATTCGTCAACTCAAGGCGTACCGGGAGACCGGATGCAGCCGGTCTCAGGCGCCGTTCACTGCCTCCTTGAACGCCTTGCCCGCCGTGAACTTGACTGTCTTCGCGGCCGCGATCTGGATCTCGGCACCGGTCGCCGGGTTACGGCCGACCCGCGCCGCACGTGCCCCGGTCGAAAACGACCCGAACCCGACCAGCTGGACCGTGTCGCCCTTTGTGACCGCCGCCGTGATGGTGCCGAACAGCGCATCGAGAGTTTCGGCGGCCAACGCCTTGCTCGTACCGGCCTTCGCGGCGACCGCGTCGACGAGTTCCTGCTTGTTCATTGAGGTGTCCTGTTGACGTGATGAGAATCTGCCACCCTACCCGATTAACCGGCCTGAGCGCAATCCGCCCCGGGGCCCGTCGCTTTTCCGGCAGTCGGGCACCCGTCGGCGGGGACCGCGTCGTCCGGTGTCCGGCCGGACGGGTCCTGCGGACCCAAAGCCGGGGACGCTGGGGGCAAGGTGTACGGCTAGGGTTCTGCGCCTCAGGGCTCGATTGACGCCGCAAGGCAACGACCGGCGTCGATCACGGCTGGTGAGTTCTTCTGCCCTGCTTCCCGGCGCCGCAGTCATCCGCCGCCCCTCCAGACAAGGTCTGTTCACGCCCGCACGTTCGCCTACGGGCTGCTGCGGACGGCTCCGGGCTTTCAACCCGTTGAATTCAGTCACCGGAAAAGAACAAAATATCCTGAAACGAAGGGTCGGATAACTACTATCCGGGCCTTCATACCGACCGTGTCCGATCGGTCAGCCGTGGTAACTGCCTGTTATCGCGGCAATAGGCGTATCCAAAAGCGATAGACCGGTGTCGACCCTATGCCGCCCTTCGACCCAAACCGACTTCGCCGGCAGTTTACGAGGTGCAACGGCCGTTCGCGCGGCTGACCTCGAACGTAGGTGATGGTCGACTTCCAACGTTGAGCGGGCGGGCGGCCGTCCTAGTGCTGCCGAATGATCAAGCCTCAGCGGTCGTTGGCGAAGCGACGCGAATTTGGATTGTCGCCAGCAACGTCCCCGAAACAGGAAGTAGCTGGGGTCTGACCAAGCAGTTGAATCCTGCTACTCTTAAGGGAAGGGACTCGCATCCTAACCCGCTCTGCCGAGGTTCCTAGGTCGACTGACACAAGGCCCAAGCCGTAAAAAATGGTACCCGGCAGCAGTCGTGATTCAAAATCGCGACGTTCGAACCCTCCTAAGCGGGCTCTTCGGACGGAACCGGGCCTTTGAGATCGCGATGCTGGAGACAAGCTATGAGTACAGAGCCGTCAGAAGGGCATGCGCCGAATAAGAGTGCTTTTCGCCGTGTGTTAAAAAGCGACTCGTTTATTGAAAATGCCTTTTTGCTGATTCTCACTGCGGCGCTTTCTGGAGCCGTTGTTCCCCTAATTATCAAGTCAGTTGATGTTGCGAGTGATCGGCGGACGGAGCTAACGCGTGCTCAAGCAAAGCTATTCGATGATATCTCTGAGACCATCATGACCTGCGAGGCGCTTGCGCTCGATGTGAGTTGGTTCGGGACAGCGCAAGCCAAGAATGTTGAAATGCAAAAGAAAGCCTTCGACCGCTATACGGAGAGGACCGTCGACCTGATTGCACGTTGGCGAACTGAATCGGCGCGCGCGCAATCTTTAGCCTCGCCCGAAGTCGCAAAAAGAATTGACGCGTTTCAGTATCGTTTCTTCGCCGAACAGGATACGCCGATGAACGGACTATGGATCAAATGCAATACCAGTTGTGATTGGAAAGAGCAACACGCCCATAACGAGGCAATGCTTGCGCAAGCTAACCTGCTCATTCTTGACCTCGCGCATGAGCTGGGAATGGCGCGCGATAGTCAATCATCTTCTCCGGGCACGTCGAAAGAACGTTGAGAACATAATCGCTGTTGATCAACTGCAAGAGTTGATTTGCAGGCTGTCGTCCCTGGTCCGAAGCAATTCGGCTAATCCACCGCATGTGCGACCTCCAACTTTGCGTTGCAAATGGCCGTTTACGCGAAGCAGCAGTCGTTTGTGCGACCTAACTTAGTCAGCACTGACAGTCCGTTCCTGGCCGGGTGCTACCTGACGCTAATGGCGGACGACGACCAGATTCGGTCCGCGAACGCCGCAGCGGGTCAATGGCGGGTTTGCAGGGGCCGTTCCGTCACGCCAACCGTCTCCAGGTTGTCGGCAACATGAGCCGCACGCGTTGCTGATCAATCTTGGTAGGGCATAATTGCTCAATTCGTTGTCCACCTCCGACGCACAGTCAAAAAGGTTTCGTAATGACAGTCAGAATTTCGCTTTTCAATCATAAGGGCGGAGTCAGTAAAACGACGACCACCTTCAATCTGGGCTGGAAGCTAGGGCAAATGGGGCATCGAGTGCTCTTGGTTGATGCGGATCCTCAATGCAATCTAAGCGGCCTAATTTTGGGCGACCCCGACGAGAACCAGCTTGAGACGTTCTACAGGGGAGAGTCATCTCTAAGAAATATCAGGGCGGGACTTGCTCCGGCCTTCGAGTCCCAGCCGCGACCGATCCAAGCAGTCGAATGTGTAGAGGTTCCCGGACAAGCCAATATGTTTTTGCTTCCAGGGCATATCCGGCTGTCCGAATACGAAGTCACCCTCGGAATTGCACAGGAATTGTCGGGCTCCATTCAAACGCTGCAAAACCTTCCTGGCGCTCTCAGTCATCTCATCGACGCTACAGCAGACCGATACCACGCGGACTTTGTGCTCGTTGACATGAACCCTGGCCTTGGTTCCATCAACCAGAACCTGCTGATGACCAGTGATTATTTCATTGTGCCAACAACGCCAGACTACTTCTCAGTGATGGCACTTGAGTCGCTGACCTCAGTTCTTCCTCGCTGGCATTCATGGTCCGTCCGCGCGCAGCAGAATTCGGTCCTTCAAGCCGCGGCATACCCATATCCGACGCGCACGCCAAAATTCTTGGGCACTGTTATTCAAAAATATCGCCCGCGGGGTGGATCGCCAACGGCGGGATTTCAGCGTTGGATAGACGATATCAATGCGATGGTTTCCGGTCCATTTCAAGCAGCGCTTTCCGGCGCTGGGATGATGTTGCCCCTGCCAAAATATCAGCAAGTATACGGAGCCGATACGAGTCTCTGCCTTTGCCAGATCGCTGACTTCAATACGCTGATTGCAAAATCGCAGGACAAGAGGACCCCCGTGTTCGCTTTAACCGACGCCCAGTTTGAGACCGAGGGCGTAGTTCTTGATAGCTACAGGAGACAGGCACGCGATTTCGACGAGGTTTTTGCGCAGCTCACAACTCGAGTGCTCAACCTGACTCAAGATGAATGACGCGCTGAATAACTTCAGGGAAAACCTCAGACGCGCGCACGATCTTTTGGCGTTGGCGGATCGAATTTCCATCTTGACCACCAACGCTGTGGATGTGAGTGATTGCCTTCGAGCCGCGTTAATGCAAGGCGTAAGCGCTCTTGATCACTTTGTGCATGAAATCGTCCGAATTGGCATGCTCGAGGTCCAGCGCGGAAGGCGAGCCGCCACCGTAGCTCACTTGTCTTTTAAAGTTCCTATGTCCGCCACCCGGCGGGCTGTAGCCGACGCAGCAGACATGCAATGGCTCGATGAGGCGGTTCGCGAGGCACATAGCTGGTTGTCATTCCAGCGTAAGCGCGCGATTTCCCCCACCTGGCTTTTGCGTCTGGCAGGATCCACGATTGCGTCCGCAACCACAACTTGCGGACGCAATTTATGACCCAGGATGACCTTTCATTTTTGCCGTTGCGGGTGACACGCGTTGGGGTGGGCGGCAAGCGCAGCTTCGATTCTATGGACAAGCGACGGCTGGTGGAGGCCTGCCTGCAGCCGGGTGCATCTTTGTCTGCGCTGGCGCTGAAGGCCGGGGTGAACGCCAACCAGCTGCGTAAATGGGTTCGGCTGCATCGGCAGGCGGAAATGCCCTTGAGCGACAACGACATGGCCGCTTCAGCGTCGGCGTTTGTGCCGGTCGTCGCGATCGCCAATCCCGCACCGGCGCCTCCTTCGATGCCGTCTGCAAGCGCGCAGCAACAACATCGGTCGTCGCATCTGTCTTCGCGCTCGCCGACATCAGCATGGCTATCGGCCCAGTTGCCCAATGGCGTGAAGCTTGAGCTCGAATGCTCGGAACGCGATGCCGCCCTCGTGAGCGCCATGATCGCGGCATTGGGACGGTGCTGATGTTTCGCTTCGAAGCTGATTTGAAGGTGTTCCTGCACCGCGAGCCGATCGACTTCCGGGCAGGCATCAACAGTCTGGTGACGCTGGTCGAGCAATCCATGCAACTGGACCCGTTTGCGCGTGCCGTATACGCCTTCCACAACCGCAGACGCAACCGGATCAAGCTGCTCTTTTACGAGCGCAACGGTTTCTGGCTGATGTTGCGGCGCCTCGAGGAAGATCACTTCATCTGGCCGCGCCGGCAACAGGCGGTAATCGAGCTGACGACCGAGCAGCTACGCTGGCTGCTCGAGGGCATCGACATCGATGCAATGCACCGTCATCCGGCGCGGCGGTACCGCCACGCCAGCTAACGACCGGCATGCAGGTCAATACGCAACGAGGAACGGTTACAAATCTCCGTAAACCTGTAGCGCGTTGCTTTCGGCTATCCTGGGAGCATGAATGAAGATGACTTCTCCCGGTTGCCGCCGGCCGCCCAGGCCTATATTCGTGAACTTGAGTCAAGCAATCGTCAACTGGGCGAACGCATTGCCCAGCTGGAGGAGCAGTTCCGCCTGGCGCTGAGCAAACGCTTCGCCCCGAGCAGTGAGAAGCTACGCGATCGTGTGTTCGACGAGGCTGAGCAGATCGCTGCCACCGAAGCGCATGACGAGGACGTCGCTGACAACACCTTCACACTGCCCGATACTGGCCTTCCGGATGCGCCGGAACCGGTACGGCGCAGTCCTGGACGCAAACCGCTGCCGGCGGATCTGCCACGTCAGCGCATCGAATACGACCTGCCTGATGACCAGAAGATATGTCCGTGCTGCGCACACGAGCTTCACCGTATGGGAGAAGAGGTCAGCGAGCAGTTGCATATCGAGGCGAAGGCGTCGGTGTTGCAGCACGTGCGTTTCAAGTACGCGTGTCGGCATTGCGAGCGCCACGCCGAACGCACGCCGGTGATCACCGCACCGATGCCGCCGCAGCCATTGCCGGGCAGCAACGCCAGTGCGGCGATGATCGCCACCGTGACTGCTGGCAAGTATGTTGACGGAACACCGCTATACCGGATGGCAAACGCATTGGGGCGCGCCGACATTGAAGTTGGACGCGGCACACTGGCCAACTGGATCATCCGGCCCGCCGAGCTGCACTATAGCCGGCTCTATGAGGCCCTACGCAGGACGCTGCTGGCGCAGTCGTTGATTCACGGTGACGAGACGACGGTTCAGGTACTCAAGGAACCGGGCCGTGCTGCGCAGAGCACCTCGTACATGTGGACGTATCGCAGTGCCGAAGACAGCACGCAGCCGGTCGTGCTGTTCGACTACCAGCCGGGGCGCGGGCAGGAATATCCGCAGGCGTTCCTCGCGGGCTATCAAGGCCTGCTGATGACGGATGGATATGCCGCCTGGCGCACGCTCGAAGGCCCCACCCACTTCGGCTGCCTGGCTCACGCCCGTCGCGCCTTCGTTGATGCGCTCAAGGGGATGAAGAAACCGGGCGGCCGTGCCGCGCAGGCGCTCGAATACTTCAAGGCGCTGTATCAGGTCGAAACGCTCACCAAAGCCGATCTACCCGAAGGCGAGACACGCGCTGACTACACATATCGCCTGCGTCAGCAGCACAGCGTGCCACTACTCGAAGCATTCAGAAAGTGGCTGGACGACCAGGCCCCGCAAGTCCTGCCAGAAAGTCTGCTGGGCAAGGCGATCTCATACACGCGCAACCAGTGGGCGTATCTGCGTCGCTACGTGAGCGACGGGCTGGCCCCCATCGACAATAACGTCATCGAGCGAGACATCCGTCCATTCTGTACCGGCAGAAATTCATGGCTGTTCAGTGACACGGTTGCCGGCGCGAAGGCAAGCGCCATGATCTACAGTCTTATGCTGACCTGCAGGGCCTGCAACGTCGAACCCTACGCCTACCTTGTGCACGTGCTCACCGAACTACCGAAGCGCGAACCGCATGCCGACGTGACTGACCTCTTACCGTTCAACTACGCGAAGCTCACAGAAACAGCAGCGCGTTGAGCTTGATTCGGTCGCCACCTCGCAAAACCTCTATCGATCGATTTGCTCTCGCATACCCGTTCGCCTTCGCGCGTCGATGCGCGCTCGGTGTGCTAGATCGCGCGCTTACATTCCAGCAACCAGAAAAGATCGCTGATGCAGTTCGATTGATATCATCAGTCCCGCTTTGGGATGCGCTAAGTGCCCATCTGAACATCCCGAAGCGGGACCTAAAGGCAGAGTTGATGCTGATCGTGGATCGACGCAACAAGATTGCACATGAAGCTGATATAGACCCTACCAATCCGCCAGCTAGATGGCCCATAAGCGTCGCCTTGGTCCACGACGCTCTGAACTATCTCGACCGCCTTGGTACGGCGATAATTGCGGTCGTGTAACAGCGGGTGCTCCGAAATTGTTCAGTCAATCCGCCTGTAACTTCTAGCTCAATTTTCGAATGTTCGCTATTGAGACGTCGACCGGGTCGGATAGGTTCGAACGTGCCTGTAGGCCAGGCGCGAAAATAGACTTGTGGCCGTCGCATTTGTTTCTGGCGCGCGGGTCGGATTGGCCGATGACTGCGCGCCTGTAATCGGGAGGGTGAAGGTCCGCTACCCCCCTGCGTCACACTAGATGTCGCCTCTGAATTTTCTTAATTTGAAGAACTCAGAGGTGCAGGTTGAATGCCAAACGGACGTATTCTGTCGAATTCAGGGAGCAGGCGCTGGCAAAGGTCCTGCAACGAGGCAACCGGTCCGTAGGAACGGTTGCCTCGGAACTGAACATGAACGTATTAACCTTGAGGAAGTGGATCCGCGTGTCTAACGCCGCAAACCGCAACCCGGGGCCAGTCGATGCACGGCGCCCGGAAGACTGGTCTTTGGAAGAGCGCCTGCTGGCCTTGCAGCAGAGCCATGGACTGAGCGACGAGGCACTGAACGCGTGGTGCCGTGAACGGGGTCTGTTTGCCCATCACCTGGACCAGTGGCGCGCCCAGTTCTGCTCGGCCGGCACCTCAGGCAGCGCACGTGCAAACGCTCCAGAGCTGCGCGAGCTGAAACAGGCCAATGCGCAACTGCAGCGCGAACTGAAACGCAAGGAAAAGGCTTTAGCGGAGGCGGCCGCGTTGCTGGTACTTTCAAAAAAGTATCAGGCGCTGTTCGGGGACGAGGACGAATGAGCTCCCCCGAAGAGCGCGCGACATTGCGGGAGCTGATCGGTGAGGCGACCACAGCCGGGGCTCGTCAGGCACGCGCATGTGCCGTGCTCGGGCTAAGCGCGCGCACCGTGCAACGCTGGCAAGGCGGCGGTCCTGAAGCAGTGGATGGGCGCACCTTACGCCATCATGATGCTGTTCACAAGCTGTCGACCGATGAGCGCGCTGAACTACTGGCGGTGGCCAACTCTGTCGAATTCGGCCATCTGCCACCGAGCCAAATCGTGCCTCGCCTGGCCGACCAGGGCCGCTACATCGCCTCTGAATCGACGTTCTACCGGGTGCTGCGTGAAGAGAAACAGCTTGCTCATCGGCGCAGTGAACGACCAGCCCGCGCCCGCAGCAAGCCTCGCGCAGTATGTGCCGACGGGCCCAATCAGTTGTTCAGCTGGGATATTACTTACCTGCCGACGACAGTTCGCGGGCAGTATTTCTATCTCTATCTGTTCATGGACGTGTTCAGCAGGATGGTCGTCGGCTGGCAGGTCTACGCCGAAGAGAGCAGCGCCCAGGCCAGCGAGCTCCTGAAGGATCTATGTGCGCGGGAAGCAATCAAACCGGGCCAGGTGATTCTGCATTCGGATAACGGCGGCCCAATGAAGGGTGCCACGATGCTCGCCACCCTGCAGGCTCTGGGCGTCATGCCGTCATTGAGTCGACCGGGCGTGAGCAACGACAACCCGTTCTCGGAATCGTTGTTCAAAACACTGAAGTACCGGCCGGCCTATCCTCTGCAGGCGTTCGACACGCTGTTTGCCGCGCGCGCCTGGGTCACGGGGCTGGTGCGCTGGTATAACCACGAACATCGTCACAGCGCGATCCGTTTCGTCACGCCTGCCCAACGGCACGCCAACCTCGACCAGCAGGTCCTCGATCGCCGCGCGACGCTCTACGAGGCGGCAAAGCAGCGCAATCCGCTACGATGGAAAGGCCCCACGCGAAACTGGAAGCGCGTACACACAGTCCACCTGAATCCCGATCAGACAGACAACTTCGAACCCATCAAACGCGACCACCGACAGGAGCAAAAAGCCGCCTAAATTTAATCGTTGAGGCGACATCTAGCTTGAAATTTACCGCTACCTTGGTGATGCGGACGTCCGAGCGTCCGCCTGAACCAGTGGGTGAACGGCTGAAATTGGCCGACTGTACGCGTTCAGCAACGGAACCTTGATCAGCCATTCGCAGGCTCGCACGATGCCACCGGCCGCTTGGTGGCTTGATAGCTCAGTGAGCGCAACCCGAGCGCACCGGTCAGCCGGATGTCGGGGCTAAAGACGTTTTTCCGGTTGCGTCCGAAACTGCGCGGCGAAAAGGCTTGCTCAAGGGGATGCCCAGCGACAACATACAAGTTATCGCATCGGATGATCGTCGGCTTCAGGCGATGTGCGCATGCGCAATCGGGCAACAAGTTCTGCAGTCGCGCCCCCAAAGTCCGGCCTTTTGCTATCCGTACCCTTCGTCAATCCGCACCAGCGCTTCCTCAACCAGCCGTGCGTCATCCTCGGTCTTCGCCATTTCGAGCGCAGTTCGGCCGGCAAACTGCCTGTGCGGCATGACCAGCCACCGGATCGCCTTATCCTGCTCCCGGAAGACGGCTATCGCCTGCGCGACTATTTTCGCGAGACGTGTCGCAAGGAGTAACGTGCCACGGGACTCGTCTTGCTCGCCGAACAGCAATGGATTCATCTGGTCCACAGTTACCCGCACGTCGGGTCGGGAAACGACGCCCTTCAAGGCTTCAATCACGTTATCCGTTGCGGACGGCGGATCGACCCGCAGCCATGACCCGAGCGTATCGCGGAGACACTGCTGACAAAGGTCAATGCTCAGATGGGCACCGTCGCCAAAAACCGAGCCAAAACCGCCGCGCCAGTCGAGCGACACTTTTTCATACCACTCCCCCTGGTCATCATCGGGCGACATGCGCTGGCTGCAGCGGTCGCATGTGCAGGCGGCGATCTCCTGCACCATCCTGTCACGGTATTCGCGCATGACCTACTCCCTTTCCCAGCCCGACTTTTTCCACCCCGGAGGCACGAGACCGAGCTGCTTCGCGGTGGCGACCGGCAGGCGCAACAGCACCGTGCCCGGCCCGCGCTCCAGGTTCCCGAGCATCGTGACTTCAGCGGCTACACCGTCAAGTTCCAGATACACGACGTCCTCTGGCTCAAAAATCTCGGCGTAAAGATCCCAGCCGGGCTGATCGTCCTCTTTCGCCTGATACCGGATGCGGTCCTTGCTGCTCATAAATCGCTGTTCCTTTTGCGGGCGTTTAGCCGACGCGCCACGTGTCACGGGCAGTCGCTTCAGATACTGGACGCAATCCGCGTCGTCAATGACATAAGCCTTTTTCTGCCACGCGGCGGTCGCGCGTTCGGACATGTGCCCATCAGATCGAGCTGACACCTGCATCCTGGCACCAGCGATGACCGTTGAGAAAGTCGAACCAGTCTTGCGCGTAAGCGCACCCTTGATCGGGAATGCCCGAACCGGACAGTTTCCGGTCGGAAAGGTCCTGTCGGGTCGGGAAATTCGTCCATGGTTATGCTTCAAATGTTCCGCGGAACCGGCGTGCGGCATCAACGACCGCAACGTGGTGATCAAGCGCATCCTTGGGCGCGATCGGGGCGGTACCACCCTCCTCCACAATCCAGCCGTTGGGAAAGTGAAACCAGGCGGCAATTGTCCACGGGTCCGTGGCGGGTCCGAGCTCCGCCAGAATCTCCCTGATGACCGGCAGCGGCTGATCACGATCATCGAACTGGTATCGGGCAAAGTACCGCTGACCTTCAGCTTCCACGCCAAAGATCCAGCCGCGTTGCTGCCATCCGGCTACGTCCGCGGGAACGGTGTCTGCCCCGATCCACTCGCCCTCGGCCAGTATTTTCAGTATCGTGTCTTCCCGCTGAACCTGAAGACTGTGCAGGGCTGTAGGCATCGCTGTTCCTGTGTTACGCGTGGCGAGCGCAAAGGCCTTCAGGCGCGCCCGTAACTGTGCGCTGCTCTCGTCAGGCGGCAATGACTGTCGCCGTCTTTTTCGCCGGTTCGCCCTGGTCAAGCGCGCTCCATGTCGGGATGCTCCCTCGAGTCCGTAGTCCTGGGGGTCAACCATTTTTTTGCAGGCGATCTCCTCGCGGCAGCGCCCATGCGCATCGCCAGACGTTTGCGCCGCCTCAGCGCGCCACGGCACAGCTGCTCACAACTCGATCATCAGCGCCGGATCAAACGCCGGGTTTTCCCATTCCAGGTCGGTCGGCGCACCCGCCATCAGACGGTTCGTCGCATAGCCACGCGGGTTGGCAATCACCCGCGACTGGCCAACGCGATAATCGAACGAGTCATGCACGTGACCGTGAATCCACACGTCGGCCAGCTCGAGCACAGGTCGCAGGTCACTCACGAATGCAGCGTTGACCGGGTCGTTCGCATAGCGCGGATGCACCGACGGCGGAGCAACGCCGTGATGGGTTACGACGACCGTGCGCCCGTCGAAGGGCTTTGCCAGCTCGGTCCGCAGCCACTTCACTGTCTTTTCGTGCTCCGCCAGCGCGTGCTCCGGCCGAAAACGTGTGCCGTCGCCGACGCGGATCACACGATGGTCATGCAGCATCCGCCCGGCCAGCGCCATACTCCGGTCGCGCACGCCACTGAGCGCATAGTCTGTCCAGAGGCAACAACCGAGAAACCGCACATGACCCATGACAAACGTGTCGCGCTCAAGGTAATGAATCGCAGTACCGGCCGCGCGCATCCGGATGGAGTTGGCAAGCGTGTCGTACTCCGTGCCATACGCTTCATGGTTGCCATGCACGTAGATGACGGGCACCGGCCAGCGCGCAAACGGCTCAACCGCATCGGCCCCTTTCGCAATGTCGCCCGCGAGCACCAGCACGTCCGCATTCGTCAGCCTGACGGGGTTGTGACCCGGAAAACTCTGGTGCACGATCTCCAGATGCAGATCCGAGGCGATCTGGATACGCATGCCGTCAGCTCATACCTGCGACATCAACCGTCGGTTTCCGGCGACCAGCCTTCGACGAACGCGCCGGCGTGGACGGGTAAATGCGCTTTCCGAGGGAGTGTTTCTCCGCGATACCGACAGGCATCGAGAATTCCTCACCCGCTGCTGTCGTGAATCGCGCAAACGACACCAGCGGATGGTCCTCGTCATAGGCTGCCGTTGCGCCGATGTGAATTTCGCTCAGCGGCTGCAGACTCCATTGTGCCGAGTCCTTGTGCGGCTTCGCGCTCAGCACTGCCGCGCCCCGCACGATCTGGCCGTCTGCCGTCAGTTGTAGCAGCGTCTTCGCGGCACCAGAGGCGAATTCCACCATGACAACCCGGGGCAGGTCGCGTTTTCCAGCGGCAAATTGCAGGATGAGCACGTCCCCGCAACCCGCCATCTCGGCAACAGCCGACAACGTCACTCCGGGCCATGCCGGCAGAAGGTTCTGCTCAGAAATCAGAAACATACACTCACTCTTTCAACGACAGGCTGAAAAACCGGCGCGACACGCGATGCGTTGGGATACATGAAATGGCATGACGGCCCGGCCACGATGGGCATGCCGGGTGACCGTGCATGCATGGGCCCGCGCTGCCACACACGGGCTGGCCGAGTCATCGTTACGCAACTTCAGTGAGCACACAGGCCGCACCTCGAACCACCAGTTCGATATAGGCATATTTTGCCTACATTGTAGGCGTTTGGCGATGTTACCAGATTACGCGAACACAGCGACGATTCCACGTCGATCAACAACCAAAGGTGTTCACCCGGTGGCTTCGCGCGCAGAAGAAGAATTTACGGTTCAGGTAGGGCAGGCGCTGGCCAATGCGCGTCTTGAAGCTGGAAAGACGCAGGAAGAAGTCGCGGAAATTCTCGATCTCGACAAACAGACCATCAGCCGGATTGAAACGGGCAAGTCCTGGCCATCGCCAGCGCGACTCGTTGCCCTGTCCTCGCTCTACGGGGTTGAAGTCAACAGCCTCTTCATGTCCCCGTCCAGCAGGTCCAGGCAGGTGGCTGGCGACATCGTAGAGATGCTAGCGTCGCTCAGCCCGACCGACCGCGTCTGGGTCCGGCGCTGGCTCAAGCAGTTGTGCGGGCGCCTCGCGCGGACACCGGCGCGGGCAGCGCGCCGCAGCAAACCGCGCGGTTGAACCCCGACGACCGCCCGCCGCAGGACGAAGCGACCCTCCGCCGCGTGCTGGCGCCGTCAGTCAGCCTCCATCACCCAAGAATTGCACGTCAGTCCCGCCGGCGCCGCGCGACGCTTTCCGGTGATAAGGAGGTTTATCACCGCAATTGCCGCCATTCCCGCACGAAAAACGGTTTCCTGACGTCCGGTGCGTGCGTAATCCCGGCCGTGAACTAGACTGCAGTGAGCGCCCAGTTCCTTCCACCGGGCTCCGGAGTCCCGCCATGGCCCGTCCCGCCGCCGTCACCGCCGACCAGATCCGCGCGACCGTGCTCGCGATGCTCGCCGAAGCGGGCGACGCTGCACCCACCGCGTCGGCCTCGCCGCCCTCGCCGGCCTCACCGGCTGTCCCCGCCGCGCCCGTGACGCGCGAGCGCTTCCGCCGCGCGGTGTCGGTGCGGCGCCTGCGCGCGCGCCTCGGCGCCGGCGACCCAGCGTTGCTGTCGCGCGCGCTGAACGACCTCGAGGCGGAGCTCGTGCAGGCGGGCATGGCGGACATTGCGCTGCCCGGTCTGCCCGTCGCGATCGCCGAACAGATGCGCGCCCTGTGGGCCGCGGCCGTCGGCGTGCAGCTCGATGACGTCGTCCGGCTGCAACAGCACGCGCGACAGGCGGCGGCGGAGGCCGACACCGCGCGACACGACGCGGATGTGCGCAGCGAAATGCTGCGCCTCGAGCTCGGCGAGCTGCGCGAGCGGCTCACCGCCCGCGACGCCGAACTGATCGAATTACGCGCCAGCAGCCGCCACGCGACCGAGCGCGCGCAGACCCTGAGCGCCGACGCGGCGGCGCTGCAGGCGCGGCTCGATACCGCGCGCGACACGCTCGAGGCCCTCCGACACACCCACACGAAGGAACTGGCCGATGTGCGGACCCGCTACGACGGTCTGTCGAAGCGCCTGCTGCAGGAGACCGAGCACCAACGGCATGCGCTCGCCGCCGAACGCGAGCGGCTCACGACGCAGCTCGCCGACGCCCAGACCCGGCTCACCGCGCTCGAGGGTCTGCGCGAGCGGCTGCTCGACGAGCTCGCGACCGGACGCGACGCGCACCGGCAGGCAGCCGCCGAGGCCGCGGCACTCGCAACCGTGGTCGCCGAACAGCGCCATGCACTGCAGGCGCTGCAGGCCCTTCAGGCACTGCCAGCGGCGCACGCAACGCAGTCCGCCGTGCAGAAACAACCCGCCCGGCACAAGCCCCCACGGCACGTGAGCTCCGGCCACGCCGCCGCGGTGGCCGCTGCACCGCGCCCAGGATCCCGCTCATCCCGTTCACGTAAAGACCCGTCATCATGACGCCCGCCGACTGGATCGATGCGGGCGTCCGGCCACCGCAGCGGCTGCCGCCCGGCGTGGACGCCGCGCTCGCCTATCTTGAGGAGGCACTGGGTCACGCGGTCTACCGCCGCTGGACCCTCGCCGACCTGAAACGCGCTGCGCCGTCGCTTGCCGACGCGAAGCACGCGCATCCCGCCGTGTTCGCGCTGCTGCTGGAGCACGATGCCGCGATCGAATACTGGACACAGGGGCGCCTGCATCTCGCGGCCGCCGCCGCAGCGCCCTCACCCGATGCCGTGCTCGCCCGTGCGCTGCACGCGCACCGCCGCCGGTTCCGTTACCTGCCCGACGGAACAGTGAACAACACGGACCGGACCGGCGTGAGCGCAGGCAGTGAGAGTGACGGGGTCATCCCGTCCGCTGAGGCACTGACCCAACCCGCCAGTACCGGGGTCGCTGACACGGTGTCACTGGCCGCCCTGGTCTCGAAGCATGGTAGCGATCCGGCAGCGCTGCGCGCGTGGCTCACGCGCGCCGGCCGCTTCATGAACGCGACGACCACCAATTCCCTCGGTGTCACCGACGACGCCCGGGCCCTCGCGCTGTTCCTGCGCGACCGCGCGCAGCGCTCACCGCACACCTTGCGCGCGTACCGCACCGAAGTGCGCCGCCTGATCGGCTGGTGCGAGGCGCACCGGCGCGGGCCGCTATCCGACCTGACGCGCGACGACCTGCTCGCCTTCCGGCACACGCTCGGCCCCGCGGGCAGCATCGATGCCCCCTCCATGGTCCCGTCCCGACCCCACGCCGCGCGTGCGAGCAAGCCGTCCCGCAGCGACGCGAGCCGCCGCCGAACGCTCGCGGTCATCTCAAGCCTGTTCCGTTACTGGCAGAAGACCGGCTACCTGGTGATCAACCCGGCCGCCGAGCTGTCGGGTGATGGCGCTGCGCGCATGACGTGGACACCAGCGAGGATCCTGCCCGCCCGGGTGCTGACGCTGTGCGACACGGTGACGGCCGGCGCGCGGCCGCCGGGGGTATCTGCCCTCGTCTGGGCGCGCCGCTGTGCGATCTGGTCGCTGTACCGCTTCGCCGGGGTGCGGCTGGCCGAACTCGAGTGGTCCGCGGAACAGGGTCTGCCGCGCCTGAGTGTCGAGCCGCACTCAACGACGCCGGGCGACCCGGCGAACAGGCCGTCTGCCGCGAAAGATGGCCAATGGACGCTGCACGTACGCGGCAAGGGCGGCAAGCTCCGGGCGATCCCGCTGCCGTCGCGCTGCGCGCCCGTGCTGCGTGGCTATCGGGTTCTGCGGGGTCTGCCCGCCGAACCCGCGCCGTTCGAATCGGTCCCGCTGGTTCACAGCGAGAAGCGCGACGCGCTCGGACACAGCGGCCTGTACGATGAGGTGAAGGCGGTGCTGCTGGCGGCGGAAGCAACGGTTCCGGCCGACGACACGGCGACCCGCGCGCTGATCCACGCGGCGTCGACGCACTGGCTGCGGCACGGCTATGCGCGCACGCTGGTCGTCGATCACGCCGTCCCGCTGCCCGTCGCGCAGACCCTATTGGGACACGCGTCGGTGCAGACGACGGCCGCGTACGCGCGCACCGATCTCACGCAGCTGCGGGATTTCGTCGAGGGGAGCTTTCCTCAATCAAGCTGAGAGCCTCCGAACACGAAGAGTACTCAGATATCTGGCCGCTCGTCGGCCAAAGCCGACGATCGCTGATCGGACGGCGTGCGGCGGCTGCCCGTCGCCTTGCTGACATTCGCAAACGGGTGCCGGCGAATGTCAGCTCCCGTTACTAACGAGTGAGTCTTCTCGACCCGTTGCAGCCGGTCGAGCAGTCTCTGTTCTAAGGGTAGGTATCGGAGTGGAACGGTCATTCCGTGCCGTCGCCTGGGGGACAAGTCATCGGCCTCTGCGGACGCTTAGACCCGTGAGTTGGTGAGGCGGCTTACGCCGTGCAAGAATGACGTCTTGCTCGACCCTCGAATTGCTCTCGAACTTAAGTTTGATTTCTCTATAAGCAATCAGCTTGTCGTTCACCAGATCGAAAGGAAGCGCCCGCAAGGTTAGGGATGGTGTTCAGAACTCGTTTTGCCGCACTGAGCCATCCACATAGGGCCGATGCGGTGGAAGCGGTGCGGCACCTGGCTCGAATGCAGCGCTACGTTCGGTATAAGGAAGGCGCCGATTGCCTGCCCGCGCGGGCGGCTTTTGCGCTCATGCAGCGGCCTCGCGCATCAGTCGTTCGCGCGTCATCCACAGATTGCTTAGAGCGAACAGCGTGTGCAACTCTGCGGGTTCTTCATCAAGCCGCGATAGCCCACCTTTAGATGCCACCGTGCGCGGCGATGAACATGGCGACGGCCGACCGGCAATAGGATTCGATTTCGTTGTCATCCTCTGCTCTCGCCTCATCGAAGCGTGCGACAAGCAGAAGATCGGATCCTTTGAAAAGCGCGGCAAACAAGCGGGCGGATCGGAGAGCATCGGGTACGTTCAGAATCGCTTTCGCGTGCAACTGACGCAACACGGCCTCGATTTGGGCGATGACATGGGCGGGCCCGGCTTCGTAATGGAGCTTGCTTAACGACTTTTGATTCGTCTTGTCGGCCAAAACCATGGCTTCGACACTGCGGACGTCCGGGCTCAACAGCGTGCGAAGCAGGGATGATCCCACCGCCATGAGCTGATCTTCGGCTGAACCGTCGACGCTTTCAGAAAGGGCCTGGGGTGCAAATTGATGGCAGTGGGCCACCATGGCCGCGCTGAACAGCGCCTCCTTGTTCTCGAAGTGCCGATAGATGCTGAGCTTGGATATCTTCGCCCGCTGCGCGACCTTGTCCATGGTCGTCGCTTGAAAACCCAATTCCACAAAGAGTTCGCAGGCGGCGTCGACGATCGTTTGGCGAAGCGCCTCGTTGGCGGGCCGGCCGCGCCGGCTCTGGCTGTTTTCGGTCACAACAATTCCAGTACTTGACAGTATTCAAATTCTTGCACTACGATACCACGCAGTATCTTAAATGTGCAAGCCAAGGACAGGTTTCAACCAGTTGCCCAAATCAGGTTTCCCCGGGGCGCCTGGCGATATCGAATGCGGGATTGTGGGGCCGATCAATACAGCCATCAGCAACTTTCTCGCCAATGCCGAAGCCCTACTCGCTGACCGTCTCAAGCGCGTATCGCTGGACGATATTGCACACCACGCCCAGCCCACCCCTCCAATCACAACACGGAGCCCATCACCATGGATGACGTCATCATCATCGGCGGCAGCTTTGCCGGCCTCGCCGCCGCCCTGCAGCTCGGCCGTGCCCGCCGCAAGGTCACGGTTCTCGATACCGGCCGGCCGCGCAACCGCTTTGCAGGCCACTCGCATGGCTTGCTCGGCCACGATCACAAGCCACCGCTGGACATCCTGGTCGAGGCGCGGCAGCAGTTGACGCGCTATCCAACGATCAGGCTGGTCAATGCCCAGGCCGAGAGCGTGTCTGGCGCCATCGACGATTTCTGCGTCGTCACTGACGATAACGAAAGCCTGAGGGCGCACCGCCTGATCCTGAGCTATGGCGTCGCCGACCAGATGCCTGATGTTCCGGGCTTTGCCGAAAGCTGGGGCACGTCCATCGTGCCCTGCCCCTATTGCGACGGCTTTGAAGTCGCCGGCCAGCATTGGGGCCTCGTCTGGTCCAGCCCGCAGTCGCACCAGTCTGCCAGGCTGTTCCGCGATTGGACGGACAAGCTGACTGTCTTCGCCGATGGTCATGACATTGCGCCCGATATCCAAGTCGATCTGGCGCGTCGCAACATACCTGTCGTCGATGGCCGGATCGTCGAGATCGCCCATCACAAGGGCCATATCAACACCGTCAATCTCGATACCCGCCGCAATGTCGCGGTCGACGTCCTGTTCGCCCATCCGCGCAACAAGCCGTCCGCACGCCTACATGAATCACTGGGCCTCGCCACGGTCGATACGCCCACCGGCATCGTCCTCAAAGTCGACGAGCGCCGCCAAACCAGCATGCCCGGCATCTACGCCGCTGGCGACCTCGCCACGCCCTTCTTGCCCTCGGTCACCCAGGCTTCATCGCAGGGCGCGATGGCGGGTATCTTCGCCCAGCAGTCGATGGTGGTTTGAGAGCACAGATCCCTGCTCTTGTTGCGTCGTCGCCTTCGAAAAGGTTGGCGTAAATCGACGCGGCGAAAGGCGGATCGTCGAGTCAAGGAGATGACATGGCAAAGCAAAGTGCTGATCAGGTGGGTGACTGGAATGGTCAAAGCGGGGAGCGCTGGGTCGCCAACCAGGCCCGGCTCGACGCTCTGGTGGCGGTGTTCGGCCAGGCCGCGATCGAAGCCGCCGCGCCCGCGACGGGTGAGCGCGTGCTGGACATCGGCTGCGGCGCGGGTGCGTCAAGTCTGGCTCTGGCCGCTCGCGTCGGCGCGGGGGGCCAAGTGCTGGGCGTGGACATATCCGAACCGCTGATCGATCGAGCGCGCGCGCTTGCGCGCCACGATACGCCGGCCCTGTTTCAGGTGGCCGACGCCAGCAGCGCAGAGCTGCCCGAAGGCGCGTTCGACATTCTGTTCTCGCGTTTCGGCGTGATGTTTTTCCCCGATCCGACAGCGGCATTCGCCCATATGCGACGCGCGCTCCGGCCGGGCGGCCGGGTCGCTTTCGTCTGCTGGCGCGGTGCGGCCGAGAACGATTGGATGCGACTGCCGGTGGGCGCGCTCAAGGACATCGTCCCGCCGAGCGCGCTCCCCGATCCCGAAGCGCCCGGCCCGTTTTCGTTCGGCGACCGGGAGCACGTGGCGCGCATCCTGACGGCGGCCGGTTTCACCGAAATCGTTATCTCGCCCTTCGACGCGGCCGTCCCATTCGGCGAGGGCGAAACGCGGGACGCGGCGATCGACGACGCAGTGAGGATGACGCTTGAGGTCGGCCCGCTGTCGCGTGCGCTCGCTGGTCAGCCCGACGACATCCGCGCCCGTGCCTCCGCCGCAGTTCGTGCCGCCTTCGCGAGCCTCCCCGGCGAGGGGTCGGTGATGATCAACGGCGCGGCATGGGTCGTCATGGCACGAAATCCGGCAAGCTGACAGGGATTAACAGGGGAGATGCCTCCGCTCGGTGGAACAGGGCGTCTTTGGCCGGCCAGATTGATGTCCCTTCTGGCCGCTGAACGAGCGCTCGCCTTGCGACAATCAGATGGCCGGTTGCGAAGCAGAGCCGGCGCCTGAGCGGCCTTCCGGCGGCGCATGTGACCGGCAGTTTGTGGCCGACCTCTGCCTGACGGCGATCGGCGGCACGCGGCTCACTTCGGCCGGTGGACGCCTCATGAACCAAGCGACAGCTTTCGCCCCGTGGCCGACGGCACGGAAGAAACCAACTTTTGGCACCCTGGCCCTGCGGCTTACGGTCGCATTCACACCACGTCTATTGCACGCGATCATCTCGTTTCTAGTAATGAATCGCATTCTCAATAAATCGATGAGTTCACCCACACTCGCCTCGCAATCGCGCTGGTGGATCCGAGTTTTCGCCATCGCCGGACCGGGGTTGGTCGTGATGCTGGCCGACACGGACGCGGGTAGCGTCATCACCGCGGCGCAAAGTGGCGCCCAATGGGGATACCGGTTATTGCTGCTGCAGCTGCTATTGATTCCGGTCTTGTTCATCGTTCAGGAGTTGACCGTTCGCCTTGGCATGGTCACGCGCAAGGGGCACGGCGATTTGATCAGGCAGCATTTTGGCCCTCGTTGGGCGTGGCTGTCGGTAGGCACCTTGATGCTGGCGTGCCTGGGTGCCTTGTTATCGGAGATGAGCGGGTTGGCCGGAGTTGGCCTGATGTATGGCATTCCGTCCTGGCTTACGTTGACGCTAACGGTCGTCGGGCTATCCTGGATGGCGTATACGGGGTCATACCTGTCGGTGGAGCGGATCGCGATTCTGCTTGGCGCCTTCGAATTGGTGTTCGTGCTGGTGGCCTGGCGCGCCGATCCGGATGCTGCGAGCATACACGCCGAGCTTGCCAGCATGCCGCTCGGCAACCACGACTACCTGTTCCTGCTGTCAGCCAACATTGGCGCTGTGATCATGCCGTGGATGGTGTTCTATCAGCAATCGGCCGTGGTGGAGAAAGAGCTCGAACTCGAAGACCTGCGCGCCGCTCGCTGGGATACAGCGGTCGGCGCGGTATTGACCCAGTTGATTATGGCGGCCGTGCTGGTGGTCACAGCAGCGACCTTGGCGCGTTCCGGCCTGCATAAACCGCTCGACACAGTGCAGCAAATCGGTGATGCCCTTACCCCGTTCCTTGGCGCGCAGACCGGCAAGCTACTGTTCGGCATGGGAATGGTTGGCGCGGCGCTCGTGGCCGCCATCGTCGTGACGCTGACTGCGGCTCGCGCGCTTGGCGAGATACTGGGCTACCGGCATGCGCTTGAGCATACGCCGCGCGAAGCGCCGTGGTTTTACGCTACCTATACCACGGTGTTGATCATCGCCGCGTTCATCGCGGGCTCCGGCGCGAACCTGGTCTCGCTGGGCGTCGGCGTGCAGGTGATGAACGCGCTGCTGTTGCCGATCGTGCTCGGCTTCCTGTACCTGCTCGCCCGGCGCCTGCCCGAGCCGTATCGACTAAGGGGAGGCTACGGGATGTTGGCCGGAGCGGTGATCGCCATTACGATAGGCCTGGGCTTGTACTCTGGAATTGCCGGAACGTTTTCCTAATCCGCCCGATGACGATCGGCGGCAAGCGACCCCGAACAGGCCTTCAGATTGGCGCAACACCAATGACTGTTCTTGGGGATACAACTGCCCGCCCTATGTCCCGAAGTTGTCGAGGCGCATGAACAGCCTTTTCGGGAACTTCGGACTCTACTTGGCATGGTTTCCCGACCGTCGTGCTCCGCGCCGGGTTGAATGCGCTCAAAAGGGAAAACCTGCGCGAGAGCGACGAGCGCGATGCAGTGGTTGCTGCTATCAGCGACGCGACTTGCGCATAACTCTAGACGATCTTGCTCACATAGCGCGAGTACACCCACCCGTGGACTGCGGGTGACTCGTCATCGGCAGTCCACGCGACGGAAGACCACGCTTTCTGCCTCTCGAGCAGCATAACCACCTGCCCGAGCGCGAGATTCCCGACAGCCGGAGACTTGCTCGACGGGTGGGTGTGTACTTCCAGTTCTTCTTTCAAGACGAACCGGAACGACTGAAGTTGTTCCCGATCTGCGGCATAGATCACGGCTTTCTTGCGGACGTTCTGTTTGACCTCGCGCGGCGAGGCGGTGCGGGAGTGTTCCTCAAGCGCCCGTTTTATATAGAAATCGGCGACGGGATTCAGGATCATGTAAATCGCGCTGATTAGAACTGGGACGATAAAGAGCACCACAAAGGCCTTAAGGCGTGAGTCCTTCATCGACTGGATTTCGTCAACAATCGTCTTCACGAACGGCGCCATCCTGGCTTCTGCCTGCTGTGCGGCGCGATCGATGGCCCTGTCAACGATTGCTTGCACATCAGCGATGTCCCCAGCTGTCATCGATACGGGTGCCGGGGGATTCGTCGCAATCAGACGGGTCGCCGATTCGACGAGCCCATTCGACCTCATCGCCTCGACCACTTCACTGAGTTCCGTGATGGGATTGGCGGCCTTCCATGTCCTCAGTAAGTCGGTGAACTTGTCAGTCTGCAAATCTTGCAGCCACTTGTTCACGTGCATATCGGCATAAGCGGATTCGAACGCCTTCGCCGAAGCCACGAACGAAGGTTCCAATCTGAACGCGTCGATTGCGCTAAGCTGCCGCGCCCAAGCAGGATTGAGAGCAGCCTCAATCGCCTTATGGTGCTTAGCCCATCCAGTGACCAAAGTGTCCTGAATCGCTCTGATCTGCTGTTCCCGCCCGGTATCGAAGGAAGCCTGAAGCGTCCTGATTTGCTGTCCCAATCCGTTGTCGAAGGAAGCTTGGAGCGCTCTGATCTGCTGTCCCAATCCGTTGTCGAAGGAAGCCTGGAGCGCTCTGATCTGCTGTCCCAACCCGTTGTCGAAGGAAGCCTGGAGCGACTTGATCTGCTGTAGTAAGCCGGTGTCGGCTTTCAGCGCCTCCATCGCCTTGAAGGAAGATGTCATCGAGGGTTCGAGCTTAAGGGCGTCGATCACTTTAAGTTGCTGGGCCCAGCTCGCGGTCTGCATTGCATCAATTCCTTTGACGGACTGCATTATCGAAGGATCCAGTCCGAGCCGCTCCATCTCCGGCATCGGCCCCGCGCCCGGTCCCTTCGCTTTATCTAACGGTCCCTTTTCCATTTCGAGTCGTCCCCGGATCACTCTACAGAATCGCTTAAGGCCTAGTCTCCGGCGCATGTCGATTTTATCGGATTAGCCGAGATACGGGCGTCGTTCCTTCTCTACCTAGCGCGTCGTGATGCCATATGCCTGCATCACGCGTACGGCGCGCGCGGCACCTACAGCCGGTCCTGTGGATATAAGGAACAATCCCTCGTTGTTACCTCGTGTCTCGGGAGGAGAGCCGCCATTCGAACTGCAGGTTTCAAAGTGACTGAGCGACTCTTAATGGCCGGACGTCGCCCGACGCGGCCGGCGACGTCCGACCCCGAAGCAGCCCGTGTGTGTTGTCGATTTTCAAATCGGCTTTGCGATTGAAGCGAAGTGGGCGGGCGGTTATGCTTCGGCGTGGATCGAATGCGGGCTTAGGTGGTCGCAACGCAATTAATGCA
Organism: Paraburkholderia sp. BL10I2N1; assembly: GCF_004361815.1. Lineage (NCBI taxonomy): Bacteria > Pseudomonadati > Pseudomonadota > Betaproteobacteria > Burkholderiales > Burkholderiaceae > Paraburkholderia > Paraburkholderia sp. BL10I2N1. The sequence continues at coordinate 3,249,814 of NZ_SNWA01000002.1, read as the reverse complement.
AGACGTCTTTCTAACATTGCAGGGTTTGCAGTGTAGATTTAATTGGCAAGATGATGGCTACCAAACAACAGATTTACAGTCTGGAGAGAATTCGTGATCTACCAATGTACTTCGTGCAGACGCAAATCATTCGAAACTAAGTGTCCATGGTGTACGAATGCTCCGGTCCAAGCATCGGGCCAGCCCGCGCCTGCGGCGCTCCAGGTCCCGCTTGACCCTTCCTTCTACCCGGAATTCCAGTATCAGACGAAGGGGTTTCTGAAAGATCTGCTCGGCAAGAAAAAGGAGCAGGCGCAGCTTAACGACCTTCTTCGCGCGGTGCTCAGAAAATATTCCGAGCTCAAAAAGCCTTACTTTGCCAACTTCTTTCACACAGTTCGAAACGTGGGCGTCGAGCCCAGTGACGCCGAGACGCCTAGCGCACGAGAAAATGGAACATATTCTAACCGGGAACTTTTTCGCGAAGTTCTGATCCGCAAGGGCTTTACCGAACTGGAAGAGCTCCCGCATCTGTTGGACAAACTTTTGCTGACGACCGGGTTCAACTCGGCATACCTTGGTTTCTCCACCGAGATATCGAGACACATCAAGGGTTCACTGCGTGAGATTCTCCGGTCTAGGATAGCGGAAGCAGGGGTGAGCTATCGCGATGATCTCAGCCTGTTGTTCTATTTCCTCTGGGATAACAACATCCGGCACCCGGAGATACAGTACGCGGATCAGGCGTCCTCGGCATTCGGCACGCCGCTCTTGCCCTGGCAGACCGTGAAAACCTGGCTTGACGTCTGCGAACAGATCAACTTCGACATCCTTGTCAAGAGGCTGGCAACGAAACTGGAGTTCTTCGATCCCAATCAGTTCGTCACGATGTACCACGTGGACGCCATGAATGGATACGAATTTGAGAAATTTCTCGCCCAGATCTTCCAGACAGCGGGCTACGATGTCGAGGCAACCAAATTAAGCGGTGACCAAGGCGCAGACCTGTTCGTAAGCAAGTTCGGCAAAAAGATGGTGATTCAGGCGAAAAATTATTCAGGAAACGTTGGTAACTCGGCGGTCCAGGAAGCCATCTCTGCGAAGAGCTTTTATGGTTGCGATGACGCCATGGTCGTCACAAACTCATATTTCACACGATCAGCCACCGAACTCGCCAACGCTGCATCAGTGCGGCTGATAGGGCGCCGTGAGTTGCAAGCCTACCTTGACGACCACAACCAACGGATCATCGAGCAGTTCCGTCTGGACGGTAATGATACGGAGGAATCTACATCCCAAGCCTTCACGGGGGCGTGACCAGGCTACTTCGCAACTGTTTGAGCGGTCAACCCTAGACCTCTCCTCGCAAAGCCGACGTGCGAAGTCAGCTTTCTACAAGCATTGGCCGCTTTCGGGGGGGCAAAGCGGTCGGCTAGATGCCGCTATCACAGCGAGGGTGAACGGCGGCAATTGGCCGACCGTACGCATTCACGAAAGCCGTCCGAAAGCTCGTCGAAGATTTCAACGGCAGCTCTACAACACCTTCATTGAACTGGTGCTCTCGACCATAACCGGCCGCTCGGTGATCGCGGAACGGCGAAGTCGAGTTCGGACGTCTTGGACCGCTTGTGGGCTGCGATGCGAGCACACGCAACACGCATCGCTTCCTGTGCATTGGAGCCTCGGCGACTGATAGCTATCACTATCCAATGGCATTCTTATCAAAGATAGATCGAGGTTCCGACCGGAAAATCGCCGCGCGTCATAGATGCTGCCCAGCCGATCGTATTAGCGCAAGCTTTTCAGCAGTCGTGCACAAAACACCGTCGACCTGATCCGAGCAATCGCCAATGCGGATCAGATGCTGCATTGCCTTTTGAACGGTTTGCGGTCTGAGTTGCAACTGCGCAGCCACTGTTTGGTGTACTCCTTTTGGCCAAGGTTGCTTCGGAAGCGCTTGGCGTACTCGATCGACGATCTCTGGTGTAATGGGCTGGAGTGCTTTGGGCTGTCGAAGCACGACACGAAGGTCTTTGCCAGCGTCAGCCCGCGATACTCGAATTACTTCTTGGCATTGGGGGCATGCGGTATTCGAGGACGCCGACGGCCATTCATCCAGATCAACGGTGAAAGGGAAGTTGCACTCTGGACAATGTATGGGTTCAGGAATCTCTTGCCGCTGGCGTAGGATAATGCCCTTATCTTCACGGTACTCAGCGATAAGGTTCGACTCACAGTGCTTGCACTGAACGGCTTTAATTTCTCCGTCTCGCTCACGAAGCCGGAAGCTCACATCTACGTTGCAGACAGGACAAGGTGCGACCACTTCTCGGTAGGGTAGACGGACTTTTTTGGGGCGGAACGAGATTCCGTTGATGTCTGCGGCAAGAGCCCTGACTTCGCGCTTAAGCGCCTTTATCTCAAGGTCCTCTGTTACGGGAACATTTTCGGCTGACGCGCGCTCAAGGGTTGCGAGCCGATCTGTAAGTTCGCCGAGGGCCTCGGCTCGCACTTCTTCCGTTTGTCTTTGCTCGTCCAACTCCGCGCCAATTACTCCTTGCCAATCGCTTAAGCTTGTGTCGTTGATAGATCGAAGGGAGCCCAGAATATGGATGGCGCTTTCAATCCGTTCCTCTTTTGCAAACAGCTCCTCCTCGGCGCTTTGATATTCAGTGTACTGCAGTTCTTCCTGCAAGTAAGTCGAAAGCCTGCTTAGTTCCTTTGATAGATTTGTGACTTTTTCTGCAGCCTTGAGCGCGTATGTTCTAAGATTCCTCTGCTCGAACTCGCGAACCTCAGTCACTGCCTGCGCCTTGTCCATTGAAGCATAGTAGTGAGAGATGCCCCAGCCGATACCGACCGCAAGTAGGGTAAGAAGCGTCCCCAGCAGAGTGCTTTCCTTGCTTGTCAGAGTTTCAACGCTAATAACAATGAGGATTGCGACGATGAAGCCGATCCCTGCGATGAGCGCCCAGATCAAGGCTCTGGGTGCTTCTTTTTTGAATTGCGGGGTTTGTGGATTGGATTTCGTCATCTTAGATGTCTGCAAAAGCAATTCTATTTTTTGATGTCGGGTCGCCCCCTTTCCGGGGCTTACTTTCTATGAAAGTCGAGTGAAATCCGAAGTCTCAGCGTACTAGGCTTGGGTCTTCTTTCCCGCAGCAAGTACTTTATCCAGTGTGATCGAGTCTCCGAATATGTCAAGCGGCGTTCCTGAACCCCAACGCGCGATCCTCGCGTGTATTTCGCGCGCGTCCCCCACTCGCGGATCAATCATTTGACGGTAGCTATCGAAAGAGGTAACCGTTCGCGCAAGCAGCGTATATGCGGTGTCCGTGATCCTACCCGGCTTAAGAATTCGCTGCATTAAATCGATAGTCGCTTTGTAAGCCACAAAAATCGAAGTTGATGAATTTATTTTTGATTCAAAGACTTATCATTCGAACGAGTGTGAGAGGGGCCTCCGTTGCTAAACTCGCCAGCTTTTCCGGTTTTTTCGGAATGCCGCGTCCCCGACATAATAAAACCACCAGGAGTCTGAACATGGAGCACGAGGGTACCACATGCCCAGACCGTCAGTTTCGATCGGTTGGCTACAAACGGCCGGATCACGGCGATCAGCCGCCTTTCCAGAGAGAGGTCATGAACGTCCGCAATGGCCGACTTTGAGACGCTCATGCGCTTTCGCCGAACGTTGGCAACGTGATCCAACCCTTATGCAGGCAGCGTGCAGGCCGACACCGCAGCGCGTGACCGAAGGGCCCGGGAGCGAGCACGGCGCCTCACTACCCTGCCAGCTAATACGGCTCTTGCGATAAATCGCCTTATCGCAAGTACCTTCCGCGCGACCTAAACTGTTTCCATGAAAACCGCCCCTGTCCCCCGCGCGCGGCCGGGATGCCGGCCTTCGCGTGAAACGCCCGCCGCGCTGACCGACCCACCCGACCTGCCCGGCCTGGCCGCGCTCGCCGCGCTGCGCGCGTGGTACGAGGGGCTCACCGCGCGTGAGGCGGTCACGCACTACCTCGCTCACGTGCGGGTCGACGGCCAGTCCTCGCGCGGCCTGATCGCCCGCCTCCGCCGCCAGCTCATCGCCTGCGCCCGCGTGCGCCAGCGCGACGATCTCATTCCACTCTTCACGCAGCCGGCTGCCGGGCGCACGCAGTGCGCCGCGCGGGTCGTGGCTGCGCTCGACGCGCTGCGCGCCACCGCCGTCGCCGCGCCGCAGCCGGCGGATGCTGTTGCCCGCTGGCTCGCCCCGCGCACGGCGCGGGCACTCGACGCCGCCGGAATCGGCACGCTCGCGGAACTGCTGCTCTTCGTGCCACGCCTGCGCCGCTGGTGGAAACGGATGCCGGGGCTTGGGACAACCGGTGCCCAGGCGGTCACGGCGTGGCTTGACGCACACCCGGAACTCACGCGGCGCGCCGCGCAGGTCATGACAGCCAGTCCGGGCACGGGGCAGTTAGTCCCGGTCTGGTCCCTCGCGTCACTGCCCGCGGCGCTCGACGGTTCGCAGGGTCGCTATCGCGCCCCGCGCGAGACGTGCGGCCTCGCGGCCACGAACGATGCCGAAGCGATTGCGGCGTGGCTCGCGCTGCACGAATCGGCGCATACGGCACGCGCCTACCGGCGCGAGGCCGAGCGCTTGCTGCTGTGGGCCGTCGTCGAGCGCCGCCTGCCACTCTCGTCGCTGACCACCGAGGACGCGACCGCCTACCGTGCCTTCCTGCGGCGTCCGGCGGGCGCTGCGCGCTGGGTCGGTCCACCCTGCCCGCGCACCTCGCCCGCGTGGCGCCCGTTCGTGCGGGGACTGTCTCCGCGCTCCGTCGCCTACGCGCTGGCCGTCCTGCGCGCGCTCTTTGCGTGGCTGGTCGACCAGCACTACGTCGTCGTCAATCCGTTTGCGGGAGTGACGGTGCGCGGTGGCCGCCCGCGTACCCCGTTCGACGCGGCGCATGCGCTCGATGGCCGCGAGTGGAAGACCGTGCGGGCGTTTGCGGACCGGCTAGAACGTCGGGGCTGGACGGCGCTGGCTGCGCAGCGCCTGCGCTTCGTGCTCGATTTCGGCTATGCCACGGGGCCACGCGCACACGAATTCGTCGCGGCGACGCTCGGTGACATCGAGTTGGAGGGGCGCGGCACGTGGTGGCTTGCGGTAACCGGCAAGGGCGCGAAACCGGGACGCGTGGCGCTGCCGCCGCTCGCGCGTGACGCGCTGCGGCACTACCTGAAGTCACGACACCTGCCGGTGACGCGGGCCCGGTGGGCACCATCCACGCCACTGGTGGCGACGCTCGTTACCAATCAGGAAACAGGCCGGCGTGGTACGCGCGACACGCCGAGCAGGACCGGCATCTGTCCGGCGCGGCTACGCCAGGTGATGGGTGAGTTTTTCCAGGAGGCGGCGGACCATGTGGAGACACGCAATCCGTCGCTCGCCGCAAAGCTTCGTAATGCGAGCCCGCACTGGCTGCGGCACTATGTTCCCTGCCGGACTATGTCTTGTAAGCCCGGGATGCTGCTCTTTTCGAGGGCAATGGGCGAAGCCAGATAGAGATAGTCTGGGGCTCCTTTCCACTGCACCCCAACATCGGGGAAGGAGCTCAACGTGAAGTACGTCATCCATGATCAGGCGGTCCTTTCACGACCACCTGAGGGGCCACTTGCGACGCTTCTCGCCTCGTTTGCAAGAGCGCTGAGTGAACAGGGATACAGTGCGTATTCCCTGCATCGGCAAGTGCGCATTGCAGCAGACTTTAGCAGATGGCTTGAACACACAGATATCGGAATACGCCGCATCTGCGCTGACCATGCCAGACGGTATTTGCGACATCGCGCACGAATCGTTCGACTGTGCCGCGGAGATCGCGCCGCGCTTGGACACCTCATGGAGTTCCTACGCAGTAGGCAAGCAATTCCCGCTGAGAAGGCACCGGTTTCCCAGCCGTCGCCTATTGAGCGCTGTATCAATACCTACGTAGCGTACTTACGCGAAGCACGCGCCCTGACCGAGGCGACGATTCGCAACTACGTGCCCTTTGTCCGCGGTTTCCTCGAGGACTGCTTCGGCAATCATCGGGTCAAGCTTTCCCGCTTGCGCGCGAGCGATATCGTGAGATTCGTGCGACGTCAGGCGCCACGTTTACACCCGAAGCGTGCGAAGGTCTTGACCGCTGCGCTGCGATCCTTTCTACGCTATGCGAGCTATCGGGGCGACGTGGCGCTCGATCTCGCCGCAGCCGTGCCCGTTGTCGCAAACTGGTCGATGCCTGCGATTCCTCGCGCGATTGCGCCGGATCAAACCCGACGATTGCTTGCAAGCATCGATCGACGAAGCGCCGTTGGCCGTCGCGACTATGCCATTGTGCTCCTGCTTGCCAGACTTGGATTGCGATCGGGAGAAGTAGCTTTCCTTGAACTCAGTGACATCGACTGGGCCGAGGGACGCCTGACCGTTCGCAACAACAATGGGTTGCGCAACGAGTTGCCCTTACCCGCCGACGTCGGCAGGGCAATCGCTGCATATCTGAGCCACGACCGACCGCCTGGCCCATGTCGGCGGGTATTCTTGCGCTCAAGAGCTCCATTCACCGGATTTCGCAGCGCGTGCGCGGTCGGCTCCGTTGTGAGTCATTCGCTCCAGCGTGCCGGCATCGTTGCACCGACTATGGGAGCACACCAGTTTCGCCATGGATTGGCCACTGAGATGCTGTGCCATGGTGCGTCGCTTGGCGAGATCGGCGAACTCCTTGGACACCGGCATGCGCAGACCACGAGGATCTACACGAAGGTCGATATTAAGGCGCTGCGTGCGCTGGCCGTTCCATGGCCGGGAGGTCAGCGATGAACACGCTTCGGCAAGCCATTCAGGAGTACGTTGTCGTGAGACGTGCCCTGGGATTCAAGCTGTATGAGGCAGACAAGGGATTGCGCGACTTTGTCTCGTTCATGGAGAAACGCCACGCCTCTTATATCACGCAATCGCTCGCTCTCGAGTGGGCCCAGCAACCATCACATTACCAACCTGCAAGCTGGGCACAGAGGCTAAGCTTCGTTCGTATGTTCGCGCGTTATCGCAGAGCGACCGATCCACGCACTCAGATCCCAGCACAGGGCCTGCTTCCATTTCGTCCGAGGCACGCACGACCATATCTCTATTCGGACGGCGAGATTCGGGCGCTGTTGGGCGCAGCACTGCAAATGCCATGTAGGTTTCAACGCGATAAACTGCAGCCATGGACTTATCACTGCCTGTTTGGACTCCTCAGCGTGACGGGAATGCGTCTGGGCGAAGTCAGAAACCTTGAGCTTGAAGACGTCGATCTGACGACAGGAGTGTTGACGATCCGCGGCACCAAGTTCGGCAAGTCGAGACTTGTGCCTTTACATGCCTCGACCTGCAAGGTACTGGCCGCCTACATTGCACGACGGGGATGTCATTGGACAGGGCGAACCGTGTCACCCTATGTGTTCGCTTCCAACAGGGGGAACCGGCTGGCCAGCAGCGAGATTCATCGCACCTTTTATCGACTCTCCCGTCAGATTGGACTGCGCGGCGAATCCGAAAGCCACGGGCCACGCCTGCACGACATGAGGCACGTCTTTGCGACGAGAACACTTTTACATTGGTACCGCTCTGGACAGGACCCCGAGCGCCGTCTGCCCATCCTCTCAGCCTACCTCGGTCATGTCCATGTGGCCGATACGCAGTGGTACCTCAGCGCATCGCCGGAACTCATGCGCGAGTCGATGCGCCGACTCGAGGGGCAGTGGGAGAACCGCTCATGAACACATCAGCCAGCTTTGCTCCGCTTCTGGAGCGTTTCTTTATGCAGCGCCTGATGCAGCAGCGGCAGGCCAGTCCTCACACGATCATCTCGTATCGCGACACCTTTCGTCAGTTTCTGAGGTTCGCCCAGCAACACCTGCATAAGCCGCCGTCAAGTATGGACCTCAAGGAGATTGACGCTCCTTTGGTCGTCGCATTTCTGGACGACCTGGAGAAGCATCATGGCGTAAGCGTTCGCAGCCGCAATCTTCGTCTCACTGCAATTCATTCGTTCTTCCGGTTCGCGGCACTCGAAGCCCCGGAGCATTCCGCGCAGATCCAGCGCGTGCTTGCCATTCCCAGCAAGCGCTTCACCCGCACGCTTGTCAACTTCCTGACCCGTCCGGAGGTTGACGCACTGCTTGCCGCACCTGATCAACGTACCTGGTCCGGTCGACGTGATCACGCCTTCCTGCTAGTGGCTGCGCAGACCGGCCTGCGTTTATCCGAGATGACTGGTCTCAAACGGGAGGACCTCGTTCTCGGTGCCGGCGCTCACGTGCGCGTGATCGGCAAGGGACGCAAGGAGCGCTGCACGCCGGTCACAAGGTCTACGCGTGCCGTACTGGAATCCTGGTTGCGTGAGCCGCAGCGCGGTGATGGTGATGTGCTGTTTCCGAGCGCTAGCGGAGGGCGTCTCAGTGTCCACGGCGTTCAGTATTTGCTAAACAAACATCGCGAAGCGGCGTCAAGAATGTGTCCCTCCTTGAACAAGAAGCGGATCACTGTCCACTGCTTGAGGCATACGGTAGCTATGGACCTTCTTCAATCGGGCGTCCCCCGTTCAGTGATTGCGTTGTGGCTCGGACACGAATCGGTAGAAACGACGCAGATCTATCTCGAGGCGACGCTTGCAATGAAGGAGCAGGCCCTTGCGAAGATGTCGCCTTTACGCGGCAAGGCGGGACGCTTCCGCCCTCCAGACCAGCTGCTCGCCTTCCTGAACAGCCTGTAGGGTCACGAAACTATGTCGGGTGACCGGAGCGGTGCTTCTGTTCTGAGGCGCGCAACCGTTGGGCCAATATGAACTCTCATCCATATCGCCCGACATAGTCCGGCAGGGAAGATAGTGCCGCCTATCTCTTTGAAGAGATAGGAGACACACACACGCGACACACGCGCTGGGCGCCGGGGTCGAACTCGTGGCGGTGCGAGACAACCTCCGCCATGCCTCCGTTGCGACGACGTCGACCTACCTACACGGGGAAGATCTGAAACGGTCTCGTCAGGTCAATGCGGCGTTCCGGCGAGCTTCACGGCCCAGGTCGCACCCCTAGACCCATTCCGCCTAAGCTTGCCAAGCGTTCCAATACTCCCTCACCGCCGTGAGGTACGCTTCAAAGTTTGCCGTCGCCCAGCAGACGCTTGTGTTGTCGCGCACGAGCCAGTGCAGGTCGCTCGCACATGCAAGATTCGTCTTGTCGGTGTTTGAGATCCAGTTGAAAGCATTCACGAACGTATCTTCATAGCTCTGGACGAACTTGTCGTTGGGAACGTTCCACAGCATCCCCTCAAGAAAGTAGGAAGGCGCCACACCATCCGCGATGTAACCGTCGTCGATCATACGGTTCCGCATGTTCTTATAAACGCGGACGATGCGTTTGAACTGCGAGTTTGTGCTCTGGTGCTTGGTCGTACAGTTCGCTGCGTGCTGCTTCGGGAAGTTTATGATTTGGGTGCCGTCGCTTGTCCAAAAAGTAATGCCCTCGTCGTACTGACCGTCCAAACCGTTGCTCGTCGCGCGGTAGCGTCGATGTTGCGCACAAACAAGTACGTCCGCGTCACGACGGGTGCCCTTTCCCTTGATAACGATAGCCTTCTTTCCCGGCGTCACATCGGTGCCAAACTTCTTCTGAAGCCACGCAAGGACATCCCTTTTGAAGTCCGGATACGCGTAACCCGCCAGACTGAACGCTTTGTCGTAGTTTGCCTTCGCCCCCGCGTCTAGCTTGACGGTGTCCGCATAATAAGTCTGGTTTAGGCGGATTACGATATCGACGTCACTATCGCGGAACACGTTTGTTTCGTTTCCATACGACCCTTGAAGGAAGATCGAGAAGTCCTTCGCGTAGTATGGCGAGTTGCCGTCATTTAACACGTTCCGCATCGTATCGTACGTCTGGGCAGACTGCACCACCGATCCTATGTGGGACCATGTTTCGATCTGAGATTCCGGAATTGCCATTTGCTGCGCCCCCGTCAAAGAAGAAAAGCCTGAAGCGTTTGCTCGTGTTCAGCAAACGACTGGACTCCTCGCTGCATCAGCACGTTAAGCTTTTTTAAGTCGTGCTCGAACAGGTCGGCCGCCATCGCTGGCTCAGAGAACGACTGGCTGATGCGGATCGTCTGAATGTGCTTGTAAAGAATCACCCGGAGTTGGTCCATCGACTGCGTGTTGATTTCCAACGTCTTTTGCAGGAGTTGGACGCCCGGGGTCTTCTGCTTCCAATAGTCGAGTGTCCACCAGTTCACAGGCGGGGGCGGATAGTTGCCGCAGCCAAGGCTCACCACCCGGATGTTGTCGGGAACAATGCCCAATGCGACTGTCGCATCAGCGATGGCGTACAGCGTCGGATTGTTTGCACAGAAGCCTCCATCAATCAACTCAATGCTGTCGCCGTCCGACGTGACTACGGTCTTCCGGTTGAAATATGGATATGCTGAGCAGGAGGCCTGAACCGCATCACCGAGTTTCACGCCGAATCCAGGCACGAATGAACCCTTCATCCCGTGCGCCTGCCCGATATGTGCCTTGAAAATCATCGGCTTCTCGAGCATCCACTTCGTGGCGACGATGCCGACACTCGTCTTGAGGTCCGTGAACATCGCGTCGCCAAAGATGGTCTCAGAAAGGTTGGCCAGTGCCCCCGATCTGCCATTTGCATCCTTGTTCTTCATGACAGTAGGGACGTGCTCCTGGTACAGCGCGATAATCTCAGGAACGCTCTTTCCCAAGGCGAGCATTGCAGTGATGATTGACCCGGTACTCGTCCCGAAAATCAGATCGAACCGCTCGTGAATGGCGCACTTAATCATTGCTTCGATTTCACGCAATATTCCAAGGGTGTAAAAACCCTTGGCCCCGCCGCCGTCAAGACAGAGTACGCGAAAGGGTTTCCCAGACATAAGCATCCTCTCCAAAGTTAATCACCTCAGGTGTCACATCTGCCCTCCTGGCCGCTAACAGCTTCCCCAGCACCCGCGAGCCTTGCAATTCTGTGGCGGCTCTGCGGATGTAAGGCGACGCGCGCAATACAACAGTGCCATACCGACAACAGGACAAATGGCGGCGGAGCCGGCGCTCGCTTGGCGGTATGCGTGTCTCATTTCACGTACCAGAGCGGTCCCACCGGCCACTTCTGGGCAGCGTCTTCATAGCGCTTTATCTCACCTGGGCGCGTCGACACACGCCGCATGATCAACGAACCGTGAGTCGGGCTACTGGTCCAATAGCTGCCTTTGAGAACCGTATTTCCAGCGAGCAACTCAAGGTCACCCGCACCATTGACCAACTTGCGTGCACCAGGGTATTCGTTCTTTAGCTCGAAAACGTAAGCGAGTCGCGTCGTCGTTACGCGCATTGCAAATGATTGCCTCCACTCTCGAATCCCCAGTTTGTCTCTGCGTGAAACTTTGAATCGATAGAGTGAGATACGTCTGTCTGATGACAAAGACGATAGGTAACGTGAGCGCAGGAGTGCCGGGCGCTTGACCGTAGTCAGACGACAGGAATCCAACCCATACGCCTTGAAGTAGCGGCCGCCCGCTCCAAGCTGGCAATGGGCCAACGCGCCATGCCCATTTATAAAAGATAAAAAATAGTAAAGATGCCGCTGACAGGCCTGTCGTGAAGCAACGAAATAAACTCGTCGCGCTCAACGGGGTATGAGAGAAGCGAATGTTAAACACCGCGACTGCGCCCGCCACCAACGCCACGGTCCAGGCGAAAGACTTCTTCAACAGATTGAATTGCTGATGGGTGAGCGTGAGATTTTCCATCAACCGCCCCTCCGCATCACACGAACACCGCCGGAAAAGACGACCGGATCGGAGGTTTTGCTCAGCAGCCCAGTACAAGCCACCGTATCCATTCGAGAGCCTGCCATTGCTGCCAATTGGCGAGCGCCCATCGGCGTGCCATGTTGCACCGACGCCTGCAAAATCTCGACAGGTGGAGCAAAGAACTGGGACGCATGCGTCAGTTGAGTCGTTTCGACATCCACGAGGTGAAATCCATCATGCCAAACAGATGCGACTGTAGAGATGGACGCGAGGACTCGGGCAATGTTCTCGAATCCGGCTACTGGTAGAGCCGGATCGAAAAGAGTCTGGTCGCCGAGAGGTACCACTGGCAGACGCAGTGGCCCGCGGTAAAAGAGAATTCCGAGACCACTGAAGTTCTCGGTAGCGATGCTGCTCACGGCGTCCAGGAGGTGGAACGCAAATTCTGTGTGGAATGACATGGGTTAGGGAGAGCTCAATGAAGCAACCAGCCATCGTCGACACCGAACACCATGAGGTCGACGAGGCGCTTGATGACCGTGCTGCGCCAAATCCCCTGCCGGCGCATCTCGAAGTTTCCGCGCACATCCGTTAAACAGATGGGTAACGAGCGCTCATTCTGTCTTCAATATGCGCGAGCAGGAATCTCGGGACTCCGTCAAAAGTATTATCAAATCCTATTCAGCAAGGAAAATCGCACCTCAGGCAGTGGGTCTTTCTCTGCTTCGTTTAACACATCAAGTAGCGGTTTATTTTCGTCGATCTGCGTGACCAGTAACTTAGCCAATCCTGCGCACCCCGCGCGTATAGTGGATGCAGTAACAGCCTCGCGACCATGCGGATCGACGTTGCTGTAGTCCATAGCATGGAACACTTCAGGTACAACTTCCGCTAGTATAAGACGCTGCTCTTCCGTCAATCTCTCTACCTCACAAAGCTCCAACGCGAGCCACAGAAGTTGCTGGAACTCGATCAAACGGCCAGACTCGATTGCACCAATCACCTTCGAAGTAAGAATTCTTAGTTCTTGAGATTCATCCGAGCCCTCCAATTCCAGCCACTTCTTTATCGCGAACAAAGCATACGAAACCCGATCAGACGTCCTATCTCGAAGAGATATAGCTATCATTTTTCCAACTTCATGCTCCATTCCCGCATTGACATTCACAAACTGCACGAAGGCAGGAAGCGCAGTATGCGCGCCAACTACATCCGTATAAAACTCCTGTAAAGCGAGGAACCGTGCAAACGTCTTTGCATCTGTGTCCAACGCAGGCGCAATACTGTATGCGAGTGCTCGTCCAATACTCGACACAATTGCGCGACGCTCCGATCTGACCCATTCCCCGTTACGCTCCTCATCCTCCACCGGCCGCCATGCGACTAGTCGGTCGAACAGTCTTACAGCCTGCTCGGCCGTCGGATACATAGATGCCTCCGGATCCTTCGCTGCATTTGCGAGTCCTTCGTACAGAGCCATTGCAGTATTGAAATCCTGAGATGGTCTGACGTTTTGCGTCGCTTGAGTCGCGTCTAATATTTCCGGACCGTGATCGTAAAGTATTGCGCGTACCGCTGCCTCAACACGATTCTTATCGAGCGAAGGTAGCGCCAAGAAGACGTGAGGATAGAAATTGGTTTTGGGGAAAACACTGATTTCGTTTTCGGCTCCCCAAATGGCCTTAGCCAGCTTCACACGCTCGCTTTCTGTCAGGAAGTTAGTGCGCCCACTGAGGGGCAACAATCTCTCCAAGGCCGCATGGTTGACTCCTCCGTTGATATCACGAACAAGGCCTATCAGCTGATCGATACGCTCGTCGAGCCACAGCGCCACCGGCCGATTACCGGGATTTTTGACTACTATATTCGGCCAATTATATGGATTTGAATCTTCCAATTCGCTCGCCAGTGGAAACAACATCGCAGCTTGCAGCAGTTCTCCTTGTCGCGGCGAGGGAACACTTTTCATCGCGTTATGCAGCAGCGATCTCTGTGAATCAGCGAGCCAAGGATGTTGCATTTCCGGCTGCTTCCCCAACGAAACAGCAAATTCAAACAAATCCTTCGCCCGCTCCACGGAAACCCGTACAGCGAGGCGCGCCAAGATTTCGATAAGAACTCTAAGTCGTCCCGTACGATTGGTCGACTTTTTGCCAATACGCACGCCTGCATGCTGCCAAAATTTGACTGCTTCAAGGACTCGGTCAACCAGTATATGGATCGTTTCGTCGCTGCAGCGTGCGATCTGGATTCGGCCAAATACCTCCTTGATAGCCTTGGAATCCTCGCTACTCGCCGAACGGATCACCAAAGTGCAGTCAGTAATCTCACTGCTGGTTCCACCGTGTCGCAGTAACTCCTCCGCGTGGCCAGAGAGCATCGACACACCAAAGTTTTCGCCCTCCATTCTCAATGGGATACCACAAATTCGGCCTATGCCATCGAACACGAAGAAATGATCTGAACGTGCGTCATCGCCCGAGTCATTTGAGTGGTCTCGGTACCGCCCCTGCTCAAACTGCGGCTCTATCGGGTTGCGACGTTGCAATTCTCTTTCTCGACGATTGTCGACGTCCCTGTCAAGGGCCTCCAACCATGTCCATGGATCACATTTCCATTTTCTGTAGTTCGCGTCGACAAACGCACTCAGCTCTTCGGACTCGTCGTGAATACTTCCACGACTGACCGCGACAAGCAGCCAGTGAGCCCAAAGCAAACGAGACATAATGGGAATAGATTGCCGATCTCGTCGATGATGTTCCCTTAGTATCCCGTAAGCTTCTGCGAGCAATTCGCGGGCATCATTGCCGCGGTCGATCTCCGAGAGCAGTGCCGCTTTACGAAGCATCCAGACGGGGTCTTCCCCCTTAATGCTGTCAGCCAGACCTTCCAAGGTCTCGTAATCCAATCGATCACGAGCCGTGAGCGCTTGGTGATACTTAATCTCGGCCTCGCAATCCCGCACAGAAAACGCCCTGTTTCGCAAAATATCGAGCAATTCGTCTATGCGTCCGTCGACGACCTTCTGCTCGTCCTCACCACTTGGCACGAGCCACCTAGTATTGTTTAGCAAGAGTAGAGCGATTTCTGCTTGCTGTCTTTCGTTCAGTGCGTATGGTCGATCCCGCTTTGCCACGTCAAATAGGGCATCCGAAAGCCAAGGAGCGATGTATTCAAATGAATGACTGAGTCTCCATGCGACTTCGTACAGAAGCTTCTCTCGCGTCTCTCGATCCAGCTCTTCAACAATTGCGGGCGTTGGAAATGGAGTAGATATTTGTCTACTGAGTTGAGATCTAAGCGACGGCGGGCACACGAGCCACCCGGGATATGTCTCCCGATCGTGCTGCATAACGGGCAACTGCGAAGCGAGCAATTTTGCGCCAAATTTTGCATCTCGATAGATTCGACCGTGATCCGCTGGGTCGATTTCCTTTGCAGAAAGCAAAGATGGCACCCAGTCTTGCGGTTTGGGCCGAGACGCCACCTCGCCTTTCATCGTCTCCAAAAACAACTTGATCGCTGCTTCGTGACGGGCGTCTGGCTCAGTGATATGAGCGACCGCGGGGTACAAGTCTACGGGAGCAACGTTTGTTAGCTCAAGCTGCTTGCGGCGCGCTGCAGAGAGATTCAATGCCCCGACTAAGTATATTTTGCGAGCATGGTCGGCGAGATGATCGCGCACCCACCCTGCCCATTGGAGGAAATTCGGATCCTCACCAGAAAATCCCAGCAGACACAACTCATTCTCAATGAATACCTGTCTGGCAAAGTTCACAAACGGAGCATAGCGCTCGGGATAAGTCCGATAATCCTCTTGTGCAGCGATGAAAGCGTCGGTGACTCCAATGGTTCCATGAAGTTTGACGATTCGAGGCGACTGCGCCCAAGCCAGATCGGACGCTTTCGTGACTGTAGTGTAGAAGGGGCTGTGAACGCTTTGAGCCGCCCGTTCAAGCAGGGTATCCCAGTTCGTGGTCAACATCTCTGCCCACGGCAACGAGAGAAGCGAATCATACAGCGGTCCAGTTAGCCAAGCGCTATCATCAATTTCGAAGCGAATTCGATCGTTGAGTGCGCCTTGCCCAAAGTAGGCCCGGTACTCCTCGGCAACACGCAGTGGATCAGCAAAGGTCAAAGCCTTATCGCTTCCGTAGAGCTCGTCCGCCAGCTTTCTCGTGAAATTCGTCCAAAGGGGCACCCTCTGGTTTCCGCTAACGTGGCGTGCAGCACTTCGGCTAAAACCCGCACCAATCATGACAGCAGCGCCATGATGATTCGCATCCATGCGATGTAATGCCGAGGCGAGCTTCTTGATGGCCGGATAATCCTGCAGATCGGTGATATTTTTAGTTGTTTGCATTAAAGCGTTGTCGTTATCTTGAGCTGGATGGCGCACCCGAAGTTGATAGGCTCATGCGTTGCGATTCATATCACCGGACCCTGTAGCTAGAGTACTCATATACGTATGGTGGCAAGTTTGGCAGCTACGTTACCAGAATCGCGATCCCAAAAACGAGCTCGCAACTCGCTGAAAGCTGAGCGCCTTTCAAGTTTCTGACAGCAACCGTGGGGAAATTGGCGACGACAACGCGCTGATATGCAGTAACTCGAGGCGTCGTGGATTCTCGACGCATCATTGACGCCAATCGGCAAAGCGTAAGTCCAGCCCTAGTCTAGTGTGCGCTAGCTGCCCATTGGCTGAGATCGCGCCCTTCGCGCTACCGCGAGCCAGCCATCATTGCGTATCTGCGCAAACTCGGCCTTGCGTCTGAAATTTAACATCGCCATCAGCGATTTGTGCGTACGACGGTGCGCTGCGCCGTTTCAGACCTGAGCGAAAGTTCTCGCCGTAACAGACAACCTAGAGGCTCCCGCGCGCGCGTGGCCATTTCGCGAATTCGATATCCGACCATAGCGAATTACCGCATTCCCAGACCCCAAGGCGCCCAATCAAACTACTATCAAAATAAAAAGGTGATAGTCGATACGATCACAATTGTGCATTGCACAACAAATTTTCCCGATGCAGCAAACTTTGTTGTCTCCAGACGCCGGCTTTCCCGTTACTGCAGACTTTGTTGTGCGCCCATACCTCGTGATTTTCCGGTTGACAAGCTATCTTAAGATATATATCTTAAGACATGTTTTAAGACAATCGGAGCATCACCATGCGTCATCACAATCATCATCAGCACGCTCATTCGCGCTGGCACAATCACCGGGCCCTCGCCGGGCGCTTCTCGCTGCACTCGCTTTGGCACGCCATCGGGCGCCATCACCACCGTCGCGGCGGCGGCGCTTCCGGTGCAGGTCCCTTTGGTGGCGGCCCATTTGGCGGCGGCCCGGGAGGGTTTGGCGGCGAAGGCGACGGGTTTCCCCGCGGCCGCAAATTCACATCCGACGACCTGCAACTCATGCTGCTCGCCCTGCTCGCCGAGCAGCCGAGCCACGGGTACGAGTTGATCCGGGCGCTCGACGCGCGTTCCAACGGCTTTTACTCGCCCAGCCCCGGCATGGTGTATCCCGCGCTGACGTACCTCGAGGAAGTCGGCCAGGTCACGGTCGAAGTCGAAGGCAACCGCAAGCGGTACGCCTTGTCGGAAGCGGGCCGCGAGCAACTCACCGCCAACCGCGAGCGCGTCGACCTGATCTTTGCGAAGCTCACCCATATTGCCCGCAAGATGGATTCGGTGCGCCGCGCATTTGCCGGCGAAGAGCCTGCCGACGTGAGTGAAGGCGGCTGGGTGCCGGAACTGATCGAAGCCCGCCGCGCGCTGAAACGAGCGCTGCTTCTGCGCACCGATGCGCCCGCCGACGAACAGCGCCGCATCGCCGCGATCCTTGCCCGCGCGACCGCCGAGATCGAAGGCAAGACCAGCACTGCAAGCGTCTGAGCTCACGCCGCCAATCTGGAGAAGAACACATGTCCAACAGCGACAACAACGCCGGACTGACGGTCACCCGTGTCCGCCATCCGCTGAAATTCCGCCTGGTGCAGGTATCGCGCGTCGAATCGCTGACGCCGCATCTGGCGCGCATCACCTTGACTGGCGATGATCTGCGCGACTTCACGTCCGCTTCGTTCGACGATCACATCAAGGTCTTTTTCCCCGAACCGGGCGCGGACAAGCCGGTCCTGCCCGTCGCCGGCCCTGACGGCCCGGTGTTCGCCGCGGGCCAGCGCCCGGTCGCACGCGATTACACGCCGCGCCGCTTCGATCGCGAGACGGGCAAACTGGTCATCGACTTCGTCCTGCACGATGTCGGACCAGCATCGACATGGGCCATGCAGGCGAAAGCCGGACAGTATCTCGGGATTGGCGGGCCACGCGGCTCGTTCGTGATTCCGGACGGTTTCGACTGGCATCTGCTGATCGGCGACGAAACCGCGCTGCCAGCCATCAGCCGGCGTCTCGAAGAACTGCCCGTCGGCACACGAGTCGCGGCGGTCGTGGAAGTGCGCGACCCGTCCGCACGAATCGAATTCGACACGCAGGCAGATCTGTATGCGGTGTGGTGCTACCGGAACGAAGAGCACGGCACGGCAAACACCGGAGACGAACTCCTGCGCGCAGTGCGCGAGACCTTTCTGCCCGAAGGCGAAGGTTACGTGTGGGCCGCAGGTGAATCGGCGACGATCCGCGCGGTCCGTCAACACCTGAACAGCGAACGCGGCATCGACAAATCACGCATCCGCGCTGCCAGCTACTGGAAACGGGGCGCCGCTGCCGTGCACGAATCGATCGACGATTGATGCCCGCCGCCCTGACAGTCGGCGAGCCGCTGACTGAAGCCTGAGAACCGGCAGGCGCTCGCCCAAGCACGAGCGCGCTGCCGGAGGCTGCATCGTTACGCGACCGCCCGCTCCTCGCCGAGCGCGGCAAGCGGATGCGCGTCGCACCGCCATGGCGACGACAGGAAATGCCGCACCCGCTCCGGCCGCACTTCGGCGAGCGTCGCCGGCGCCCAGCGTGGCTTGCGATCCTTGTCGACGAGATGTGCGCGCACGCCCTCGCAAAAGTCGCCCTCCCCGATCACACGCGTGACGATACCAAGCTCCATCCGGAAGCATTCGGCGAGCGTCATCTGGCGTCCGCGCAGCAGCGCTTCGCGGGTGACGTGGAGCATCGTCGGCGAATGCGTCGTGAGCGCATCGTAGGTCGACTGCAGCCATTGACGCACTTCGCGCGGCGGCTCGCGGTCGAGATCGTGGTACAGCGACGCGACGATCCGGTCGACACCCGAGCGTCGATCGAAGTGCCGCAGGATCAATTGCGTAAACGGCCCGAGCGCCGAATGCGGAATGATGTTGCAAGGCGGCTCGAACACGTTGCGCAAGGCGGGCAACAGCGCGCCGTCAGTCGGCATGCGTTGCAGCCGCTCTTCGAACGTGGCGAGCCATTCCGCCGGCACGCAGAGATCCGCCAGCTGACAGCGCAACGCGTCTGCGCCCGACAGCGTGACGCCCGTCAGCCCGACATATAGTTCGACCTCGACCGGCATCACGCTGAGAAAGCGCGTCGCGCCGACGTCGGGCAGAAAGCCGATGCGCGTCTCCGGCATCGCGATTTTCGTACGCTCGGTGACGATGCGCAGTTGCGCACCCTGTCCGAGCCCCATGCCGCCGCCCATCGAAATGCCGTCAAGCAGTGCGACGACCGGCTTGGGAAACGTATGCAGCACGTAGTCGAGCCGGTATTCGTCGACAAAGAACTGCTGCCAGCCGTGCTCGCCCTCTTTTTGGCCGAGCCGGGCCAGACGATGCAGTTCGCGCACGTCGCCGCCAGCACAGAAGCCTTTTTCGCCCGCCCCGCGCAGTATCACAGCGACGATGTCGTCATCCGTGCGGCAACGTTCGATCAGCACGGCCAGTTCACGCACCATCTCATGCGACAGCGCATTCAGGGCGGACGGCCGGTTCAGCGTGATGATCGCAACGCGGTTGACGACCCGATAGAGAACCGCCGGTTCGGCCTCGACAGGCTGCCCAGTTTCCGGGGCGCGCATTTTTTGCGCGGCGTTCATCGCTGCATTCATCTTTGCCCCTCCTGCTCGATCTGTACACCCTGCTGCAAACCCGACTGCCAGCGCGGCGCCCGCTTTTCGAGGAACGCATTGACGCCCTCGCGCTGGTCGGCGCCGTCGAACAGATTGACGAAGCATTCGCGCTCAACCGCCAGCGCCGCCGAACGCGACACGCCGTTGCGCGCCTGATGGATCAGCGACTTGCTGAAGGTCACGGCCTGCGGACTCAGCGTCGTGACGCGCGTGGCCATTGCCAGCGCGGCTTCGCGTGCGGCGCCCGTTTCGACCACCTCTTCGACGAGACCGATGCGCAACGCCGTCTGTGTATCGACGCGCTCGCCGGTGAGGATCATCCGCTTCGCCCAGCCCTCGCCGACAAGCCAGGGCAAGGTCTGCGTGCCGCAGCCGCAGGGCAGCAATCCGACTGCGGTTTCCGGCAACGCGAGAAGCGCATGTTTCTCTGCGATGCGGATATCGCACGCGAGCGCGCATTCGAGCCCGCCGCCCATCGCGTAACCGTTGATCGCCGCAATCACGACAAAGCGCGCATTCTGCAGCGCTTCGAACGCCGCGCCGAAGCGCGCGGCCGCCACGCGGGCGACTTCGCGGTTGCCATCGGCGAATGTGTTCAGGTCCGCGCCTGCGCTGAAGAATTTCGGACCATCGCCGGTGATCACGAGCACGCGCACGCGTGGCTCGCCGTTGAGACGCTCGACCGTCTTCTGCAACTTGAGCAACCCGTCCGGCGTGAACGCATTCGCGGGCGGACGCTTGAGCGTCAGCAGCGCGACCGCGCCATCGTGTTGATAGTCGAGATCGAACATCACGCCTCTCCGTCCGGACGGTACAGCTTGATCACCGCCGAAAAATCCAGTTTGCCCGCGCCCTTGACGCTCATCGTTTGATACAGCTGCTGGGCGAGTGCACCGAGAAACACCGGCTGACGCGCAGCCTTCGCCGCATCGGTGGCGAGGCCGAGGTCTTTGAGCATCAGGTCCGTGCCGAAGCCGCCGGTATAGCCGCGCGACGAAGGTGCGGTTTCGATGACACCGGGAAACGGGTTGTACGTATCCGAACTCCAGCAACGTCCGGTCGATGTGTTGATGATTCCGCCGAGCACTTTCGGATCGATGCCGAGCGTCTCGCCCAGCGACATCGCTTCCGCCACGCCCGCCATCGTGATGCCCAGCACGAGGTTGTTGCAGATCTTCGCAACCTGTCCTGTGCCGGTCTCGCCGCAATGGACGATGTTCTTCCCCATCGCCGACAGCACCGGCTTGACCTGCTCGAATGCGGCAACACTGCCGCCGACCATGAACGTCAACGTGCCCGCCGCCGCGCCGCCCGTGCCGCCCGAAACAGGTGCATCGACAAACGTGTTGCCATGCTTTGCTGCCAGCTCCGCGCATGCCTCGACGGTCGCCGGGTCGATCGTGCTCGAATCGATGATCGTCACGCCTTTCGGAATGCCGGCCAGCACGCCGTCTTCGGCGGTGAGCACGCTCTTCACGTGGGCCGCGGCCGGCAGCATCGTGATCACGCATTTGACGTCCGTCACCGCTGCTTTCGCCGAACCCGATGCTCTCGCGCCCGCATCGACCAGCGTCTGCACCGCCTGCGCGTTCAGGTCGAACACGTTGACCGTGTGGCCCGCCTTCAGCAGGTTGAGCGCCATCGGTGCGCCCATGTTGCCGAGTCCGATGAAACCGATTTTCATGATGTCGTCTCCATACATCCGCGGGTAGGCGTGGTTAGCGCAGGCTGATCGTCGTGTTGACGCCGTCGTTCACGGTCGCGTCATCGAACCAGCGCGCCGTGACGGTCTTGGTCTGCGTGTAGAACTGCACGACCTGCTTGCCATACGGGCCAAGATCGCCGAGCTTCGAACCGCGCGAACCCGTGAAGCTGAAAAACGGCACCGGCACCGGAATCGGAATGTTGATACCGACCTGACCCACATCGATATCGCTCTGGAACTTGCGCGCCGCCGCGCCGCTTTGCGTGAACAGACCCACGCCGTTGCCGAACGGATTGCGGTTGACGAGTTCGATCGCGTCGTCGAGCGTCGGTACCGTCAGGACCAGCAGCACCGGGCCGAAGATCTCGGTGCGATAGATTTCCATGTCGGTCGTGACGTCGGTGAAGATCGTCGGCCCGATGAAGTTGCCGTCTTCGTAACCGCGCACCTTGATGTTGCGGCCGTCGAGCGCGAGCGTCGCACCTTCCTTCACGCCCGCTTCGATCAGCCCGAGAATGCGCTGCTTCGCGGCACGCGACACAACCGGGCCGATATCCGTTCCTGGCTCGTTACCGGCGTTGACCTTCAGCGTCTTCGCCTTCTCGACGAGATCCGGCAGCCATTGCTGCGACGCGCCCACCAGCACGACCACCGAGGTCGCCATGCAGCGTTGCCCCGCCGCGCCAAAACCGGCCCCGGCGAGCGCGTTGAGCGTCTGCTCACGGTTCGCATCGGGCGACACGACGGCGTGATTCTTCGCGCCCATCATCGACTGCACGCGCTTGCCATGCTCGCTGCCGAGGCGATACACGTGCGTGCCGACCGCCGTCGACCCGACGAACGAAATCGCCTTCACCAGTTCATGCGTGCACAGCGCATCGACGACTTCCTTGCCGCCGTGGACCACGTTCAACACACCCGCCGGCACACCTGCTTCGATCGCCAGTTCGACGAGCTGCATCGTCGACAGCGGATCCTGCTCGGATGGCTTCAGCACGAAGGTATTGCCGCAGACGATGGCCATCGGGAACATCCACAGCGGAATCATCGCGGGGAAATTGAACGGCGTAATACCTGCGCAGACGCCGATCGGCTGCCGCAGCGTGTACGTATCGACACTGCCCGCCACGTTTTCCGCGAATTCGCCCTGCTGCAGGGTTCCGATCGAGCATGCATGCTCGACCACCTCAAGGCCACGAAAGATATCGCCTTCGGCATCGGGCAGCGTTTTACCCTGTTCGGCGGAAAGCGTCTTCGCGATGCGCGGCATATGCTCGCGAATCAGCGCCTGGTACTTCAGCATGATCCGCATGCGCGCGCCGACCGGAGTGGTCTTCCACGTCGCGAACGCGGCATGCGCGGAACGGATGGCGGCATCCACCTCGTCGACGGTCGCGAACGGTACACGCGCCAGCACCTCCTGGGTCGCGGGATTGACGATGTCGCGCCATTCGGTGGTTTTCGATTCGACGAACTCGCCGCCAATCAGCAGTTTGACCGTTGACACCTTGTCGGCGATGGTCGAAGGAATTGCGCTCATGCTGGGTCTCCTGTGGCATGGCCGCAGCGCGGCCGGATAGCAATTCAAGTGATAGGCGGCAGCACGCCGCCCGCGGCTTCAATGCGTGGATTCAGGACATGCGTCCAGCGCGGCGTGCTCAGCGAAGATCGGGAAAATCCTCTTCCCAGTACTCGCCCGGCAGACGCGCAGGTTCGGTCTCGCGCTCCAGTTCGCGCCGACGCAGTTCGACGCGGCGGATCTTGCCGGAGATCGTCTTGGGCAGTTCGCTGAACTGCAGCCTGCGAATGCGCTTGTACGGGGCGAGCTTTGCGCGCGAGAAGCTGAAGACGGCGCGCGCCAATTCCGGACCCGCTTCAAAGCCCTGGCGCACGGTGACGAACGCTTTCGGCACCGCCAGACGCACGGCATCAGCGCTAGGTACGACAGCCGCTTCGGCAATCGCTTCATGTTCGATGAGCACGCTTTCGAGTTCGAACGGGCTCAGCCGGTAGTCGGACGACTTGAACACGTCGTCGGCGCGGCCGACGTAGACGTAGTAGCCGTCGTCACGCCGCATCGCAACATCCGACGTGTGATAGAAACCGTTGCGCATGGCCTCTCCGGTGGCCTTCTCGTTGTTCGCGTAGCCGGTCATCAAGCCGAGCGGACACTGCGCGAGCGGCAGCGCAATTTCGCCTTCGCTGGCGGGCTGATCGTCGGCATCTACGAGTTCGATCCGGTAGCCCGGCAGCGGCCGGCCCATCGACCCCGGCACGACGACCTGGCCCGGTGAGTTGCCAATCTGGCAGGTGGTTTCGGTCTGCCCGAAGCCATCGCGGATCGTCACGCCCCACGCATGACGAACGCGTTCGATGACCTCTGGATTCAGCGGCTCGCCAGCGCCGACGATCTCGCGCAGCTTCACCGCATACGACGCCAGCGGCTCCTGAACGAGCATGCGCCAGACGGTGGGCGGCGCACATAGCGTCGTGACATTGAAGCGCACGAGCACGTCGAGCGTTTCCTTCGGCACGAAGCGCGCGAAGTTGAAGACGAAGACGCACGCCTGGGCATTCCACGGCGCAAAGAAGCAGCTCCACGCATGCTTCGCCCAGCCGGGCGAGCTGATGTTCCAGTGGACGTCTCCCGGCTGCAGGCCGATCCAGTACATCGTCGACAGATGGCCCACCGGATAGCTCTGATGGGTATGCTCGACGAGCTTCGGCTTCGATGTCGTACCCGACGTGAAATACAGCAGCATGGGATCGGTTGCGCGCGTGGGTCCGTCGGGTGTGAACGACGGCGACGCATCGTAAGCCTGGGACAGGTCCGTCCAGCCTTCGCGTGGCGTGCCGACCGAGATACGCTTCACATCCGCATCCATCGCATCGAACTTCGCCAGTTCACCACTATCGACCACCACAAACTGCGCGCCGCCGATCTCTACCCGGTCACGCACGTCGTCGGGGGAAAGCTGCGTCGTGGCAGGCAGCACGATCGCGCCCAGCTTCATCGCCGCGAGCATCACGTCCCACAGTTCGACGCGATTCGGCAGCATCAGCAGCAACCTGTCTCCGCGTCCGACGCCGATGCCGCGCAGGAAGTTGGCCATGCGCGCCGAGCGCTCCGACATCTGCGCGTACGAATACTGCGTGCCCCGGCCGGAAAGGTCATCGACGATCCACAGCGCCGGCTTGTCGTTATCGCGGGCGATCACATCGAAGTAGTCGAGCGCCCAGTTGAACTCGCCGAGGACCGGCCATGCGAACTCGCGATATGCGCGGTCGTAGTCCGTTCGATGGCGCAACAACAGGTCGCGCGCATCGAGAAAGCCCTTCGCTGCAGTCATCGTCGTCTCCTGATCGGCGCGGATGCGCTCTATGTGGCGGATTATTCTGCGCTCAAACGTGCCGCGCAATCACCATTCGTTGTACTTCGCTGGTCCCTTCGTAAATCTGCGTAATGCGGGCATCGCGATAGTGACGCTCGACGGCGTAGTCCTGCAGGTAGCCGTAGCCGCCGTGGATCTGGATCGCCCTCGAGCAGACTTCTTCCGCCAGTTCGGATGCGTACAGCTTCGCCTGCGAAGCCTCCGACAGGCAGGGTTTGCCCTCACTGCGCAGACGTGCGGCGTGATGAACCAGCAGACGCGCGGCGTTCAGCCGGGTCGCCATGTCGGCGAGCATGTTGGCGATGGTTTGATGCTCCTTCAGCGACTTGCCGAACTGAACGCGCTCATTCGCATAGACCCGCGCCGCATCGAACGCCGCCCGTGCAATGCCGACCGCCTGCGCCGCAATGCCAATGCGCCCTCCTTCGAGGTTCGACAGCGCGATGCGAAGGCCCTCGCCCGGCTCGCCTAGCAGGTTTGCTTCGGGCACCGCGCATTCGTCGAGAGAGATCGGGCAGGTATCCGACGCGCGAATGCCCAGCTTGTGCTCCGGTCTGCCGACGTTGAACCCGGGCGTATCGGTCGGGACGATGAAGGCGGACAGGCCGCGCTTGCCGCGATCCGGGTTGGTGACTGCAAATACGATGGCGACGCTCGCGCGCGCCCCGTTCGTCACGAACTGCTTGTTGCCGTTGATGACCCACTGCCCATCGCACAGGACGGCGCGCGTGCGCAGGTTGTTCGCCTCCGAACCGGCCTGCGGCTCGGTCAGGCAGAATGCGCCAATGCGGCGCCCCGTCGCGAGATCGTGCAGATAGCGGTCTTTCTGGGCGCCAGTGCCAAAGTTCAGGATCGGCCCACAGCCGACCGAGTTGTGCACGCTCATCAAGGTGGCGCTTGCGGCACAGCCCGCGGCGATCTCTTCAAGTGCGAGCGCATAGGCCACATAGTCGGTGTACGACCCGCCCCACTCCGGCGGCACCATCATGCCGAGCAAGCCGAGATCGCCCATCTGCTTCACGACCTCATCCGGCAGCTGACCGTTGCGGTCCCACTCGCCGGCATGGGGGGCGAGGCAATCGACGGCGAACTCGCGCGCTGCATCGCGAATCATCCGTTGTTCGTCGGTGTAGAAGTCGTTCATCGCGTCCGCCTTGCCTGTTGCGTCTTCATGGAATGCCGGAGGGCGGCCCATGGCGCGCCGCATGTGGCCTCGTCTACACTATGTCGCCTTCCGCCACGCCGTAAGCGCGCCGGGAGGGCTCGATAGTTGAGATCCATCCGGTTGGGAAAAGTGTAGGCAGTCCGGCATGCGGGTTCGATGCTCAGCCCGATCAATCTGGGTGAGCGCATTTGCCATACCGGCCGGCCACGCGTCGGCTTCAGCAAACACATGAAAAGCGAAAAAGGCACCATCTCCGTCAGCCTCGTCGAAGAAACGCTGGCGCTCGCGCGGGCGCAGGGAATCGACGTGCGGCCGCTCCTCGACGTGGCCGGCATTGCGCCGCAGATGCTCGCGTCACCGAAAAGCCGGGTGACATCGACGCAATACGGCGCGCTATGGGCGAACATCGCCCGCGCGCTCGACGATGAGTTCTTTGGCCAGGACTCACACCCGATGCGCAGCGGCAGTTTCATCGCGATGACACAGACTGCGCTCACGGCACGCTCAGGCGCCCATGCGCTTGCGCGCGTGGTCGGCTTCATGCGGCTCGTGCTGGACGATCTCGGTATGCGGGTGGTGCCGGACAAGACCCACGTACGGCTCGAATTCACGCATCGCGAAGGCACAGCCACACCGACCATGTTTGCCTATGCGACGTATTTCATCCTGATCTACGGGTTGATGTGCTGGCTCGTCGGGCGCCGCATTCCGTTGCTCAAGGCGCGGTTTCGCTGCGCCAGGCCGCCTGCTGCGCACGAATACCGGCTGATGTTCTGCGACGACATGGCGTTCGATCAGGACGCGTCGTATGTCGACCTGTCGCCGGCCTTTCTGGATCTGCCGGTGGTACAGACGACGAAAACAGTCAGGCCGTTTCTGCGCGATGCGCCAGGCAGCTTTGTCGTGAAGTACCGCAATCCGGGATCGTTCGCGGCGCGGGTGCGCAAGCTGCTGCGCGCGCTGCCGATCACTGCGTGGCCCGGCGCCGACGACATGGCGCTACGCCTGCACGTCGCGGAAGCGACGATGCGGCGCCGGCTGAAGCAGGAAGGCTACACGTATCAGTCGATCAAGGACGACCTGCGGCGCGACATCGCGATCGGCGAACTGCAGGACACCGAGCGCACGGTCGCCGACATCGCGGCGGCGGTGGGCTTCGCGGAACCGAGCGCGTTTCACCGCGCGTTCCGCAAATGGACGGGCATGCGTCCGTCCGATTACCGGATGGCCGAGGCCGATCTCACGCAACGCGCAGAAGCAGACTAAGCTATAAATATCAGGCCAGTCCTTCAAGGCTGGCGCCAACCGACAAGGTGCGCCAGTCGTCCGCGATGAGAACGCACCGGTTTCTCCCGTTCCGGCAGTCTGGTCCGCGCAGGCCACCCACCTGCGGCGGCGTTGCGGCCCGGTTCTTCCGGCTCCTGCGCGGCGCCCGCGCGCTCGGACTTCTGCTGGCGCTCGGCAGCGCCCCCTTCCTGTTGCAATCGTCGCTCCATGCGGCGGCCGCTCGAGGGGTTGTGGTGGTTATCCCCGTGAACGGCGCCATCGACCCGGCGAGTGCCGACTTCATCGTCCGCGGGCTGACACGCGCGGCACAAAGCCAGGCGCAACTCGCGGTAATCGAACTCGACACGCCCGGCGGGCTCGATACGTCGATGCGGCAGATCATCAAGGCGATCCTGTCGTCGCCGGTGCCGGTTGCGTCGTTCATCGCGCCGGGTGGCGCGCGCGCAGCAAGCGCCGGCACCTATATCGTCTATGCCAGCCACATTGCCGCCATGGCGCCGGGCACCAACCTTGGCGCCGCGACACCCATTCAGGTCGGCATGGGCGGCGCTGCACCGCAACAACCGGAATCGCCGCTGTCGCCACCTTCGCCCCCTGGCGGCAAGCCTGGCGAGGCAGGCAAGGCGGCGTCGGGAGCCAGCGCGGCGTCCGCAGCGCCCGCACTCGATGCGCAGTCAACCGAAATCCGCAAGCAGGTTCACGACGCCGCCGCTTACATCCGCGGGCTCGCGCAACTGCGCGGCCGCAATCAGGCCTGGGGGGAGAAAGCGGTACGTGAAGCCGTCAGCCTGTCCGCCACCGAAGCGCTCAACCAGCACGTCGTCGACCTGCTTGCGCGCGACGTGCCTGACCTTTTGCGCCAGGTGGACGGCCGCACGATCAACACCGCCACCGGAGACCAGCGGCTCGCGACGGCCGGCGCATCCATCGTCACACTCGAACCGGACTGGCGCACCCATTTCCTTTCCGTCATCACCGACCCGAACGTCGCCCTGATCCTGATGATGATTGGCATGTACGGACTCTTCTTCGAGTTCGCCAATCCGGGCTTTGTGTTGCCGGGCGTGGCGGGTGCGATCAGCCTGCTCGTTGGGCTCTTCGCGCTGCAACTGCTGCCGATCAATTTCGTCGGTCTCGGACTGGTGTTTCTCGGCATCGCATTTCTGATCGCCGAAGCCTTCCTGCCGACCTTCGGCACGCTCGGCTTCGGCGGCATCGTGGCGTTTGCGATCGGCGGGCTGATGCTGATCGATACCGATGTGCCCGGCTATGGCATCCCGTTTCCGCTGATCGCCGCGCTCACCCTGTTCAGCGCGCTCTTTATCTTCACGGTCTCGGGCGTCGCGCTGCGCGCGCGCCGACGGCCCGTCGTGACGGGCCCGGAAGCCATCATCGGCAGCATCGGTGTCGTGCTCGACGACGGGCTGCAGCCGGACGGCGACGTGGTGATCGGCTGGGCCCGTGTGCGCGGAGAGCGCTGGCGCGTGACGAGCCCCGGGCCACTCGCCGCGGGACGCGAGGTACGCGTCACCGGACGGCGCGGCCTCATGCTGACCGTCGTTCCCGTCTGAGCAAACCAGTCACAGCAGGGAGAACCCTCATGATCGGATTCACCTTCGGCTTCAGCAGCATCCTGCTTGTCCTCGTCATCTTCCTGATCGCTTCGTCGGTGCGCATCTTCCGCGAATACGAACGCGGCGTGGTCTTCATGCTGGGGCGTTTCTGGAAGGTCAAGGGGCCCGGCCTTGTGCTGATCATCCCGATCGTGCAGCAGGTCGTGCGGATGGATCTGCGTACTGTCGTCTTCGACGTGCCGCCGCAGGATGTGATCACGCGCGACAACGTGTCGGTGAAGGTGAACGCCGTAATCTATTTTCGCGTCGTCGATCCGGAACGCGCGGTGATTCAGGTCGCGCGCTATTTCGAGGCCACCAGCCAGCTGTCGCAGACCACACTGCGGGCGGTGCTCGGCAAGCACGAACTCGACGACCTGCTCGCCGAACGCGAGCGACTCAACGCGGACATCCAGAAAGTGCTCGATTCGCAAACCGACGCGTGGGGCATCAAGGTATCGACGGTCGAGATCAAGCATGTCGACATCAATGAAACGATGATCCGGGCGATTGCGCGGCAGGCGGAAGCCGAGCGCGAACGGCGCGCGAAGGTGATTCACGCGGAAGGCGAACTGCAGGCATCGGCACACCTGCTTCAGGCCGCGCAGATGCTCGCCCAGCAACCGCAGGCCATGCAGTTGCGCTATCTGCAGACGCTCACCAGCATCGCGGCCGACAAGAATTCGACAATCGTTTTCCCGCTGCCGATCGACGTGCTCAACGCCGTGCTCGACCGGATCGGGAAGCCGTCGAACGCGTGAGGTCCTGTCTGTCCTCCTGCCGGACGGTGACGGCAGACGACTGCGATGAGCCGGCTCGACTGTATCTGGCGGCGCAACGCAGAATTGTTACTTTTGACCTTACTTATTGCCTGATCGAGACCTAGAATGTAGGGGTTACCACCGATAGATTTTCCCCTGCCACCATGAATCCAATTTCACGCCTCGCTGCGGGCGCGCTGCTCGGTGCGCTGCTTGCACCGTCAGTCTTTGCCCAGCCAACACAGTCCTACGACCCTTCTGCGCCGAAAACACGCGCCGAAGTCCGCGCCGATCTCGCCGCGTGGCGTGCGGCAGGCTACGATCCGGACGACTGGATCAACTATCCGTGCAACGCGCAACGTGCAGGCCGTATCGTTGCTGCGCAGCGGGCGCAGTCGATGGGTGTCGGCGCAGGTTCGGGCACGACCCAGTAATCGTTCGATTTCACAGTGTTGGTTTCGCCGCATGGTGCGGAACGGGCAATCTTGTGCGCCTCGATCAGCATGAAGCCGACGCCCCCAGGTTTTACTCGCCGCTGCATACGATCGAGCCGCGCCAAACCCATGCGTCATGCGCGCTGTTCTCGTCGCAGCACGCGTGAGCACTGCGCCTTCTGCCGGGCCGCGCTATCCACCGGCGGGTTATCATCCCGCCCCTTCGACACCTGAAGCCGACACGATGCAAATCTGGATAGACGCGGACGCCTGTCCCGTCGTGATCAAGGACATGCTGTTTCGCGCCGCACGTCGGGTCGGTGTGACGCTCACGCTGGTGGCGAACCAGTTCCTGCGGGTGCCACCGTCGCCGTTGATCCGTGCAATCCAGGTGCCGGCCGGCTTCGACGCCGCCGACGACCTGATCGCCGAACGCGTCGCGGCGGGCGACCTCGTGATTACCGCCGATATCCCGCTGGCCGCCGCCGTGCTCGCGAAAAACGCCCACGCGCTTGATCCGCGCGGCAACTGGTACTCCGGCGACACCATCGAAGAGCGCCTGCGCATGCGCTCGATGCTCGACCAGTTGCGCAGCAGCGGCGTCGATACCGGCGGCCCGCCGGCTTTCAGCGCACGCGACAGCCGGACCTTTGCCGCCGAACTCGACCGCTGGCTGGCCCGCCACGTCAAACGCCCCGCTGCGCCGCAGGACAACGCGCCTGCGGTCCCCGACCCGCACGACGGCTGATGCACGTCAACCGCGTGTTGCAGCGGCTACACGCGGCGCACGCCGATGCGGCACCTGACGGACATTCGTGTTTACAATCCGCCCGTAGCCTTGCGGCAAGGGCCGACTGCATTGCGCCGGCCCCGTTCCGGCCGACCCTCACAAGAAGACAACTCAGCAATAACGAGAGGCGCGACTCATGGACTCCATCAAACGCTACTTCGGCTTCGACGAAGCGGGCACCAATCTGCGTACGGAGGTGCTCGCCGGCGTGACGACCTTTCTCACGATGGCCTACATCATCTTCGTGAATCCAGCGATTCTCGGCGATGCGGGGATGCCGAAAGATGCCGTATTCGTCGCGACCTGCCTCGTCGCCGCGCTCGGCACGCTGATCATGGGGCTGTACGCAAACTACCCGATCGCCTGCGCGCCAGGCATGGGCCTCAACGCCTATTTCGCGTACACGGTCGTCAAGGGGATGGGATTCACGTGGCAGGCGGCGCTCGGCGCGGTCTTCATTTCGGGCTGCCTGTTCATGATCGTCACGCTGTTTCGCGTACGCGAAGTGATCGTCAACGGCATCCCGCATTCGATCCGCATCGCGATCACAGGGGGCATCGGGCTCTTCCTCGCGATCATTTCGCTCAAGGCTGCCGGCATCGTGGTCGGCAATCCGGCGACACTCGTCACTCTCGGCAATCTGCACGACCCGCACGCGATCCTCGCGATCGTCGGCTTCTTCACCATCGTCACGCTCGATTTTCTGCGCGTGCGCGGCGCGATCCTGATCGGTATCGTCGCCGTGACGATCCTGAGCTTCTTTTTTGGCGGCAACCAGTTCAACGGCGTGGTGTCGGCGCCGCCGTCGATCGCGCCCGCGCTGTTTCAACTCGATATCCGCGCTGCGCTGTCGACCGGCGTGCTCAACGTCGTGCTCGTGTTCTTCCTCGTCGAACTGTTCGATGCGACCGGCACGCTGATGGGCGTCGCCAATCGCGCCGGACTGCTGGTCGAGGGCAAGATGCATCGTCTGAACAGGGCGCTGCTCGCGGATAGCACCGCGATTCTGGCGGGCTCGATGCTGGGAACATCGTCGACGACGGCCTATATCGAAAGCGCATCGGGCGTGCAGGCTGGCGGTCGTACAGGCGTGACGGCGATCACCGTCGCCGTGCTGTTTCTGGCATCGCTGTTCTTCGCGCCGCTCGCCGGCGTCGTGCCGGGCTACGCGACGGCGCCGGCGCTGCTTTACGTGTCGTGCCTGATGCTGCGCGAGATGGCGGATCTGCCGTGGGACGACGCCACCGAGGTCGTGCCGGCCGCGCTCACCGCGCTTTTGATGCCGTTCACGTATTCCATCGCGAACGGTGTGGCGTTCGGGTTCATTTCATACGCCGGGCTCAAGCTGCTGACCGGGCACGCGCGAAAGGTGAAGCTGGTCGTCTGGATCATCGCCGCCGTGTTCCTGTTCCGCTACTTTTATCTCGGCGCCGAGTAAGCCTTGCCTTGTGCGGGTAACGCCAGGCAACCCCTCGTCCCGTGGTTCCGGCAGTTGGCTGCGGCAGGCGTTTTCCGACGGCACGACGCCTGCAAAGACGCAGCCGTCCAGAGGGAGAATCGCGGGTGCGCGTTTCGCGCGGAGGTCTACGCGCCGCCGGTTGCACGCGGCGGCGGTCTCATGATGCCCGGCTCGAGTCAGTTACGCCAGTTCGCCTCGTAGAAGCGGACATAGCCGCTGCGCAGCACCAGACACTGCGCGCGCGTTTCCGACAGCAACCGGCGCGTCGCGGCTTCGATTCGTTCGCGATGCGTATCGAAAGCCCCGATCATATCTTCCTGACGTGGCGACGCCGCGCCAAAATGGTCTTCGAGTGCTTCCGCGGTGATCATGCATTCCACCCTTTCACCATCGACCATCGCCGGGAACGCCAGGGTCAGTTCTCGCCCTGAATACTCAGGGGTTTCGTTCAGGAAAATGATCTGCATGGGAATCGCCTTCAGGGTGATGAACAGTCCAGAGGGTCGCGCAGGCCTGCTTTTAACGCCTCCTTGATTCTTTGCATGCGCGGGCGGCAGCCGCACGATCCGCAACAATCCGCGCTCGACGGCTGATTTCATCACTTTAGACGACTTCCGGCAGGCCGCAAGTTTTCCCTTCGAAGTACACCCTCGTGGTGCACAACGAAACGGAAATCCTGTGCGCCAGTGCATCAGTCCCGCTGCCGGCGAACGGCGCGGCTAGGCGCTCTTCTTGTGCAACGGGTTGAGCATCACGACCATTGCGGCAATACCGAGGCCGATCGCCACGACGCCCGACCACATCACCTGGTCCTCGTCGTATAACAAGCCGTGGATCGACACCGCTATGCCGCCCAGCGCGACAAACGTCGCGATGGCGGCCAGTATTATCCTTGGTTCAAGTCGCACCATGACGTTCTCCCGAACGGGCGCTGATCGAGGCTGGCACCGCCTGCATGGGCCGCGGCGCGAGCGCGTCCCTGCCATGTTCCTCTTTTTGACTGTCTAATCCTCTTTAATCATTGCACCTGCGGGCCGGAATGCAAGTGAGATTGGAGCGCCGCGCATCGTGCTGTTCGCGGCGGCGGCACATCTTGTATGATGGGCAATCACCGTGCGTTTCTGTTGCAGTGCGCAACAAGAGCCATGGATGCCGGGCGAGGCACCGCACCTCGCCTGCGTATGGAAACAAACCGGAGACATGCAGTGACCCATCGTTCCGCCACGCCCCCCGTGGCGGGCCGGCCCGACGTGATTGCGCAGGCTCATGCGCGCTCGCTCCGGGTTGGCCTGCGCGAATCTGAGACGCCCGATTTCCATCCGTTGCGCCGCCCGGTGCTGCGCGAGCTCGTCGAGCGCAATCACTCGCTGTACACGCATGCGCTGCCGGTCATGGAGACGCTGCACGCGCAGATCGTCGATACGCAAAGCATGGTGCTGCTCACCGACAACCACGGCGTGATCCTGCACAGCCTCGGCGACAGCGATTTCGTCGAAAAGGCGAATCGCGTCGCGCTGTGCCCCGGCGTGTCGTGGGCGGAAGCGGATCGCGGCACGAACGCGATCGGGACGGCACTCGTCGACGGGCAACCGACCATCGTGCATGCCGACGAGCATTTTCTGCACGCGAATCACATCCTCACCTGCTCGTGCGCCCCCATCGTCGATCCGTTCGGCCGCACGATCGGCGCGCTCGACGTAAGCGGCGACACGCGCGGCTTTCACAAGCACACGCTGGCGCTGGTGCGGATGTCCGCGCAGATGATCGAAAACCATCTGTTCGCCAACCAGTTCGCGGACTTGATCCGCATCCACTTTCACGCACGCACCGAATTCATCGGCACGCTGTTCGAAGGGCTCGCCGCGTTCGCGCCGGACGGCGCGTTTCTGTCCGCAAACCGCAGTGCGCTGTTCCAGTTCGGGCAGCCGCTTGCGACCCTCCAGCGGCAGACGTTCCCCGAGCTTTTCGGCATGCCGATCGCCGCGCTGTTGCAGCACACGGCCCGCAAGCCCGGCGAATGCGTCACCCTGACCCTCCCGAGCGGCGTGCGCGTCATCGCCCGCAGCGACTATGCGGCGGCCGTCCGGCAGGTGTTCAGCCCGGCCTCGGCCGACGCTGAAGGCGAGATCGGCCTGCGGCCGGCGAGAGCGCGTGGTACGCAGCAGCCCGCAGCCAGCGTTACGTTCGAGACGCTCGATACCGGCGATGTGCAGATGGCCGCAGTGCTCCGGCGGGTCGAAAGGGTGCGCGGCCGCGACATTCCCATTCTGGTGCTCGGCCGCACGGGTACCGGCAAGGAGTGGCTCGCGCGCGCGATCCATCGCGATTCACCGCGCCGCGATGCGCCGTTCGTCGCGGTGAACTGTGCATCGCTGCCGGATACGCTGATCGAAGCCGAACTGTTCGGCTACGAAGACGGTGCATTCACGGGGGCGAAAAAGCGCGGCAGCGTCGGCAAAATCGTCCAGGCCGACGGCGGCACCCTGTTTCTCGATGAAATCGGCGACATGCCGCTCGCGCAGCAGGTGCGCCTGATGCGCGTGCTGCAGGAACGCACCGTGGTGCCGCTCGGCGGCACGCGCGCGATTCCCGTCGATCTGCGCGTCGTCTGCGCGACCCACCGCAACCTGCGATCGATGATCCAGGCGGGTACGTTCAGGGAAGACCTGTACTACCGGATCAACGGGCTGGTCGTGACGTTGCCCGCGCTCGTCGAGCGGTCGGATCTGTGCGTACTGGTCAAGCGGATTCTCGAATTGCAGCGCGACAGCGACGCCGTGCCGTTGCGCGTCTCCGCTGCAGTCCTCGGACGCTTTACCCGTTGCCGCTGGCCGGGGAATCTGCGGCAACTCGCCAACGTGCTGCGCACGGCGGGCATCATGGCCGAAGGCGAAGACGAGATCGGCGTCGAGCATCTGCCGGAGGATTTCCTGCAGGATTGCGACGCTGCGCCTTGTGACGATCCGGTTTGGGCTGACGCTGCGCAACCCGGCAACGCACCTGCCGCACCGTCCCGCATGCAGGACGTGCAGACGACGTTAATCGAACAGACGCTGACGCGTCACGGCGGCAACGTCTCCGCGACCGCGCGCGAACTGGGGCTGGCGCGCAATACCATCTACCGCTATCTGCGCCAGCGCCCTTCACATTGACGCACGTGGCGCGCTGCGGTTGGGCCCGGTATGCTACGTGTGCTGCTCGCGAAGCCGCGACTGAAAGCGTCCACGCGCCTCACCACGTACTGCCGGAAAGATGTCCGAAAACTCCTCTCCCGTCCCTGCCTGCCGGGTTTTTGCCGTCCGCGTCGAACCGTCGGGACGCACATTCGAAGCGCCCGAGTCGCTCACCATTCTGGAAGCCGCCAGCTTTGACGGTTTGCGTTTGCCGAGGTCGTGCCGCAATGGCACGTGCCGGACCTGCATGTGCCATATGAACGCAGGCCGCGTGCGGTATACGATCGAATGGCCGGGTCTGAGCAAGGAGGAGAAGGTTGAGGGCTTTATCCTGCCCTGCGTCGCGATCGCTGAGTCGGATCTCGTCATCGAGGTGCCGCACGCGACGGAAATCTGAGCGGCGCCGGCACCGTTGAATCAGCGCCGTGGCCCCAGCGCGCGCTCGATCTTGCGGTCGGTGTTGTACTGGCTGAGCGCATAGACGGACCAGATCGCAGCCGGAATCCAGCCGACGATCGTCAGTTGCAGGATCAGGCAGATGATCCCAGCGAGCGGACGCCCAATCGTGAAAAACTGAAACCACGGCACGATGAGGGCAAGCAATAGACGCATTCCTGTTTCTCCTTCGATACGGCGCGCCAGGACGCCGGGCGCGTGGGATCAATCGATCGGTTTGAAGCGCGGCACCATCGTGCCGTCGCGCTCGACCAGTTCGAAGAACACCGAAGCTGGACGTGTCCAGATCGTACCATTGGCCGCTCGGTAGACGATCATGGTGACCGTCGGGTCCGATTCGAGCGTCGCCTCGCAGACCAGTTCGTAAATGCCGCCCTTGTAGTGCTGAAAGCGCACAGGTTTTCCCTCTTCGATTGAACCGGTTAGCGGAAGAATTCCAGGAGAGTGTGGCGGCTGCGCCGCTTCAGTTCCCACTTTCCTTCATCTGCTTCAAATGCTTGTATACCGTCGCGCGGCCCATACCGAGCACTGCCGCGACGTAATTCGCCGAGCTCTTGCCGCGGAATGCGCCTTCGGCATACAACGCCTCCACCAGTTCACGACGATGATCGCGGGTCAGCGAATTGAGGCCGATCTGCCGCTCGCGCAGCCAGGCATGCAGAAACGTGTTGATGCGGTCCTGCCAGTCGTCGCGGAACAGTTCGTCCGGCTGCGCGACGACGCCCGCACCCTTGATGAAGAGATCGAGCGTCGAGCGCACGTCCTCGAACACCGCGATATTGAAGTTGATGCACATCATGCCGGCCGGTTCGCCGCTGTCGTCGAACAGCACGTTGCTCACGCAGCGCATGCGCCGGCCATCCCAGTTCAGCTTCTCGTACGGGCCGATCACGCGCTCGCGCGCGGCGTGATCGATTTCCTCCAGCGCCGAGTCGTCGCCGACTTCGCGCTTCGACAGATTGTTCGCCAGATACAGCACGGTTTGGTCATGCAGATCGTGAATCACGACCTCGGCGTACGGAAAAAAGAGTGTCGCGATACCGTCCGCGATCGGCGCATAGCGGTTCAGCAGCAGATCCTTGACGGGGGAAGTCTTTTTCTTGCGCATGGTTATCGCAACCTTCTTTGAGTGCTGTGGGCGGGTTCGGCGCGCACCAGGCCAATCAAACGGCGTTCACAGGCGCGCTGGAATCCTGGACATCCCCGTCATTTCTGTCAAGCGCGCTCGCCCTGGGTCAGATGCCGCAGCAACTCGTAAGCAATCGCGACGTCCTCCAGCCCGAGCCCGATCGAGCGGAAAAATGCATGCTTGCGGTACGACGGTTTTTCACACGTGCCGCACACCAGTTCCGGCAGATCGCCCACGACGCTCGCAGCCGTCCACCCGTGCCGTTCGGCGGCAAGCTTCATCTCGCCGGCGCTGCCAGGCGTCGTGCGGCGGTAGTCGCAATAGACGTCCATGTCCGGCAGCCAGGCCGGCGGAATTTCATGCGCGTTCGCGACGTTCGTGCTGATCGACGTGATCAGCGCCGGCTTCGTCAACATGCCATCGGACAGCACCGGCGTACCCGAGGACGTACACAGCATCACCACGTCGGCATCGCCAACGCATGCCTCGATGCTCTCGCTGATGGTCGCGCGCGACTCGATTGCTGCAATTGCCGCGCGTTTCGCCGCATCGTGAGGCAAATCCGGCGAAAACACGCTGATCGATTCCCACGCACGCAGCCGCGCGACGTGCCGCAGATGGGCCTGCCCCACCGCGCCGGCCCCGACGATCGCCAGTCGCCGCGCGTCGGCACGCGCGAGATGATCGACGGCAAGCGCAGTGGCGCCCGCGGTGCGCTCGGTCGTGAGCAGCCCCGCGTCGCACCAGATCAGCGGCTGCCCGGTTTCCATCGACATCAGCGCTGTCCACGCAGTCACGATCGGGCGCCCGCCGGTGACGATGTACGGCGACAGCTTGGCGCCGAACACCTTCGCCTCGGCGATCGCGCCGAGATAAGTGATGAAGTCGCCGGCATCGGCGGGAAACAGCGTCAGCGTCTGCGGCGGCTGCACCGCGCTGCCGCTCCCCAGTTCGCGAAACATCTGCGTCAGCGCGCGACGCACATCCAGCGCGGGCAACGCGCCCTGCACAGCGTGTTCATTGACGATCAACGGAACGGTTTTTTCGTTGCTGCTCATGGCGGGCTTCTCCAGATCGATACCGCTTGCGGAATATTGGTGAGTGGACGTGATAGAGACTTTAAGTCTATTCTAGACTTTTAACAACACCTATCAGGCGCATCCCCTATAGTCCACAATAGACTTTTCGTCTATATTTGATCCACGCGATGAAGCCGCCTCCCGCCACAGACGCCCAGCTACGGCCGATTTCGCCTTTCCCAACCCATGCCAGGAACCGTCATGAACCTGAAGCCTTCCCTTTGCATCGCCCTCGCGTTCGCAAGCATCGCCGGCGTCGCCCACGCCGAATCCAACGGCACGCTGCGTTTCGGCGTTGAAGCCGCCTATCCCCCGTTCGAGAGCAAGAGCCCGTCGGGTCAACTGCAAGGCTTCGACATCGATGTCGGCAATGCCGTCTGCAAGAAGTTGAATGTGAAGTGCGTGTGGGTCGAAAACGCGTTCGACGGCCTGATCCCGGCGTTGCAGGCACGCAAGTTCGACGTGATCAATTCAGCGATGAACATCACCGACAAGCGCAAGCAGAGCATCGATTTCACGCCAGCGGTCTATGTCGTGCCGATCGTGATGGTGGCAAAGCGCGATTCGAAACTGCTGCCGGACGTGAAGAGCCTGCAGGGCAAGCGTGTGGGTGTGCTGCAAGGGTCGTCGCAGGAAGATTTTCTGAAGGCGCATTGGGCGAATGCGGGTGTTTCGGTGGTCTCGTATCAGGATCAGGACCAGGTTTATTCCGACCTCATCGCCGGCCGCCTCGACGCCGCGGTGCAGGAAGCGCAGACGGTGCAGGACGGCTTCCTCGGCAAGCCCGAAGCGCGTGACTACGCGATCCTCGGCGAGCCGCTGCACGATCCGGCGACGCTCGGCGAAGGCACCGGTCTCGGTCTGCGCAAGGGCGACCAGGCGTTGAAGACGAAGGTCGTCGCCGCGCTCGACTCGCTGAAGAAGGACGGCACGCTGAGCTCGCTGTCGCAGAAGTATTTCAAGCGCGACATCATTGCGAAGTAGCCCGACCCTGATTTAGAGTCGACAGCTTCGAGGCACGTGCATGCGCCTCGAAGCCTCATTTTTTCTGGCGGCGCACCTGAGTCGCCCGACGGCTGAAACGGACAAGCGAGTCTATGGATTTCGACGTGATCGTACTGGGGGCCGGCATCGTCGGCGTATCGTCGGCGCTGCATCTGCAAGACCGCGGGCGGCGCGTCGCGCTCGTCGACCGGCGCGGCCCCGGGGAGGAAACCAGTTTCGGCAATGCCGGGTTGATCGAGCGCTCGTCGATCGTGCCGTATGGCTTTCCGCGCCGTCTCGGTACGCTGCTGCGCTATGCGCGCAACCAGTCGACCGATCTCTACTGGGACTATAAGGCCATCCCGTCATATGCATCGTGGCTCGCCCGTTTCTGGTGGCATTCGTCGCCGCAAAGGCTCGCCGCCGCCGCACGGGACATGCTGCCGCTGATCCGGCAAAGCGTAACTGAACACGACGCGCTGATCGCGCGCGCCGGCCTCGGCGCTCTCGTCCACGATGGCGGCTGGATCGAGGCGTTCCGTACCCAGACCGAATTCGACACCGAAGCCGCCGCCGCTGAAGTCTCCGCGCGCGAGAACGGCCTGCGGATGACGCCCCTCGATAGCACGACGCTGCGTGTCCGCGAACCTGGCATCGCCGAAAGCTTTTGCGGCGCGCTGCATTGGCAGGACCCGAAGAGCGTCGCGACCCCGGGTGAACTGACGAAGGGTTACGCGCGCCTCTTCGAGGCGGGCGGCGGCACGCTGTTCACCGGCGATGCGACTACCGTGCGCGCTGAAGGCGACGCCTGGACCGTGCAGACCACGGCAGGCCGGATCAGCGCGAAGGAAGTTGTCGTCGCGCTCGGGCCGTGGTCGGACACGGTCTTCGCGCCCCTTGGCTACCGCATCCCGCTGCGGGCGAAACGTGGCTATCACATGCATTACCAGCCCGAGCGCCAGATTCTGTCGGTACCGGTCGTCGATACCGAGAAGGGATATGTGATCGCGCCGATGCAGGGGCGTCTACGGCTCACTACGGGCGTCGAAATCGCGAAGCGCGGCGCGCCGCCGACGGGCATCCAGCTCGAACGGGCGGAACGTTTCGCAAAGCCGGTCTTCGGCCTGGGGGCGCGCATCGACCCGGCGCCATGGCTCGGCATGCGGCCGTGTACGCCGGACATGCGGCCTGTGATCGGCCGCGCGACGCGGCATCGCGGGCTGTGGTTCGCCTTCGGCCACAATCATCACGGCCTCACGCTTGGCCCCGTCACGGGACGCCTGCTGGCAGAAATGATGACGGGCGCCACGCCCTTCACCGATGTGCGGCCGTACCGTCCAGAACGGTTCGAGTAACGTCGCTGTCATCGGGATCCCTGGGCTAAAAGCAACCGCGCGCTGACGTGCTTGCCGGCGTGTGGGGAATTTTGTCCGGTTGGCGCGTCACTATTGGCGTGCGATAAGACGCCAATCCAATTCCCGGAGCGACACGATGGCCACGCTAGAAGCGTTTCGTGCGGTGCTCGACGACGAAGGCACGCCCGAAATCATCCGCAACCACATCATCGATTCGCTGCAGTACGCGCTGCGCAATCACGGACAGGTTTTCACCGCGAAGGAAGTCGAATGGCTCGCGGCTTGGGACGATGCCCGGATCCCGCTTGCCGCGTCGCACGAACTGAAAAAAAGGGCGCCCGCCAGAGCCAGCTGAACCTCGATTAGCGACGCAGCCGCCCTGGCCGGGCAGCGGGACGGCCCCTCTCCGGCCGCGCCGTCCTGGGGCGCCCAGTAGAACGCGTTCGTCGCCAATTGGCGGCGCAGGAAACTTTTTGCTATC
Source organism: Paraburkholderia sp. BL10I2N1 (assembly GCF_004361815.1). Taxonomy (NCBI): domain Bacteria; kingdom Pseudomonadati; phylum Pseudomonadota; class Betaproteobacteria; order Burkholderiales; family Burkholderiaceae; genus Paraburkholderia; species Paraburkholderia sp. BL10I2N1. Next base: position 3,208,678 of record NZ_SNWA01000002.1, on the reverse strand, counting down.
CAATCGGGCCTATTTAGTGCATCATATTGGTATAGCTGTATTCCGGATTTGCAGTACCGGAGCTTTCAATCGGCATTTCCGCAGTACCCCCGACAGTTCGACCGTCGCCCGTCGGCGGTCCCGTCAATCCGGCAATGCGCATCGCGCATTCGCTGTCGCGAGTTGTGCAGCTTTTCATGCGCCCAGTGCCCACGCGGCATCGGCGTGTTTCTTCTCCATCGAATCCGCGAATCGCCGCGGCCAAGCGCAAGCAAGTGCAACTGGGCGCAAGCTTCGTTGAATCGGGCTGGCGCCATTCTTTTTCCGTGGCAGCGCGCCGTTGTCTGGCTGCGCCGCCGGGTCGGCCGTTCCGGCGCGTCCATGCGCAGGGAGCGGCGGCCAGTATTACAGGACAGGTGTTTTATGACTCAAGCTGTCAGAACCTATAAGGGCTTTGAAATTCATCCGCTCGTCTATCCGCGCCGTCCCGCAGACGGCCAGACGAGTCGCAACCCCGACGCCGGCTATGAAGCGTCGGTGCGTATCTGCCGCGTCGGCGCGAATCCGTCGTCCGACGGCCGCGTTTTCCGACTGCCGCATCTGTGGCCGTTCGAAGGCACGGGCAAGGCGCGTATTGCGTGTATGGCGCACGCCGAACAGCTGATCGACGGCCGTGTGGACGGCCAGTCGGTGGCCGACCTTTAAGCGGCATCGTTTCGATCCGCACGACGGGCGCACGGCACATCGACGCGCCGCCCGCCAACGTATTACCGGCATTACACGCTTCGTCGGCATTCGAGCGAAGCGACCCCCTCTCATTGACCAGGAGCTATGCATGGCAAAAGAAGAACTGCTTGAACTGGACGGTATCGTCGACGAAGTACTTCCGGATAGCCGTTACCGCGTGACGCTCGACAATGGCGTCGTGGTAGGCGCATACGCGTCCGGCCGCATGCGCAAGAATCACATCCGTATCCTCGCGGGCGACCGCGTGACGCTCGAACTGTCGGTCTATGACCTGACGAAGGGCCGTATCAATTTCCGCCACAAGGACGAGCGCAGTGGTGGTGGCGGCGGCGCAGCCCGCAGCTCGCAATTCCGTCGGCGCTGAAGCCGGCTGGCGGCGGTTTGTTCCGGCGCATGCCGGCGCTTTAATGCTGGTTTCAATCCAGTTGCCGCCGCAACCCCTGGTACTTGCAACACCATTGTCCAGCCCGTTTGACGCGCTTTGGCGAATCCGCTCAACCGCGGTTCAGCGCGTCTTCGCGGGTTTGAGGAGCTCGAGTTCCGCATGCGGCAGTGCCGCGTCGCCGCCCAGCATCCCGCTCGCTTCGATCGCGGTCTGGGACATCATGCGGTGAAAGGGCTGGAACTGGAGCGCATCTCGCACTGAGCACACAACGCTCTAAACGACACGCGGCATGGATTCCATGCCGCGTTTTTCATTGGCTGAAGACGGCGCTGAGATCGTCGCCGGAATGCAGACGGACCTGCTGCACGACACGTTCCTCCAGTTCGTCAAGGTGCGCACGCATGACGCCAAGCGCCGCTTCGAGGTTGCCGCCATCGAGCGCTTCGATGATCTGCGCGTGTTCATCCCCGGCACAGGTCGAACCCTTCGACGGGTCGTAGAGCGCCTTGTACAGTTCAGTCTTCGCGACGAGCTGCGACACGAGACCTAGCAGCTCCGTGCCGCCCGCGAGTTCTGTGAGCAGTACGTGAAACTGTCCCGCAAGACGCACCGCATCATCGACACGTCCATCGCGCTGCGCTTTTTCTTCACAGCGCACATGCGCGTTGAGACGGCGTTTCTGCTGCGCCGACAGCTCGCCGCATAGCGATGCGACGATCCCCGCCTCAACGATCTGTCGTGCGCGATACACCTGCCGGATGTCCTCTTCGGAAGGCGACGGTACAAATGCGCCGCGATTCGCTTCCAGCACCAGCTTGCCTTCGAACCCCAGCCGGGCGAGCACCTTGCGCAACGCCCCGCGCGTGCAACCGAACGCGGCCGCCAGATCGCGCTCCACGAGCTGCGCTCCGGGCCGCAATCTGCCCTGCAACAACGCCGAAGTGATCGACGCGTAAATGCGCGCTTCGACAGAAGTGGACACGTCGGCGGCATCGCCTGATGGCGACGCAGCGGTGGTTGAAGTCGAGCGGGTGCGTGAGGCCATGGATGCGAATCGGGGAAGCCGGCGTGGCGATATCAGCCCGCTGATGACGACGATCCGCGCCTCGACCGGTCTCAGCTTCTACGGCGCCTCGCTGTTGACCAGCCTGCCTGTGGTAGCGATGGGTCTCGGCGCGTTCGGCGCGAACGCCCTTGCCCGATCGGTCGGGGAGGCGCGCGGTGTGGCGCTTGGTCTGATCGCGATTGCGCTGGCATGTGGCGCACGTTGGTCCACGAGCAGCGGCGCGGCATTGCTTCTGACGGCCGCGCTTGCCGGTATCGGTGTCGCATCGATTCAGGCTCTGCTGCCGGGCGTCATCAAACAGCGGTTCCGCATGCGCATGCCGCTCGCGATGGGTATGTTTTCCGCGTCGATCATGGGCGGTGGCGGACTCGGCGCGAGCGTGAGTCCGTGGATCGCAGACGTGTTGGAGTCATGGCACGCAGCCCTTGCGGTGTGGGCGATACCGGCGCTGATCGCCCTTATCTACTGGTTCCGCCTGAACCGGCGAACATCGGACGCGGTCTCTCACAACGATGAAATCGCCAGACAGCCTGTATCCACCGTCAATCTCTGGCGCAAGCGGCGCGCGTGGGCGCTCGGTTTGCACTTCGGGCTGGTGAATGGCGGCTATACGAGTCTGGTCGCATGGCTGCCCGCTTACTACCAGCAGCATGGCGCCAACGTCGCGAGCAGCGGCTCGCTGCTCGGTGCAATGGCGGTATTTCAGGCTGCATCCGCCCTGCTGCTGCCGCTCGCCGCCGCGTCGTTTCGCGATCGACGGCCATGGCTGGTCGCAGGCCTGTCGGCGCAACTGGCGGGCGTCGTCGGCCTCGTCGTCTGGCCTGAGGCCATGCCGTTGCTCTGGGTCGCCCTGGCGGGCGCGGGGCTGGGCGGCACGTTTTCGGTGACGCTCGTCACCACCCTCGATCACTCCGACGACCATCACGTCGCCGCCCGACTGATCGCGTTCGTTCAGGGCGTCGGCTTCGTCGTGGCCGCCGCGGCGCCGATGATCGCAGGGTTCGTGCGCGATCTCACGGGCACCTTCACGGCAGCGTGGATCATGCTCGCATGCAGCATCTCGGCGATGATCCTGCTCACTTTTGCGTTTTCGCCGCGCAGCTATGCAGGCGCATTGAGCACGCGTGCGGCGCGCGATTGAAAATGCATTTCGCCCTTCTTCACTTGCCCCGCCATTGATCCAGTGGCGCTAAACCAGTGCAGCCCTGCTTGCCCGCGCACTGCTGCGGTGCAATATCCCACCTCGGCCATTTCGACCGAACCCAATCGCATCAGGCCTCAGCGCCGATGACGCAGCATGGCATATCTGTTGCTACACAGGTTTCGCTCCCTGCAATGATGCAGGGGCGCAAGGCTCGGGCACCTGACGGAACATCAGACCCGGGCCAGGCAGCGAAACGGCAACCTGCCGTTCATCAGGTCGGGCAATGACGTTCGACGTTTGTCGCAACCGGTACGATCCGGGCGCGATCCAACGACGGAACCATCATGGACCGCAGCTTCTGGCGCCACGCCCATCTCCGCACGCTGTTTGCCGCACTCCCGCATTTCGATCTGAGCCGCATGGTCTGGCATCTGTGCGGCATGCAGCAAATCCAGATCGTCCCCACCTTCCCGCTGACCACATCGCACTGTCCGTCGACGGCCGTCACGTCCACCCGCGCCGCGCTCTGCCTGCCCGTCATGAACGACGCGATGCGTCGGGCGCTCCGCGCCCGGCCGGTAGTAACCGTGTGCGCCTGCGCGTGAAACAGGAGACCTTCGTCATGAACAAACCTCGTCTGGTCGTCATTGGCAACGGCATGGCCGGTATCCGCACGATCGAAGAACTGCTGGCGATCGCGCCCGGCCACTATGACATCACCGTGTTCGGTGCCGAGCCTCATCCGAATTACAACCGCATCCTGCTGTCACCGGTACTCGCCGGCGAGCAGGCGTTCGGCGACATCATCCTCAATACCGTCGAGTGGTATCAGCAAAACGACATCACGTTGCATCTGGGCAAGACGATCGACCGGATCGATCGCGTGCGGCGCGTGGTCGTGGCCGACGACGGCAGCGAAGCGCCGTATGACCGTCTGCTGATCGCAACGGGATCAACGCCCTTCATCCTGCCAGTGCCCGGCCGAGATCTGAACGGCGTGATCACGTATCGCGACATCCGCGACACGCAGGCGATGATCGATACCGCCGCGCTCAAGCGTCACGCCGTCGTGATCGGCGGCGGGCTGCTGGGCCTCGAAGCGGCCAACGGCCTGAAACTGCGCGGCATGGACGTCACCGTCGTTCATCTCGCCGATACGCTGCTCGAACGTCAGCTCGACTCGACTGCCGGCAAACTATTGCAACGCTCGCTCGAAGAACGCGGCCTGAACTTCCTGCTCAACAAGGCGACCTCGGAGATCATCGGCAACGACGCGGGCGAAGTCAGCGCGGTCCGCTTCAAGGACGGCGACAGCATTCGCGCCGATCTCGTCGTGATGGCCGCCGGCATCCGCCCGAATACCGCGCTCGCCGAAGCAGCGGGCCTGTACTGCAATCGGGGCATCGTCGTCAGCGACTCGCTGCAGACCTATGACCCGCGCGTCTATGCGGTGGGCGAATGCGTGAGCCATCGCGGCATCGCGTACGGCCTCGTCGCGCCGCTCTTCGAGCAGGCCAAGGTTTGCGCAAACCATCTGGCGCTGCTGGGCATCGGCAGCTACAAGGGCTCGGTGCTGTCGACCAAGCTGAAGGTGACGGGCATCGACCTCTTCTCCGCCGGCGACTTCATGGGCAGCGACGGCACCGAGGAAATCGTGCTGTCCGATCCGTCCGGCGGCGTCTACAAGAAGCTCGTGATCAAGGACGATCAGCTCGTCGGCGCATGCCTTTACGGCGACACCGCCGATGGTGCGTGGTACTTCAAGTTGCTGCGCGAAGGCCGCAAGCTCGGCGAACTGCGCGACCACATCATGTTCGGCGAATCGCATGTGGGCGATTCCGGCGTGCAGGGCCAAAGCCGCGCCGCGGCGATGGCCGATAGCGACGAAGTGTGCGGCTGCAACGGTGTATGCAAGGGCACCATCGTCAAGGCGATCACCGAAAAAGGACTCTTCACGCTCGACGAAGTCCGCAAACACACCAAGGCGTCAAGCTCATGCGGCTCGTGCACGGGCCTCGTCGAACAGATCCTGATGAGCACCGTCGGCTCCGACTTCCAGGAAACGCCGAAGACGAAAGCAATCTGCCCCTGCACCGAACACAGCCACGGCGATATCCGCAGGGTGATTCGCGAGCAGCATCTGCTGTCGCATCGCGAGGTGTACGACTTCTTCGAATGGCGCACGCCGAACGGTTGCGCGACCTGCCGCCCGGCGCTCAACTACTACCTGCTGTCGACGTGGCCGCGTGAAGCCGTCGACGATCCGCAAAGCCGCTTCGTCAACGAGCGTGTGCATGCAAACATCCAGAAAGACAACACGTTCTCGGTGATTCCCCAGATGAAGGGAGGCGTGACCACGGCCGCCGAACTGCGCCGCATCGCCGACGTCGCGGACAAATACAACGTGCCGATGGTCAAGGTGACGGGTGGTCAACGCATCGACCTGCTTGGTGTGAAGAAGGAAGACCTGCCCAATGTGTGGAAAGACCTCGGCATGAAGTCGGGCCACGCGTACGGCAAGTCGATCCGCACCGTCAAGACCTGCGTGGGCAGCGAGTTCTGCCGCTTCGGCACGCAGAACAGCACGCAGATGGGCATCGATCTCGAAACGATGCTGGCGAACATGTGGTCGCCGCACAAGGTGAAGCTCGCCGTCTCCGGTTGCCCGCGCAACTGCGCGGAAGCAGGCATCAAGGACGTTGGCGTGATCGCGGTCGATAGCGGCTGGGAACTCTATGTCGGCGGCAACGGCGGCATCAAGACCGAAGTCGCGCAGTTCCTCGTCAAGGTCAAGACCGCGGATGAGGTCAAGGAATACACCGGCGCCTTCCTGCAACTCTATCGCGAGGAAGCGTGGTACCTCGACCGCACGGTGCACTACATCGAGCGTGTCGGTCTCGACTACATCAGGAAGAAGGTCGTCGACGACGACGCGAATCGCCGCGCCCTGTTCGAGCGCCTGCTGTATTCGCTCGACGGCTTGCCGGACCCATGGGAAGCACGCATCGCCGGCAGGCAGAAGCACGAATACATTCCGCTCAAGGTCGTGGCCTGAGGACGACATCATGGACATGAAAGTGACTCAACAATGGACCCGTATCTGCGAAATCGCGGATATCCCTCAACTGGGCAGCCGCGTGCTGCAACGCGCGGAAGGCAACGTGGCGATTTTCCGCACCGCGCAGGACAAGGTGTTCGCGTTGCTCGACCACTGCCCGCACAAGGGCGGCGCGCTGTCGCAGGGCATCGTGCACGGCGAGAGCGTCACGTGCCCCCTGCATGCATGGAACATCGATCTCGCAAGCGGTGAAGCCCGCGCACCCGATGAGGGTTGCGCGCGCCACTTTCCGGTGCGGGTCGACGATGACGGCTCGATTTTCCTGAGCCTCGCCTGAACACACGCACGGAGACACGATGAAGACCGTCACCCGTTCCACCTGCTGCTATTGCGGCGTCGGCTGCGGCGTGCTCATCGAGGCGCAGAACGGCCGCATCACCGGTGTGCAGGGCGACCCGGACCATCCGGCGAACTTCGGCAAGCTCTGCACGAAAGGGTTGTCGCTCGCGCTGACGGCGCACAGCGACACCGGTCGCGCGCTGGCTCCGGAAATGCGTCTGCGTCGTGACGAGCCGCGCGAACAGGTGTCATGGCCGGCGGCGCTCGATACGGTCGCTGCGCGTTTTGCGGAAGTCGTCGAACAGCACGGCCCGGATGCGGTGGCGTTTTACGTATCGGGCCAGTTGCTCACCGAAGACTATTACGTCTTCAACAAGCTCGCGAAAGGCCTGATCGGCACCAACAACATCGATACGAACTCGCGGCTGTGCATGTCGAGTGCGGTCACCGCGTACAAGATGGCGCTCGGCGCGGACGGACCGCCCACCTGCTACGAGGATCTCGAACAGGCGAAAACCGTGCTGTTCGCCGGCAGCAACATGGCATGGGCACATCCCGTGCTGTTTCGCCGGCTCGAGGAAGCGAAGGCGGCGGATCCGTCGATCCGCTGGATCGTCGTCGACCCGCGCCGCACCGATACCGCGGCGATGGCGGACCTGCATCTGCCGATCCAGCCCGGCACCGATGTCGCGCTCTTCAACGGGATGCTGCATCACCTGATCTGGGAAGGCCTCGTCGATCGCGATTTCATCGGTCGCCATACCGCTGGTTTCGACGAGCTCAAGGCGCTCGTGCGCGACTTCACGCCGCCCATGGTCGCAGGCCTGTGCGGCATCACCGAGCGCGAAGTCATGCAGGCAGCCGAATGGTTCGGCGCGAGCGATGCCGCGCTGTCGCTGTACTGCATGGGTCTCAACCAGTCGAGCCATGGCACCGACAAGAACCTCGCGCTGATCAACCTGCATCTTGCGACCGCACAGATCGGCCGCCCCGGCGCCGGGCCGTTCTCGCTGACCGGGCAACCGAACGCGATGGGTGGCCGCGAAGTAGGCGGCATGGCAACCATGCTTGCGGCGCACCGCGACATCGGCAATCCCGCCCACCGCGAAGAAGTTGCGCGCCTGTGGGGCGTGTCGCAACTTTCCGACCGGCCGGGCCTGCCCGCTGTCGACATGTTCGAAGCGGTCCATAGCGGCAAGATCAAGGCAATCTGGATCGCCTGCACGAACCCGATTCACTCGATGCCCGATATCGCACGCGTGCGTGAAGCGCTCGAGAACGCCGAATTCGTCGTCGTGCAGGACGCCTTCATGCAGACGGATACGGTGCCGTTCGCCGACGTGGTGCTCCCCGCCACAACGTGGGGCGAGAAATCCGGCACGGTCACCAACTCCGAACGCCGTATTTCCCGCGTGCGCGCGGCTGTCGCAGCGCCTGGCGAAGCGAAGCCCGACTGGTGGATCGTCAACGAAGTCGCCCGGCGCATCGAACAGCGCAATCAGGCTGCTTCGACACTCTTCGCGTTCGACAAACCGGAAGACGTCTTCAACGAACATCGCAAGCTCACCGAGGGCCGCGACCTGGATATCGGCGGCCTCAGCTACGACACGCTCGAAGCAGCCGGTCCGCAACAATGGCCGTTTCCCGCGCAAGGGGCACAAGGCCAGGCACGTCGCTATACGGACGGCGTGTTCGCAACCGCCGACGGCCGCGCGCGCTTTCATGCGACCCGCTATCTGCCGGTCGCCGAGGCCACGAATCCGCGCTATCCCTTCCGTCTTTTGACGGGCCGCCTGCGCGATCAATGGCACGGCATGAGCCGCACAGGCCGCGTCGGCAAACTGTTCTCTCACGCCCCCGAACCGGCGCTCAGCATGCAGCGCGGCGACGCCGCGCGACGCGGCTTCAGCGAAGGCGATCTGGTACGGATAGCGAGCCGCCGCGGCGAACTCGTGCTGCCGTTGCAATTGTCCGACGATGTCCAGTCGGGGACCGTTTTTGCGCCGATGCACTGGAACGCCCAGTTTCTCGCCAGCGGCGGCATCAATGAAACCACCGTCGCCGCAGTCGATCCGCTGTCGTCGCAACCCGAACTGAAGCACGCCGCCGTGCGCATCGAACCGGCGGAACTGCCCTGGCGGCTCGTCGCCGCCCGCCGCGGCGACGTGCTCGCCCTCCATGCAGCCGTCCAGCCGCTGCTGAGAGACTGCGGCTACGCCTCGCTCAGCATCGAAGACGACGACCTGCTCGTGCTGCGCGCCGCACACACGGCGGCGCCGGAACACTGGCTCGCCCGTCTTTACGAAGCGATGGCACTGCGCACCGGCGAAGACACGCTCGAATACCGTGACGCGCGGCGCGGTCTTGACAAGCGGGTCGTCTGGCGCGACAACGTCATTGATGGCTTCGTATTTGCAGGCGACGCGGCGAACGCCGACGCGCTGCTGGCAAAATTGCGCGAGGCCGCGCCGTGGCAAGGTCCGCGCTTCGCGGTGTTCTCGACCCGGCAGCAGGCCGGCGCGGTGCGCGACCGCGTGGTGTGCAACTGCACGCAGATCACGGAGTCGCGCATTCAGGAGGCGATTACCCATGGCGCCACGGTGCCCGAACTGAAAGCGCAGCTGGGTTGCGGCACCGTCTGCGGCTCATGCGTGCCCGAACTCAAACGAATGTGCGCCGCGCCAGCGCTTGCAATCTGAACCGAAGCCGCCGATGACAACAGACAGAAGATGCTGCGCGTACTACTCGTAACCGACACCGACAAGCCGATCGGCGATCTGCGCGATGCGCTCGCGCGGCTCGGCTACGATATGCTGGCCGACACGGCGACGCCGGATGCGCTGCATCGCGTGGTCGCAAGCGAACGGCCGGACGTCATCATCATCGATACGGAATCGCCGTCGCGCGACACGCTCGAACAGCTTGCCGTGATGAATGCAACCGCGCCGCGCCCGGTGCTGATGTTCAGTCCCGATGCGAGCCACCAGCTGATCCGCGACGCGGTGAGCGCGGGTGTCACGGCGTATCTCGTCGAAGGCCTCGCGACGGAGCGCCTCGCGCCGATTCTCGAAGTCGCGCTGGCCCGCTTCGCCCAGGAATCGCAGTTGCGCGAACGTCTCGCGCAGGCCGAGAACGAACTGGCCGAACGAAAACTGATCGACCGCGCCAAACGCCTGCTGATGGACCGGCAGAAAATGACCGAGAATGCCGCGTATGCGACGCTGCGCAAACGCGCGATGAACCAGGGGGTGAAGCTGGCCGAAATCGCGCGCCAGATCGTCGCTTCCGCGGACGCGCCCAAATGAAGCCCTGCTCATGAACGAACCCGCCAATCACGCCCGACCGGAATCCGCGGAACGGCTCGAGAAAACGCATCTGCGGCTCGGCTTTGTCGCGCTCTCCGACGCCGCCCCGCTGGTGGCCGCCAAGCTGTTCGAATTCGGTCACGCGCACGGACTGACGCTGGAGTTGTGCCGCCAGCCATCGTGGGCTGCCGTGCGCGACAAGCTGCTGTCCGGCGACCTCGACGCGGCTCACGCGCTGTACGGTCTGGTCTACGGCGTGCAGCTGGGACTGGGCGGTCCGCAAACGGATATGGCCGCGCTGATGGTGCTCAATCGCAACGGCCAGGCGATCACCGTATCGAATCGCCTCGCTGACGCGCTGGCCGAACACCAGAGCCTGCGCGCGGCGCTCGCGACCCTTGGGCGCAAACCGGTGTTCGCGCAGACCTTCCCGACCGGCACGCACGCGATGTGGCTGTATTACTGGCTGGCGGCGCAAGGCGTTCATCCATTGCGCGATATCGAGAGCGTGGTCATTCCGCCGCCACAGATGGTCGATGCGCTCGCGTCGGAACGGCTCGACGGGCTGTGCGTGGGCGAACCGTGGAATGCTGTTGCAGAAGCGCACGGCGTGGGCAAGACCGTGGCCTATACCAGCGAAGTCTGGCCGGATCATCCCGAGAAAATACTCGCCTGCCGGCGCGACTTTGTCAGCCATCATCCGAACACGGCGCGCGCCCTCGTGCAGACGATGCTCGAAGCGTGCCGCTGGCTGGACGACGGCGAACATCGCATCGAAATCGCGCGCCGGCTCGCGCAACCGGAATTCCTCGGCGTGCCGGAGGAACTGATCGCGGCGCGGCTCTCCAGCGAGGGGGGCAACGCCGTGCGGCTGCCGGTGCGGTTTTTCGAAGGCGGCGCGGTCAACTATCCGCGGCCATCGGAAGGCGCCTGGTTCCTGACGCAATATCAGCGATGGGGCATGATCGACAGTGGCCGCAGCGAAGATTACGCGGCAATCGCCGCTGCGATCAACCAGAGCTCGCTGTATCGCGAGGCCGCGCTGAAAATGGGGATTCCGGTGCCGACCAGCGAAGCATCGCCGGTGCTGATCGATGGTCGTGCATGGGACGGTCGCGATCCCGATGCGTATGTGAAGGGGTTCGCGATACGCCATTGACCGGACGGCGGTTCGCTACCGGAAGCGCCCGCCGCCCCTGCCTACCGCAACGCAACGCCTACAAAAGCGACTCGATCGGCAGAATCGACAGCATCCGGTCAACCGGATAGGCCGAGGCGCTCGCCCAGTAGCGGTCGAAGTCCCGTGCGACATCGGCTGCCGGCGGCCCCACGGCGAGCACGTCGAGGTCGGCGAACACAACGCCGTCGGTTGCATCGAAGTACTCGTCGCCGATGTTGCGGCCGCCCACGATGGTCGCCGTGCTGTCCGCGGTCGGCGACTTGTTGTGCATGCGCCGGTTGGCGCGCGGGAAGTCCGTCAGAAAGCCCACGAATTTGGGCTTGCGGATCACGAACGGATTGAACAGCCGAACCTCGACGTTCGGATGCGCCTCCAGAGCCGCCAGCGTCTCGTCGAGCGACGACCCGATGCCGTGTTCGTCCAGCAGCAGGCGCACGTGCACGCCGCGGTCGGCGGCCTCGTGAAACTCTTCCAGCAGCAGCGTGCCGGTCAGGTCATTGCGCCAGATGTAGTACTGGACGCGCGCGTCAACCCGTCTGGAATCGAGCAACCTGAACACCGCCCGACTGCCAGCGTGTCAGCTGGGTACAGATGCTGATCATGGTCGTGGCATCGACGGGAACGGTCGGATACTGGCTGGTAACGGGCAGCCTCCGGCCCTATGCGATCGTGCAGTTTGGTCGGCGCAACCATCGCCCGCAAGGTCGACGCACCGCTGGGTTGGGCGACGGTGATTGTCTTCTATGCGATTGCCAAAGTCTTCGAAAGCCTCGACTGGCAGATATGGACGCTAACGGGCCACCTGGTCGCCGGACACGCACTGAAACACACCGCACGGTGACAATGCAGCGCCAGTCCGCCTCTGCATCCCGCCGGTTGACCCGCTATGCCAGCGAGTCTCAATGCGACGCGATATACGCCTTGACCGCCGGCAGTCCATCCTTGCCGTCAATCGTCTGCACGCCAGCCAGCCACTGGTTCAGCACCTGCGGGTTCGACTTGAGCCAGTCGAGCGCAGCCTTGTTCGCGTCCGTCTTGTTCATGATCGGCGCCATCACGTGATTCTCGATCGCCGTCGTGAACTGCAGATTGGACACGAGCTTCGCCGCATTCGGGCAACGCGCGGCGTAGTCAGGCGGTGTCGCCGTGAACACCTTCGCTTCGCCGTAGTTCGGCCCGAACACATCGTCGCCGCCGCTCAGATAATCGATCTTCATCTGCACGTTCATCGGATGAGGTTCCCAGCCAAGAAACACAATCCACTTCTTTTCTCGAATCGCACGATTGACCTCGACGAGCATCCCCGCTTCGCTCGACTCGACCAGCTTGAACTTGCCAAGGCCGAACTGGTTGCCGTCGATCATCTTCTTGATGAGCGCATTCCCATCGTTGCCGGGCTCGATGCCGTAGACTCGGCCGTCGAGCTTGTCCACGTACTTCTGGATATCGGCGAAGGTCTTGAGACCGCCGTTGTACACATAGTCCGGCACGGCGAGCGTGTATTTGGCGCCGGTCAGGTTCGGCGTCGGCAGCACCTTGATCGTGCCCGCTTTCACGAACGGCGTGATGATCGGATCCATCGTCGGCGCCCAGTAGCCGAGGAACACGTCGATCTGCTTGCTCTTGATACCCGCGAAGGTAATCGGCACCGACGCGATGGTCTTCGTCGGGTTATAGCCGAGCCCCTGGAACACCGTTGAGGCGAGGCCCGTGGTGGCCGCGATATCGGTCCAGCCGACATCGGCAAAGCGCACGTTCCTGCACACTTCCGGATCGGCCGCATGCGCCATCGTGGTCGCAAGAGCCAGTACGCACGCAGTGGTCGTCAGCTTTCGTTTCATCTTTCTCTCTCCTCGGAGATTCATCGGTTCTGGTTGGGGTGACGTCTTTCAATGCTCGGGGCGTGGCCAAACTGCGCGCGATACGCCTTGCTGAAATGGCATGGCGAGTGAAAACCGCAGACGGTCGTTACGCGAGCGATCGACGCGTCGGTCGTGCGCAGCAGATCCCGCGCGCGACGCAATCGCAGCGACAGGTAGTAGTGGGTCGGCGAAACGTTCAGATACACCTTGAACATCCGCTGCAGATGCCGTTGCGAAAGCTGCACGAGGCGGGCCAGCTCGTCGAGCGACAATGGCTCTTCGATGTTCGCTTCCATCAGGCGCACCACTTCGATCAACTCGGCGCGCGAGAAGCCCACACGTGCATCGACGGGGATCGGCTGCGGATCGCTGGCGCTGCGGATGCGTTCGAGAATGAATTGCTCCGACACCTGGGCGGCAAGCTTTTCCCCAAGCCGGCTGCCAACCAGGTTCAGCATCAGATCGAGCGGCGCCGTCCCGCCCGTGCAGGTCAGGCGATCGCGGTCGATCACGAACAGTTCGTCCGCGAAAAGGACGCGCGGAAATTCCCTGTAGAGCGTCGACAGGTCTTCCCAATGCACGGTGCAACGATAGTCGTCGAGCAGACCCGCCGACATCAGCGCATACGCCCCCGTGCAGATGCCGCCGAGCGGTATGCCCCGACCGGCGACTTCGCCAAGCAGCGTCTTGATGTTGCTGTCCACGGCGCTGCGAATCTGCGTGCCGCCGCACACGATCAGCACATCGGGCGTGCCCGCTTCCTCCAGCGTACGTGTCGGCTTGACCGTGATGCCGTTGCTGGCGCGTACCGGCACGCCATCGGGCGTCAGGATCGACCATCGATAGTGCTGGGCCCGGCCGACGTAGTTCGCCATGCGCAGGACTTCGACCGCGCTCGTGAACGCGATCATCGAAAAACTCGGCAGGGTGAGAAATCCGAAATGCGCAAGGCTCGACAACGGCGATCCGGCGGCCGGCGATCCGGTCGTGGCTGAGCTCACGTCGCGCTCTCCAAAATGCACAGGGTATGTTCAGCCATCGCGAAAGCCCTGAGGCTTTCGCGAGGCATGCTGTTTTCCACGTGTTCAGCTTTGGGCGACTGGCTGCTCGCGGCGTACGCGCATCACGTTGCGCAGCCCGGCAAAGCGCGGTGCGTTGGCGGTTCCTGGCGAACGGCCGAAGCTTTCGGTGATGCGGTCGAGAATGATCGCCAGCAGCACGACCGAAAGACCGCTTTCGAAACCCAGCCCGATATCGAGACGCTGGATGCTGGCCAGCACATCGTTGCCGAGGCCGCCCGCGCCCACCATCGACGCGATGATCACCATCGACAGCGCCATCATGATGGTCTGGTTGACGCCTTGCATGATCGACGGCAATGCGTTCGGAAACTGCACCTTGTAGAGCAGTTGCCACGGCGTGCAGCCGAACGCCTGCCCTGCCTCGACGATTTCGCGGTTCACGTGCCGGATGCCGAGGCTCGTCAGACGCACGGCGGGCGGCATGGCGAAAATCACGGTCGACAGAATCCCCGGCACGCGGCCAAGGCCGAACAGCATCGCCGCGGGAATCAGGTAGACGAACGCGGGCATCGTCTGCATCAGGTCGAGAATCGGACGCACGATCATGGCCACGTTCTTGCTCTTGGCGGTCCAGATGCCGAGCGGGATGCCGAACAGCAGGCTGATCAACGTCGACGACAACGTGAGGCCCAGCGTCACAACTGTCTGGTCCCAGAAGCCGGTTGCATAGATCAGCAATAGCGACAACGTGGCAAAGATCGCGAACCGCCAGCCGACCCGCCAGAGACCGATGCCGATGAAGAACGCCATCAGCGCCCACATCGGGATCGCCTGGAGGCCGTGTTCGATCAGTGCGGCAAAACTCTCGATCGCCTTGCCGATCGAATCGAAGGTGCTTGCGTCGTGGTCGAGAAGATAGTGGACAGACTCATCGACCCAGCGGCCGAGCGGGATGATCTCAGACATGGGAACCTCGATTACGCGTAAGAACCTTCAGGACGCCCGCCCGATCGACGGAACCGCAATAGCGGGCTTCGTCGTCGACAACGGGCAGCGCGGTCGAATTTGCGCACACGCGCGACACGACATGGTCGAGCGACGCGCTGCGCGACAGCACCTCGACGTGATTGACCCGCGGCGATGCATGACCGATGGCATCGCGTGTGACGAAACCCTGAATGCGGCGTTCGCCATCGAGCACGAAGGCATACTCGGCGCTGCCGTTCAGCGACTCCGCCACGCTCGACGCATCGAGATCGCGCAGGAGCGGCACGTCATTGGTCCGCATCAGGTCGCCCGCCGTCAGATAACGGCTCGTGTCGACGCCTTCGAAGAACGCCTGGACGTAATCGTCGGCGGGGTTGCTGATGATGTCCTGCGGCGTGCCGATCTGCACCACGCGGCCGCCTTCCATGATCGCGATACGGTTGCCGATGCGTAGCGCTTCTTCGAGATCGTGCGACACGAACATGATCGTTCGTCGCTGGTTCTTCTGCAGTTCCAGCAGCACGTTCTGCATTTCCTTGCGCTTCAACGGATCGAGCGCGGAGAACGCCTCGTCCATGATCATCAGCGACGGGTTGACCGCAAGCGCCCGTGCGAGACCGACGCGCTGCTGCATGCCGCCCGACAGCTCCGACGGTAGTTTCTGCGCAAACTGCGCGAGCCCCACCTGTTCGAGCACCTGCAGCGCCCGCTTCTCGCGTTCCTTGCGGCTGACGCCGCCAACCTCCAGCCCGAACGCCGCATTCGACAGCACGGTGCGCTGTGGCATCAGTGCGAACGACTGGAACACCATGCTCATGTCGGTGCGGCGCAGCGCGGTCAGTTCCGAGCGTCGCACGGCGGCGATATCGCGGCCATCGACGAGCACCTTGCCTGCCGTCGGCTCGACCAGACGGTTGATCAGGCGAATCAGCGTCGATTTGCCCGAACCGGACAGGCCCATCAGCACGAAAATCTCGCCTTCCTGAACGTCGAACGACACGTTGTGAACGCCGACTATCTGGCCGGTTTTCGCAAAGATCTCGTCCTTGGTTGCGCCGCGAGCGAGCAAGTCGACCGCTGCCTTGGGATTGGCTCCGAAAACCTTACAGAGACCTTCGACCACGACTTTTGGGGAATTCATCGAATCCATCTCCTTCGTGGTGCAGGCGCCGGCCCGCACAATGTGCCTACATGGTTGCCAGAAAAAAGGTCGACTGGCCGACTAATTGCGACAGACGCTTGCGCAAATACGACACAGGCCGAAAAGCACGGTCGTCAACCTGCCGCCTGAAGCCTTGGCAGACAAGGATTTCGGACGATTCTGAGCTGCGCCGCACCATGATGGGCGATGTCGCGAGAAGGAAGATTCGCGTCCGGAATCGGATGCAGGTTGGCGGGATTTTGCAGGGTTTTCGGGATGTCCGGGGTGAACGCGTCGGGACGGAGAACCCGCGAGCGCAAAAAACCGGGGATGCGGGCTTGCGCGAACGCTAACCGTGCGGTGGAGCAGCCATGCGTGAGGCTCGGGCCGGTCGGCTCAGTCGCCCCGGCAGCGTCGCTTTCCTGGATGAACACGCAGCGGCGGCCTACTGAGGCTTTGCTCCGCCGCGCGTCACCGCCGCCGCAATAGCGGACACGAACACGGCACGCACCGAATCGCCCTCCTTCAGGTTGTCGAGCGGAATGTCCGGAGCGACGTCCAGGACCTCCGTGCGTGTCGGGCCACGGAGCGTCACCCGGCGATTCTGCCTGTCGATCTTCTGCACGGTCGCCAGCACCTCCACCATGTGCCCGGTTGCGACGACACCACCGGAAGCCGGTTGTACCGCTTCCGTATCGACGCGTGCCCGGATGCCGTTCGGCGCCACCTTGTCCACGTGGACGAGAACGGCCCTCTTGTAGGCGATGGTCAGCATATCGCCGACATGCAGCTTCTTCACGTCGGCGATGTCGGGATTCACATTGATGACGGCGATATTGCCGCGCGAACCCTGCAGGATGAGGCTGTTCGAATCGGGTTCGATACCGATGACGCGCGCCTGAACATGCAGCACAGCTTCGGCGCCGACTGCCGGCTGGCCGGCATTGGGCGCGGGCGTCTGAGCCATGCCCGACTGGAAGCCCAGCAGTGCGATGACCGATACGGTAGCCACGACAGTGGCGCGCAGGGATGGAACAACACGGGCATGGATCATCGAAGTGCTCCTCGAGGGACGGACATTCCGCGTAGGGTCCTGATGGACAGCGCCGTAGAACCGCCCTGCCGGGCAGCCCTGACGAACAGGATATCGCACACCGGTAAACGAACGGGCCCTACCACCGGCCGTTCGAACAGGCGACGCCCCCTGCCCGTGATGAAGAAAGCGCCTCGCGAGCGGTTTACTTCACGATATCAAGAAGTTCGACTTCGAACGTCAGGTCGCTATTCGGCGGAATCGCGCCCACGCCGCGCGAACCATATGCCGTCGCTGCCGGGCACGTCAGCTTCGCCTTGCCGCCCACCTTCATCGTCGCGACGCCTTGTGTCCAGCAGGGAATGACGCGTCCGAGCGGGAACGTCGCGGGGCCGCCATGCTTTGCCGAACTATCGAACTCCGTGCCGTCGGCAAGCGTGCCGCGATAATTCACCTTCACGACATTGTCAGCGGTCGGCTGCGCGCCCGTGCCCTGCGTCAGGTGTTCGACAACGACGCCGGAAGGGAGCTTTTCGACGGAACCCGCATTGGCAGGCGTAGCGGCGAATGCCATCGAAGTCAGCGTAGCGGCAGCAAGCATAAGAAAACCAGATTTCACACAGATCTCCTGATCGACAGTTCAATAACCGGCCCCCATTCTATCGGATAGGGGCGCCCAGGCGGTCACTATTGACGTGCTTGCGGGCCTCTACGCGAAACGCCTCTGAACTCCGGCCTCATATGAAAAGACGCCCCGAAGGGCGTCTGCGTCAATTCGTGAAATAACGGCGGTTTGCAGTCGCGCTATCTCTAGAAATTGAAATTATCGATGTTGCTCGCATCGAAAGTCGTCGGCGGTCCAAGAATGATTTCGCCCTTGGGACCGATCGTGCGCTTGCCCAGCTTGCCCGCCTCGAACGACTCGCCTTCCTTGCCCGAGATCGTCCCCGACGCAAGATTCGCCGCTGCATACGCCGCGAGGTAGCCGAGTTGACCCGGATCCCACAACTGGAACGCCGTCACGGTGCCGTTCTTGACGAACGCGCGCATCTGGTTCGGCGTGCCGAGGCCGGTGACCGCCACCTTGCCCTTGCTCGACGACGTCGAGATATAGCGCGCCGCAGCCGCAATCCCGACCGAGGTCGGTGCGACGATCGCCTTCAGGTTCGGGTACGCCTGCAACAGCCCTTGCGTTTCAACGAACGACTTCTGATCGTCATCATTTCCATACGCGATCTTGACGAGCTTCATCTTCGAATACTCGGGCTTTTTCAGCTCTTCCTGCATCCACTTGATCCAGGTATTCTGGTTCGTCGCGTTGGGCGTGGCGGAAAGAATCGCGAATTCGCCTTCGCCGCCCATCAGTTTCGACACCAGTTGGATCTGCCCGCGGCCGATGCTCTCCGCGTTGGCCTGATTGACGAACAGTTGCCGCCCTTCAGGCGCCGTGTCGGAATCGAACGTCACGACCTTGATACCCTGCGACATCGCCTTTTTCAAATACGGCACGAGCGCGTTCGCGTCGTTGGCGGCGATCACGATGGCGTCCTGGTGCTGCGTGGTCAGCGTGTTGATGTACTGCACCTGCGACGACGCGCCCGCGTCCGATGGCCCGACCACCTTGCCGACGCCGTTGAAGTCCTTGATCGCAGCCAGGCCGCCGTCGTCCGCGATCACTTCATAGGGGTTGTTGATCTGCTTGGGGACAAACGCGATTTTCAAGCCGCTCTTGAGGTCCGCCGCGCCCGCAGCGCAACTGAGACCGAGCAGGGCCGCGCACAGCGCTACCGCGCCGGCGCTACGTAGTGGTCTAAACATGAAATGTCTCCTGGCTGTGTTGTCGGACGTAGGCCGCCCGGGGTTGTTAATCGTTCGGATGTGGACTGCCACCTTCTCCCTGTCTTCAGGGCGTGGATTTCGCAATGAAGCGCCGGTCGCGCATGGCGCGCCAGCGCGCCACCAGATTCGGAATCAGCACCGACGCGAGCAGCAGCACGCCGGTGACGATGGTGAGCGTTTCGCTGGAGACGTCGTCGAGCGTGAGCGCATTCTTCAGCACGCCGACGATCAGCAGCGACAGCAACACGCCATACATCGAGCCGCGTCCGCCGAAGATGCTCACACCGCCGAACAGCACCGCAGCGATCACCGACAGTTCGAACCCTTCACCGTTATCGCCGCGCGCACTGGTGAAGCGCAGCGTGTACACGATGCCCGCCAGCGCGCTCAGCGTGCCGGACAGGATGAACAGACGCAGACGGATCCAGGCGACATCGATACCCGAAAACGCGGCAGCCGTCGGATTCGCGCCGATCGCATACAGGCTGCGGCCGAACGCCGTCGCCTGCAGCAGCACCGTGAACACCACGGCGCAGACAATGACGATCACAAACGGCAAGGGAATGAACGTGGACCACAACGAATCCATGCCGAACGCGGTATAGGCCGGCGGGAAATCCGCGACGGCCTGATCGCCCAGCAGCACATACGCGAGACCGCGAAACAGCGCCAGCGTACCGATCGTGACCGCCAGCGAAGGCAGATTCAGCTTCACGATCACGAGCCCGTTCAGCAGGCCGGCGAGCGCGCCGCCGACCAGCACCAGCACGATGACCACCGGCATCGGCAAGCCCATGTGCCACAGCACACCCATCAGGGCGCTCGACGCGCCCAGCACCGACGCCACCGACAGATCGATTTCCGCGGCCACGATGATGAGCGTCATAGGCAGTGCCATCAAGGCGATTTCGGTCAGATCGGCGAGCACGTTGCCCAGATTCGCCGAGGTCAGGAACACGGGCGACAGCACGCGGCCCAGCACAAGCGCGAGAACCAGCACGACGACAAGCAGCACTTCCCATTGCAGCGGCGTCTCGCGCCGCCGGGTCAACAAGCCGGAATCGGGTTTAGCCATGATCGCGTTTCCTCATCATGCGTTTAGCCACGGAGCGCGCGAGCAACGTGTCCGCAGCGATAGCCGCGACGATCAGCGCGCCCTGGATCGCCTGTTCCCAGAATGGCGAGACGTGCAGTACGACCAGCGCGATACTGATCACGCCCAGCACGAGTGCGCCCAGCGTCGCGCCGAGTATCGTGCCGACGCCACCGGTAATCGCCACGCTACCCACGACCGCTGCGGCCACGACCTGCAACTCGATGCCCTTCGCCGTGCTGGCGTCGACGGTGCCGAAACGCGCGAGCCACAGTGCGCCCGCAAATCCTGCAATCGCGCCCGAGATGAGGAACCCGGCCATCACCCTCCGTTCGACGTTCACGCCGGCGAGGCGCGCCGCCTCCGGGTTCGAACCAATCGCGTAGTGCTCGCGGCCACCGCGAAACTGCTTCAGGTAGATGGACAGACCGGCGAGCACCGCGGCTGCGATCAAGGCGAGCGAGGGGATGCCAAAAACGGTGCCCGTCGCAAGCCGTGAGAATGCCTCCGGCAGACTGGTCGCGTTGATCTGGCCGCCGTGGACCCACGCGTAGTCGGCGCCGCGGAAGATGTAGAGCGTCGAGAGCGTCGCGACCAGCGAAGGCACGCGGCCCACGGCCACCAGCAACGCGTTGATCCCGCCTGCGACAAGACCGATCGCGAGCCCCGCCGCCAGCGCGACGACCACCGGCATGTGTGGAAACACGACGTACAGGCTGCCGACCGCATAGGCACTCACGCCGACCGTCGACCCCACCGACAGATCGATGTGCCGCATCAGGATCACCACTGTCATCCCGGCTGTCAGCAAACCGACGATCGACACGTTCAGCAGCACATCCCGCAGATTCTGCAAATTGAGGAACTGCGGCTGCGCAAGCCCGGTGCCGACGATCAGCAGGATCAGCACGACGAACAGCGTCGTTTCGCGGCTCTTCGCAATGCCGGCCACGAGTCCGCCCGCGCCGGACGCGGATCGCTTCATACCGGGCTGCTCCAGCTTTGCCACGGGCGAGTGAGTGGTGGAGTGGCGCATCATGCCGCGTGCCCCAGTGTCACCGGGGACTGGCCCAGCGCCGCGCCCATGATCCGTTCCTCGTTGGCATCGGCGCGCGCGATGTCAGCCGTGATACGCCCTTCATGCATCACGAGCACGCGGTCGGCCATGCCGAGCACTTCAGGCAATTCGCTTGAAATCATCAACACGGCCATGCCGTCGCGCACCAGTTCCGCAAGCGCGCCGTAGACTTCCGCTTTGGCGCCGACGTCGATGCCACGGGTGGGCTCGTCGATGATGAGCACCTTTGGACTCGTGGCCAGCCATTTGCCTAACACCACCTTCTGCTGATTACCGCCCGACAACGTGCCGACCGGGGCGGACGGATCGCCTGCCTTGAGATGAAGCTTCGCGCCCCACTGCGTCGCGAGGTTGCGCTCGCTCTTCGTGGAGATCAAACCATGCCGGACCAGCCTGCCGAGCACGGTCATCGAGGCGTTGCGCGCGATGCTCAGTTCCAGCGCGAGGCCCTGTTGGCGGCGATCTTCCGGCACCAGCGCAAGCCCGGCCTGAACGGCGGCGGCGGGACGTCCCGGGCTTAAGCGCTTGCCTGCAATGTGAATCTCCCCAGCGTCCAGAGGATCGATACCAAAGATCGCCCGCGCCACTTCGCTGCGCCCCGCGCCGACGAGCCCCGCAAGCGCGACGATCTCCCCGGCGCGGACATCGAACGAGATGTCCTTGAACACGCCGATGCGCGTCAGTCCGCGCACCGAGAGACGCACTTCACCAGGCGTCACATCGGCCTTCGGATAGAAACTTTCCAGATCGCGTCCGACCATCTTTGCAACGATCGCCGGGGTGGTGAGATCAGCGGTCGGCGCGTCGAAAACCTTGGCGCCGTCGCGCATGATCGTCACATGCTGCGAGAGTGCGAAGACTTCGTCGAGACGGTGCGTGATGAACAGAATGGCGACGTCGCGCTCGCGCAGCCGGCGCACGATCGTGAAGAGCCGCTCGACCTCCGGCAACGAAAGCGCGGCGGTCGGCTCATCCATGATCAGCACGTTGGCATTCAATGACAGCGCCTTGGCGATTTCGATGACCTGCTGGTCGGCAATCGACAGTCCCCGCACCAGTTGCTCCGGACGCAGATCGACACCCAGCGACGCCAGAAGATCGCGCACTTCCCGATGCATCGCGTCGTACTGGATGCGGCCCACGCGGTCGACCGGCTGGCGGCCCATGAAGATGTTCTCGGCAATCGACAGATCGAAGAACAGCGTGGGTTCCTGATAGATCACCGCGATGCCGGCGTCACGCGCCTCGGCTGGCCTGATGAACTGCCGGGCGATGCCATCGATGTGCAGGTCGCCTGAGTCGGGGCGATGCACGCCCGCCAGTATCTTGACGAGCGTCGACTTGCCCGCGCCATTTTCGCCGAGCAGCGCGTGCACTTCGCCCGGCCACAGCACCAGTTCGCCGTCGGACAGCGCACGTACACGTCCGAACGATTTGCTCGCATGCCTGAGTTCGAGCCGCGGTAGGCGTGAAGTTTGATCCTGCACAGCGTTGTCTCCTTCCCTGCAGCGCGTTTGACGCCGCCTGAAATTATGATGCCGGGGCTAGATGCGGTAAAACCGTTCCGCGTTGCTTCTGAAAAGCGCCGTTTTCTCATCTGCACTGGCGCCTTCGACAATCGACGCATACGCATGCCACAGATCGGTGTACGACCCGAACAGTCGGTCGACCGGAAAGTTCGATGCAAACATCGCGCGTGCCGTGCCGAACGTATCGATCGTTTCGAGCACGTACGGGCGCAGGCTCTCCACCGTCCATCGATGGTCGAACATGGCAAGCCCGCTGATCTTCACCGCGACGTTGCCGCAGGCGGAGAGGCGCCGCATGCCGTCGCGCCAGGCGCGATATCCTTCGACGCTGCTGCGATCCACGAACATGCCCGCGTGATTGACGATGAACTGCGTATCCGGATGCGCATTCGCGAGCGCGACGGCTTCGTCCATTTGCGACGGATAAAGCTGCATGTCGAACGACAGCCCGTAACGCCGTAACAGCGAAAAGTTCTCGCACCACAACGGATCGCGCATCAGATGCCGGCCGACATAGTCATAAAGCGGGTCCGAGTGAACGTTCAGAATCTGCCGCACGCCGCGCAGATTCGCAAAGGCTGTATGCCCTTCCAGCACCTGCGCCGCATTCGGCGCGCACAGGTCCACCGCTGCCACGATAGCCTGCGGCATGCCACGCGACCCAGCCGAGTCCGCAACGGACTGCAACCAGCGCGTCTCCTCGACCGGATCCGCCGGATCGTGATTCGCCTCGACATGCACGACCTTGAGCACGTCGATATCCTGCGCATCGGCATGCAAATCCGCGACCAGATAGTCATGCTTCAGGTCTCGCGCATTGCCGACGAATGACACACCCGGCTTCGCCAGCCACGGATAGTGATGCGCCTTCAGGTCCCACAGATGAATGTGCGGGTCGACCACTTGCATGGGACACCCTCCGCCCGTTGAAGGTTTGATGATCATTCAGGGAAGATGAAATACCGGCACGAGCGGCTGCTGCAGCGGCGCGTGATCGGGCTGTGTCTGCATGATGTCGGCCATGTAGTCCCACCATTTGCGCATCACGTCGAGCGTCGGCAGTTGGTCCATCCGGTGATCGTCCGGCCGGCTCAACACCGCAAAAAGGTGGTGGGTTTCCTCGTCGAGAAAGATCCGGTAGTCGCGCACCCCCGCGTTGTGCAGCGCATCAACCAGCTCAGGCCAGATGTCCCGATGCCGGCGTTCGTATTCTTCTCGCATGCCGGGATTGAGCGCCATCCGGAAAGCCACTGTCTCCATTACGGCCTGTCTCCAGTTGTGTTCCGCGCTTTCTCGGGCGAAGCGTCTGGAACGACTATAATTCGGGCGTCGATAGCATCTCAATCCGAAGTTGGGATTGGGCGATCCAGAAACCGAATCGCACAGGGTCCATGAACCACAACGCCGCCACGGTCGCCCTCGTCAACCGGCTCAAGTTCAAGCATCTCGCGCTGCTCGTCGCACTCGACGACGCCCGCAATGTCCATCTGGCCGCCGACGCCATCAACGTCGCGCAGCCCAGTGCAAGCCGTATGCTTGGCGACATCGAAGAGGCTTTCGGCTTCCTGCTGTTCGAGCGCAATGCCCGTGGCATGCAGCCCACGCCGCTTGGCGTCGTGACCCTCGCCTATGCGCGGCGTGCGCTCGCCGAATTGACCCGCTTCGCCGAAGATCTCGACGTGAAACGTAAAGGCGGGCACGGTCAGTTGACGGTCGGCGCGATCATGGGCGCGGCGCCCGATCTGCTCGCGATGGCCGTGGCTGCGCTCAAAACCGGGCGGCCGCTCCTTAACGTGCGCATCCTCGGCGAAACCAGCGATCAGGTCGTCCAGTTGCTGCATCGCCGCGAAATCGACCTTGCACTCGGCCGCCTGACCAATCCGCTCCAGCACAACGACTTCAGCTTCGAACCGCTTGCCCGCGAGACCTTGCTGCTGGTTGTGCGAAGCGCGCACCCGCTTGCCGGCTGCACATCCATTATGCTGCGCGAGTTGATCGAGTGGCCGTGGGTCGCTCAACCGCTTTCCAGTCCAGCACGGGTGCTCTTCGAAGAGGAACTCGCCCGCGCGGGTCTTGCGACGCCGGTGAATCTGACCGAATGCGCATCCATCTTCGCCACGCTCCAACTGCTCGAAAACTACGACGCCGTTGCGATGTTGCCGGAATCCGTCGTGCGCGATCATGTGCGCGGCGGACTGCTTGTCGCGCTGCCGGTCGAGATCGGCAAAAGCCTGCCGGGTTTCGGCCTGCTGACACGCAAGGGCGAGCCGCTTGCCGAGCCGGCCGAACACTTCGTCAGCCTGCTGCGCGGTTTTTCGCATGCGCTCGTTCGCGACGACCCAGGTACGGCCGACGCACCCACCATCACGACGCAGCCCGCTCACTGAAGGTTGACGAAGAGGCCGCCGTCCACCAACAACGCCGCGCCCGTTACATAGCGCGCGCGGTCGGACGCGAGAAATACCACGCAATCCGCGACATCTTCGGGACGGCCCAGCCTGCCAAGCGGTATGCGCTTCTCGAAGTACGCTTTTTTTGCTTCATCGGCGAGATCTTCGGCATTCAGGTCGGTGGCGATCGTGCCCGGCATCACCGAATTGCAGCGGATGCCGTAAGGCCCAAGCGCAATCGCGCACGACTGCATCAGCGAATGCACGCCCGACTTCGTCGGTGTGTAATGCGTCTGCATGCCGCCGCCGACGAGCGCACTGATCGAGCTTGTCGCGATGATCGCGCCACCGGTGCCCTGCGCCTTCATCTGCCGCGCAACGGCCTGCGTCACGTAAAACGCACCGTTCAGGTTCACACCCACGGTCGTTTCGAGCACCGACGCCGGCATGTCGAGAAATGCATGGAACGGACAGATGCCCGCATTGCTTGCAAGCACGTCGACCTTGCCGAACGCACCGACCGTGCGACTCACGAGTTCTGTGGCCGTCTCAGGCTTTGCCACATTGCCTTCGACCGCGATCACGCGACGGCCAAGCGCCTCGATTTCCACGACCACCTCGGCAACCGCTGAACGACGGCCATATGAGGCATCGTTGTCGCCCCAGAAGTTGATCGCCACGTCGGCGCCTTCGGTTGCACATGCAACGGCAATGGCCCGGCCAATGCCGCGCGACCCGCCTGTGACGATGACTACCTTGTTCTCGAGCAGCACGTCTTATCCCCCAGGTTCTTCGCCCTATCACGCTCAAACTTCAGCTTCAGCACTCAGTGCGCGTAAGGCCGCGCGAGCGCGCATTCCGGATTGATCCGTACGCCGAAGCCCGGCGTGTCGGGCACCTTCATACGGCCGTTGACAGGCACCGGTTCGTCGAGCAGCAATGGCGTGAACATCGGCACGACCTGGTCCGCTTTCGGTGCCATCATCAGGAACTCCGCAAACGGCGAGTTGTGACGCGTGACCACGAAGTGATAGCTGTATACCGACGAACCGTGCGGCACGACCATCACATTGTGCGCGTCGGCAAGCGCCGAGATCCTGATCAGTTCGGTGATGCCGCCACACCAGCCGACGTCCGGCTGGATCAGGTCGCAGCACTGCATCTCGAGCAGCATGCGGAAACCCCAGCGTGTCGCCTCGTGCTCGCCCGTCGACACCATCATGCCGCGCGGCACGTTGCGGCGCAGTTCGGCGTAACCCCAGTAGTCGTCGGGCGGGAGGCACTCTTCGAGCCACTTCAGGCCATACTCATGCGCCGCCTGCGCAAGACGCGTCGCATACGGCACGTCGAGGCTCATCCAGCAATCGAACATCAGCCAGAAGTCGTCGCCGACTTTCGAGCGCATGTCGGCGAGCTTCTCGATGTTCTTCTTGAACCCTTCCCCGCCTTCGGCCGGCCCATGTTGCAACGGCATCTTGCCGCCGATAAAACCCATCTGCTTCGCAAGGTCCGGCCGCGCGCCGGTCGCATAGAACACGAGCTCATCGCGCACCGGACCGCCCAGCAACTGGTACACCGGTTCCTTGCGGATCTTTGCGAGCAGATCCCACAACGCGAGATCGACACCCGAGATCGTGTTCAGCACCACGCCCTTGCGGCCGTAATACAGCGTGGAGAAATACATCTGATCCCACATTTTCTCGATGTCCGTAACCCGTTGCCCCTCGAGAAAACGGGCAAGATGTTTTTCGACGATGAAGGCGCCGATCTCTCCGCCCGTTGTCACCGCAAAGCCGACGGTTCCGTCGCTCGCTTCGATTTCGACCACGAGCGTGCCCAGCACATTGATACCGAACGACTGACGGCTCTGACGATATTCCGGGTAGCGCGCCATGGGTGTCGCGATGTGATCGTCGATCCAGTGACCGCCTGGCTGATCGTGGTAATCGGCGCCGCCGCCGCGAACGATGAAGGCACGCACGTGCCGTATGGTGGGCATGGTCATGAGAACGGGCTCCGTTTTTCCGTTTGCGATTCGCGTCCGCTAGCGTTGCTGCATGGTTATCTGGCGCGATGCATCGGGTGGTGAAAGAGAGAGGTCGAAGGGGCGTCGTTGCGGCGAAACAGCGTGCCGATCAGCAGTGCCGCGAGGATGCTGGCGGCTCCGAGCACGGCAAGGCCCGCGGATGTTGCGGGAAACGCGTGATCGACGCTGGTTCTGAGCGTCGGCGCGACAAAGCCGCCGAGGCTGCCGAGCGAATTGATGAGCGCGATGCCCCCCGCCGCGGCGGCGCCCGTGAGATACCGCGTGGGCAAGGTCCAGAAAAGCGGCTGCGCGGCGATGAAGCCACTGGCTGCGAAGCACAGCGCAACCAGAGCCAGGGCGGGGCCGTGCAACATCCCGGACAGCGCAATGCCAAGCCCTGCGACGACCAGCAACAGGACGGCCCAGCGACGATGACCGCCAAAGCGGTCCGCGCGACGCGGCACCCACCAGGTCACGGCGACCGCGCACAACCAGGGCAAGGCCGTCACGAGACCCACGCGCAGACCCACTTTCGCGCCGAGCAATGCAGCAACCTGCTGCGGCAGATAGAAGATCACGCCATATACGCTGACCTGGATCAGCAGATAGATCAACGCAAGCGAAAGCACCCGGCGATCGAACAGCGCGGCCAGCACGCTGCGCGGGCCGTGTGCCGCGGCATCGCGCGCATCCGCGTCGATCGCGGCTGCCAGCACATCGCGTTGTGGGGCATCGAGCCAGCGTGCGTCGGCGGGCCGGTTGTCGAGATACCAGAAAGCCCAGACGCCCACGGCCGACGCGAGGCCGCCTTCGATCAGAAACAGCCATTGCCAGCCGGCGAGACCGAATGCGCCATGCAGTTCGAGCAACAGACCCGATAGCGGGCTACCGAAAATAAACGCCAGCGGCGCACCGAAGTAAAAGACGCCGAGTGCACGTGCGCGCGCCGCTTGCGGAAACCAGTATGTCAGGTAGTAGATGATGCCCGGGAAAAAGCCCGCTTCCGCGACACCCAGCAGAAAGCGCAGCGTATAGAACGCCGACGGCGTGTGCGCTACGGCCATGGCCGCGGAGACCATGCCCCACGTCACCATGATCCGGCACATCCAGAGCCGCGCACCGACCCGATGCAAGAGCAGGTTGCTGGGCACCTCGAACAGCGCGTAGCCGACGAAGAACACCCCTGCACCGAAGGCGAACGCGGCATCGGAAAGACCCGTGTCATGTTGCAGGGCCTTTTGCGCAAATCCGATATTCGCGCGATCGAGGAACGCCAGCACATACATCAGCAGCAGAAACGGCAGCAGGCGCCGCATGACCTTGCCGACAACGGCCTCTGTCGAGGCAGGCGACGTCGCATCCATGGTGTCTCCTGATACGCCCGGCGTCGTGACCGGGTCGGCTAGCTTGTCTGATGCAGGCACGAACGGATCTTTCAGGTGTTGCTGGTGTCAGGCATTCGCACGGCGAACTCAGTACGTCGCCCGGCCACCCGAGAGATCGAATACAGCGCCGGTGCTGAACGCGCAGTCTTCCGAAGAGAGCCAGAGGATGAGCGATGCCGCCTCTTCAGGCAGCAGGAAGCGGTTCATCGGGATCTTCGACAGCATGTAGTCGATGTGCTCCTGAGCCATCGAGTCGAAGATTTCGGTCTTCGCTGCGGCGGGAGTCACGGCGTTGACGAGGATGTTGCTGGTGGCCAGTTCCTTGCCGAGCGATTTGGTGAGGCCGATGAGACCGGCCTTTGACGCGCTGTAGTGCGACGCGTTGGGATTGCCTTCCTTGCCGGCCACCGAAGCAATATTGACGATGCGGCCGTAGCCCTGCTTCAGCATGACCGGAACGATGGCGCGGCTGGTGAGGTACGGGCCGATCAGGTTCACGTCGATGACGCGGCGCCAGACTTCCGGCTCCAGTTCCCAGGTTTTGCCGTTGCCGCCCGTGATGCCGGCGCAGTTGATCAGTACGTGGATGCCGCCGTGCCGTTGCACCGTTGTGGCGGTGGCGTCGGCCACAGAGGATTCGCTGGTCAGTTCGACCACGACCGACGATACCTTGCCGCGTTCGCTCAATTCCCGTTCGCTGCGGGCAAGGCGGTCTGCATCGACATCCCAGAGCGCGACCGAGCCCCCCGACTCCAGCGCCCGCTGTGCCACGGCGTAGCCGATGCCACGTGCGCCCCCGGTTATGACGACTACGCGGCCTTCGAGATCGATCCGGTTCATACCTGTCTCCTGTGTCGACCAGAGTTGGCGCTTTAGCGCCTACTCTGGTCCCATGCAACATGTATGTCGACCAGAGTTGGCGCTTTAGCGCCTACTCTGGTCCCATGCAAGATGGTTGTTGTACCTGGAGTTGGCGCTTTAGCGCCTACTCCGGTCCCATGCAAGATGGTTGTTGTACCTGGAGTTGGCGCTTTAGCGCCTACTCCGGTCCCATGCAAGATGGTTGTTGTACCTGGCTTGTGTGCCTGTCGGCTTGTGACGCCAATATACGGGGAGACCGATACCTCAACAATTCGAGTATTGGATGAAGCGATAACAAAAGCGGATTGGACGGCTGGGGCAGCTCGTGGCGGATGGTCCGTCACAGGGATGTTGGGCGTCTCGCCGCAGGCACGAGGACATCTGAGGCAGCCAGGCTACCGGAATAGCGTTTCCGGGTCGGCACGGTCTTCCACCGGTGTTTCGCTGAGCTCGCGAAACGTCGCAATAAGGCTCTGCCACGATGCGGACCACGTGGTTTCCCTCAAGCGGGCGCCTGTGGGGTCGGTGATTCGCAAGACACCAGTGTCGGGCAAGAATGTGAGCGTGACAGCGACGCCGTCAATTACACAGGTTGCGATGCAGGGTTTCGTCGCCAGCACGTTTGCCTCCATTGAGATTCGGCAGTCTGAGAGCCGCGCCAGAAGCGGGCTCTGAGCCTTTTACGCAATGAGTGTGCCTGTGCAGGCACCGCTCGCCCCTCTGGCCTCTTACACAAGCCTTCAGCGCGCTACTTTGGCAGGATCAGGTCAACGGCGGGCGGAAAGGATGTCGCAGTGTCGGGTTCTGGCTAACACCTGCATCAGCCTGCCAATGCGGAAAGCCAACACTTGCATTCCACCGGTGCTGGGAGGCGTGT
Source organism: Paraburkholderia sp. BL10I2N1 (assembly GCF_004361815.1). Lineage (NCBI taxonomy): Bacteria > Pseudomonadati > Pseudomonadota > Betaproteobacteria > Burkholderiales > Burkholderiaceae > Paraburkholderia > Paraburkholderia sp. BL10I2N1. Next base: position 3,178,352 of record NZ_SNWA01000002.1, on the reverse strand, counting down.
GAACCACCGATCCATGGGTCCTGGCTCAAGCGCAGCCGGGCCGGTTTCCTGTCAGCTGTTGAGCCGGCGCCAGGCGCTCAAATGACGCACGAGCCCTTGCTTGTCCCCGCGCCTGTCCCGAAGCAAACCGAGGTTATGGTGCGCGTCCGCGTAGGAGGGATTGATCTCGAGACAGCGCGCATAGCTGCGCTCCGCGTCTTCCAGGCGGCCGACGCCTTCGAGGGCCACGGCCCGGTTAAAGTGCAGGACGGCGTCTTCCGGAAAAAGAGCCAGAGCCTGCTCGAAGATGCCGAGCGCATCCTCGCATCGCTGTTCGTCCTCGCAAAGGAGCGCGCCCAAATCCACATACGCAGCGTAAAACGGTTCCGGGGAGAGCTCGATGGCCTTTCGATACGCCTGCTCCGCGCCCCCGGCGTCCACATCGGCCAGTTGCTCAGCCAGTGCGTACCATTCCTCGGCATGAACTACAGCGTCCTTTTGCTCTGGCGATGTCTCCAGAAATACGACATCGCCCTTGATTTCAGCGATTTCGAAATCCAGAAAAAGCTGGCCGGTATTGGCGTCCCATTTCGAAGGCCCGGTTTTCACCGCAACCGTGTTACCCACAGCGGTGACTCGAATGCCTGAAAGAGGAAGCTCATCGGGCAGTTCAGCTTTCAGGCGGGCAAGTGCAGCAAGAATTTTGCGCGAGGATATCTTCGCGGACTGCAGTTGAAAGGCGGTGCGGAGCACGACGACGTCCCGGAAAGTAAATCGCAGCTCATTTCGTGGCCCCCGCGAAGGTGTCACGAATCCGGCTGCGATCAAACCGGACAACACTCGCCGGGAGACACCCAGCAGCGACTGGAGCTTGCGTAACGAGATGTCGTGTTGATTGCGTTTGCGTGTCACTTGCGAGCCCGAACCCTGGCTGGAATGGCGGGCGCCTTTTCGGCGCGTTGCGCCGGCTTCCTCGTCCGCGGTGGCGCGCTCGCAGCGATTTCGTCAGCCTCCTTGCTCTTGCGGACGCCTGTTTTCGCCTTGGCGCCTCCCTTTGCAAGGCTTGCCCGCAATGCCTCCATCAGATCGATGACCTGCCCACCGGAAGCCGGCTCTACCGGCTCGGCCGAGACAACCTGCTTGCCTTCGATCTTCCGGTCAATCGCGGCGAGTACCCGCTTTTTCTCCTCGTCCTCATAAGCGGTCGGGTCGTAGTTGTCTTCAGTGCCCTGTTCGATGATCCGCAGCGCGAGGCTCAGCTCCGCGTCGGATACCGGTACGTGCTCGATGTGCAGGTCCGCCAGAGACCTGACTTCGTCGGCATAGAAGAGCTGCTGGAAAATCAGCCCCTCGTCGGTCGGTCTGACAAGAACAATGTGGGTCTTTCCCTTGGAAGCCCATTTTGCAAGCGCACATCGATGGCTTTCGAGCAACGCCTGCTGCAGCAGGCTGTACGGTTTGCCGCCGCGCTTGTCCGGTGCGATGAAGTAGGCTTTGTCGTAGTAAATCGGGTCGACGGATTTTTCGGGAATGAAGGCCACTATCTCTACGACATGGCTCGCACCTTCTTCGAGCGCCTTTAGTTCGTCGGCAGTGAAAACGACGAATCTGTCCTTCTCGAACTCATAACCCTTGTTCATCGACGACCGTTCGACGACTTCCCCCGTCGACTCCGACACGTACTGCTGCTTTACGCGGGATCCGTCCGGCGCCATCAGGTTGAACCTGACGTCCGAAGCGCTTTCGGTGGCCGAATATAGCTTGACGGGGATGGAAACCAGACCGAAGGATAACGATAGCGATGCGATTGAGCGCGCAGGCATGTGCTTCTCCTCGCAAGCCAGCACCGTGCGCCGGCTCGGTATGGCCGGCTCCCCGATGCCTGCCGGATTTAGATGCGGCCCCTATTCATGGCCGAACGATGCCAAAAGCTTACCACCGCGAAAGTTCCAATTCCCGGCCGTCGCATGGGCGCCCCAGCGGTTCGATTGCCGTCTTGCGGGGCCGTTCGGTCAAGTTAACGAAACTGTAATCTTGGCGATGAAATCCGGCAAGCGCGGGCGCGCCTGGGTTGGTCGCCAATCGCTAACCTTCTTTCAACTTGCGAATGCGCGGGGAGATGGACTGTCGGTCTCAAGTTAATCACTCTCTCTAGAGCGTTCCGCAAAAGTGTTCATCAATATATAAACGTCTCTGACCTTATATTTCTTATATACGCAGTACGAATCAAATCATTGATTTCCTGAGTACATCATTCGGGCGCGGCCCCCTCCCGCGCAACCGATACCGCGACAGCACTGACAAAGACCGCGCGAACCGAATCACCGACCTTCAGGTTACCGAGCGAGATGTCCGGCGCAACATCGAAGACCTCCGTCTGGATCGGACCGCGCAGCGTGACCTGGCGATGCTTTCGGTCGACTACCAGCACTGTCGCCGATACTTCCACGCTGCGAGTGGATGTCACCACGCCTCCCGACGCTGGCTGCACGACTTCGGTTTCGACGCGCGCCCGGATTCCACTCGACGCCACCTTGTCCAGATGAATCAGAATGGCGCTCCTGTAGGCAATGTTCACTCTGTCACCGACCTCCAGCTTCGTTATGTCGGCGACATCCGGATTGACTTCGATCACGGCCATCTCGCCGCGAGGGTCACGCAAGGTCACACTGTTGTGCACGGGGTCTATCCCGGCGACACGGGCCTGAATATGCCGAAGCGCCATCGCGCCGATCGCCTGCCGTCCCGGAGGGGGACTGGCCTTCTGCTTCTGGGCAGCGACCGGTTGCAGCAACAGAAAACCGACCGAAACAGCCAGCGCAACCCGGGCCAGGCGGGATGCATCAGTCTTGTATCCACTCATCTGCGTTTCCCCCGGGAGTATGGGCCGCTACGAAAAGCCGGTCAGGACGAAACCATCGCGAACATGAACCGGAACATACCAAAAAGAACGCTCGCGCGTATGACCGCTGTTGCTCCCCCGCTCTGGACGCGGGGCAACCAGCCCTGCACGGTGCCTCGCAGACTCCAGCGGGCAATCCGGTGCCTCCCTCATTACCCGGCGGCGCCGCTCCGCGCGGCCATCCCGAAGTCCGGTGCGCCGCCATCCGGCGAATTACGCGGGCAATTGCCCTCGCTTCGAGCGATTGCCGACGCGCTTTTTTCCTTAAACTGCTTTCCATGGGCGCAACAAGTCATTGAACCCATCGACGCGGTTCCCCTCCGCGTTGGTTTGAACCGTACCGTTGATAGCAGTTTGTCCTTGTTGTTCGTTGAAGCACCGGGCAGTAAACGCAGTCGTTGGTGAAACAGATAGTGTTGCCGTGCATTGCAAAGAAAGTCGCCAGGCGACAAAAGTTGTGGGGTTCGCACCAAGCAGCAGGTGAAGGACCAGTCGTGACGCAACAGGTGGTTGAATCAACAATATGGTTGTTGTAGTGGGACGAGATCCACAGGCCTCCACGGGCCTGATCGACTCTTCCATCCTGCCGGGCCCTGTTCCCTCGTGGAACAGGGCTTTTTTTCGTCAACCTCCACGACCGCGGCCTCGCTCCCCCCGACGATTAAGCCTGTCTTAATAATCGCTTGCCATGATGAATCCAAGCGTGTGCAGCAACTCTGTTCCGGTCGCTGGCGGATCGTATGGCGTTTTTCCGGCCAGCAGCGCTTTAGTGGCGGTATCGAGAGTTACGGAAGGAGATTCAACCCATCATGTCAGGCAAATCGCGAACCCGCAAACCTACGCAGCCGGCCATGTCACCGCTGCTTCGTGCACTCACCTATACCCGAGCCGCACATGAGCCCGTCACCGAGGCAATGCTTTTGCAGTGCTACACCGCTCTGGATGCCTTCCGGCGAGGCCATGGCTCGCGCGACCTCTTCGTGACCCTGGCTCGACAACTGCTGGTCGCCGAGGAGTTGTGTCGTCTCGGACACGAACCGTACGCACTTCCGGATGTCGAGGCAGCGCATTCGACAATGATGCATATCGATATCGGTGAAAAGAGAGAAGGCACATGGTTCATCTGCGATGCAGACTACGCGCAGCTTTGCGTTGCGCTCGAGATCTTCGACCGGCAACTGTCCGTCGCATCGCTTGGCGACATCGCAAGGGCCGAAGCGCAAATGCTTGAAGGCATCCTTCGCTCCGCGCGCAACACCGCCATTGCCTGACGCACGGCTTGCAGGAACCCGTAGGTCAGTGTCGTCGAATGCAGGGGCCGCACGGGCGGTTCTGGCTCGGCCAGTCACCCGCAGCACTCCTCCCGCTTATATCGTTAGAACAAAAAACACGTTCGCGCCGGCGCAATCAGTCACTAAGATGGCGATTCAAGTCTGGTTCGTTCGGGTTCCCGCGCGCGCAGCCCGCCGCATGGGCCTGACGGCCACCGTTGAAGGAGCATTTCCTTGACCCGTTTCGATCATCATCGCCGGCCACTCGTCGTGGGAATCGGTGGCACGACGCGCGCGGCGTCGTCTACCGAGCGTGCGCTCGGTTTCGCGTTGCGCGGTGCCGAAAGCGCTGGTGCGCGCACCCATCTGTTTGGGGGCATCTTTCTGCACAGCTTGCCGCATTACGCGCCGGAAAATTCGCAACGTACCGACGAACAGCTTCAACTGATCGAAGCGGTTCGCGACGCCGACGCGATCATCATCGCGACGCCGGGCTATCACGGCGGCGTCTCCGGCCTTGTCAAGAACGCACTCGACACGCTGGAAGAACTGCGTTCCGACGAGCGTCCGTATCTGGACGGCCGCGCGGTCGGCTGCATCGTGACTGCGTACGGGTGGCAGGCGGCCGGTTCGGTACTCACGTCGCTGCGCTCGATCGTTCATGCATTGCGCGGCTGGCCAACGCCGTTCGGCGCGGGCATCAATACACTCGAGACACGCTTTGAAACCGTCGATACCTGCTCCGATCCAAAGGTCGTCGAGCAACTCGCAACCGTCGGCCGTCAGGCGGCGCAATTCGCACTCGCATTCGGGGCACAGCACACACCATCCCGACAGGCTGGCGTATCGCAGGAAAACCGTTCGGCAAAGGTCCTGACGTTCGCAAACTGAGCGCGGCGTCATCCGCAGATACCGTGACGTCAGAGGCGAGGTCATCGCGCCTCGTCGCCCCCTCGCCCCGTCGTCGTTTGCCTCGTGCGACGGGCCACCTGTCGGCAAGGCGGTCAGGGTGCGCCACCGCACACATCCCGTCCTGCGCCCCCGTCTTTCGTGTGCCAAACCACAGACGCCCCCTGACGCGCGCGGGATATTGCTCTCAAGCGCATACGACACCGCCACATCCGAATCTCAGATGACCGTTACAGGCCGCCCCTGATTTGCTTGCGACGAAAGCCTGGTTCACGCGGTACGCGGCGCGGCCTACGCCTGGTCCCTGCCCGCACATTAATCGACCTTCGCTTGATGCGTGAACCCAGAACGCAAGCGGGCACGATCATCGCCACGACCATGACTCGAAATATTCGCTATAAAGGCTACGAGGTCGCGCCCATGGCGCAGCGGCTTCCGAACGGCCTGTTCGCCGCCAATCTGACCATCGAGAAGCTCACTGCCAGCCGCGGCCCTGCGTATTCGTTCGACGCACTCGACTACTTCTTCGACGAAGAGCACGCCCTCGCCTACGCGTTCCGCTGGGGACGTTTGTGGATCGATAGCCATCAGTGATCGACGGACCGGATCCGGGCGCAGGCGGTGCACTGGCGGCTTCGGCATCATGTTTTTGCAGGCTGTGCCAGAATAGGCGAACTGTTCGCTCGCCCATTTTCGCCTGCCATGTCCGATACCCTGACGCATGCACCCGAAGATCGCGCCTTGCGCCAATGGACGTTTCGTCATCCAGCACGCGTCAAGATCGGCTCCGACGCGCACACGCAGATGTTCAGCCGCCTGCTGCTGGAAGCGCACAATCCCTGCAAAGCTGCCGTTCCAGACTGGCCGCCGCTCCCGCCTGATGCGCTCAGGCGTCTGACCTCGCTGCCGGTCTGGAACATTGCCCGTCGGACCGAAGGCCGCGGCTCCTCGCGCTACTTCCACTGCGCTTCATGAAACGATAGCGCGCGGCGGACGTCTTCACCGCGCACCCCTGGTACGGACAGAGAGGCACAGCATGGCATGGACGGTCGATGAACAACTGGCGCTGACAGCCACCGAGGCGGTCGCGGCAATTCAGGCGGGGCGTCTTTCGGCTACCGACTATGTCGCCACGCTGCTTGCCCGCGCGGCCGCGCTCTCCACGCTCAATGCGCTGACGGCGCTCAATATGGAAGGAGCACTCGACGCCGCCGCGCGCATCGATGCACTGTCCGCAAGGGAGAAAGCGCGCCTCCCACTGGCCGGCCTGCCTGTCGTCATCAAGGACAACATCAATACGATTGGCCTCGTGACTTCGGCCGGCACGCCCGCACTCGAGAATTTCGTTCCGCAGACCAACGCGCCTTCGGTACAACGGCTGCTCGATGCCGGCGCGATCGTGCTCGGCAAGGCCAACATGCACGAACTGGCGTTCGGGATCACGAGCACCAATCTGAGCCTGCACGCTGGCATCGTGCGCAATCCGTATGACGCGGCGCTGATTCCCGGCGGATCATCGGGCGGCACGGCGGCGGCCATTGCCGCGCGCATCGCCCCGGCCGGACTCGGCACCGACACCGGCGGCTCGACGCGCATTCCCGCCGCACTCACGGGCACAGCCGGCTTTCGTCCCTCGGTCGGCAATGGCGGGCGCGAACGGCGCTATCACGACACGAATGCAGTCGTGCCGATCAGCCGCACGCGCGACACGGTCGGGCCCATGGCGCGCACGGTCGCGGATATTGCGCTGCTCGACGGTGTCGTGACCGGCGATACCGCGTTGCCGGCCATTGCACTCCCGGGCCTGCGCATCGGCCTGCCTGCACAGTTGTGGGCCGGGCTGGAGCAGGCGCTTGAACAGGTCGTCCGTGCCGCGCTGGGCCGGCTCGCGGCTGTCGGCGTGACCTTCGTCGAGGTCGATATGCCAGAACTGCTCACGTTCAACGACAGGATCAGTTCGCCCGTGGCGCTGCATGAAGCCGCCGATGACGTGCCGGCCTGGCTCGTCGCCAACCAGGCGCCCGTGAAAACCCTCAACGCACTGGCCGCGCGAATCGCCAGCCCGGACGTGCGCGGCGTCTACGATGCCGTCATCGCCGATGTCTTCGCCGGACAATACGAAGACGCCATGAAGACATGGCGTCCGCAACTTCAGCGGCTCTACGCCGATACGTTCGCGACGCACGGGATCGACGCGCTGCTGTTTCCGACCACCCTGCTCGCAGCCGTGCCGATCGACGAGGTGAACGGTTCGTCGTCGGTGTCGGTCGATGGAGGGCCGACCGTCGACGAGATGGCGGCGTTCCTGCGCAATACCGCTCCAGCCAGCAACGCCGGTATTCCCGGACTGTCGCTGCCGGCTGGCATGACTGGCGACGGCCGTCCCGTTGGTCTCGAACTCGATGGCCCGACCGGCAGCGACCGGCACCTCCTCGCGATCGGCGTGGCGTTCGAGACGGTGCTCGGATCGTTGCCCCCGCCGGTGCTGTGACGCCCGCAAGGGCTCGCGGCACGCCGGCGCGGGCTCCAGCTGACGGGCGCTATAATCCCTCCGTTCCGTCGGCGGTCCGCGTTTGCGCGTGTCGAGCGCCGGGACACGCCGCCGTCCATCGCCACGCCCGCTGATCTCATGCAATTTCGCCCGATCCCGACCTTCACCCGCAAGCGCCTTTCCGACGTCGTATCGGACCAGATTAAGCAGCTGATCTCGGACGGCGCGCTGCGTCCGGGCGACCGTTTGCCTGCGGAGCGCGATCTGGCAACACAGCTGGGCGTGTCGCGTCCGTCGCTGCGCGAAGCGTTGATCCGGCTCGAAGCGGACGGCTACATCGAAATGACCGGACGCGGCGGCTTTGTGGTCGTCGACATGACGGCCGCCGTGATCTCGAAGCCGCTCGCCGAACTGCTGCTGCAAAATCCACGCACGAGCGCGGATATTCTCGAATTGCGGCAAGGTCTGGAAGCCATTGCAACCGTCTATGCCACCGAGCGCGCGACACCCGGCGATCTCGAAGCCATCCGCGCCGCATTCGAGGCGCTGAAGGCCTGCGCGCTGTCGTCCGATCGCACGCAACTGGCCGACCTCGATGCCGCCTTTCACCTCGCAATCGCCGACTCGACCCACAACATCGCGCTTGCACATGTGATGCACGGCATCCACACGTTGATCCGCGAATCGATGCGGCAATCGCACCGGCTCATCGACTACGACGACGCAATGGAACGGCAACTGCTCGACCAGCACCAGGCGATCTACGACGCCGTGATGGCGCGCGATTCGCAGCAAGCACGCAAGGCCGCCGAACAGCATCTGATCTACGTGCGCCATCTCTACGAACAGCATGCCGCAAATGAGACCTGAATCGCGTAACAGACGCCCCCTGCGCGTCGCGCTGTGGACAATCGCCAGCATGCTGCTCGCCGCAGCAAGCGCCGGCTGCGCGCAACTCGCCGCGGCCGATTCGAATGCACTGTGGAAGATCGTCGACGGACAGTGCGTGATGTCGATGAGGTCGGCAGGCAATCCGGGCTTCTGCACGCGCGTCGATCTGGCCGGGCATTATGCGATCCTGAAGGACATCAACGGCTCGTCGCAGTATCTGCTGATTCCGACGGAGCGCGTGCCCGGCATCGAAAGCCCAAGCCTTCTCGATCGCGATGCGCCCGGATACTGGTCTGACGCGTGGGATTCGCGCACCTACGTCGAAAAGGCCGTCAAGAGGCCGCTTGGCGACGATCAAATGGGGGTTGAGATCAACTCGGCATATCGCCGCTCGCAGTCGCAACTGCATATCCATATCGACTGCATGCGCGCCGACGTAATCGACGCGCTCGCGCGGCATCGCGAGAATATCCCCGGCAAATGGCACTGGGACACACTCGACGGCAACCGTTACCGGGTCATGCGCGTGACGGCGTTGACACAGGGCGATGACCCGTTTCGCATCGTCGCGCGCGATCGCGCTGCGTCCGATGCAATGGCTTCGCAGACCGTGCTGGTTACCGGCGCGGGACCATCGGCTGCGCGCGACGGCTGGCTGATCGTCAACAGTGGTCTCGATCTCGATGAAGGCAGCGGGTCGGCGGAACCCCTGCTCGATCACACCTGCAAGATCGCGCGCCAACCGTAGCCGTGTTTCAACCGCTGCTGGTCGCGCTCGAGGCGCCCACGCTCCGGCGGTTGAGCGTGGCCAACTCAGTCAGCACATCATTACGACCGCATCCGATTAAGTTCATCGATGCGGAGACGATAGCTTCGCAGTAGACAAGCTTTATCACCACACACGTTGCGAGAATCGCGAAGCCATGCTCGTTGATCCGCTCGTAATCGCGTCTTGTTAGCCGATACTTTCATCTTTTGGCTATAGAGTTCTGCCAATGTTTTATCGACACGGGTGAGCTCCGCATCCCCGCAGATAAGCTGCGCTTGAACAGATATAAGCTTGCTGCAATCGAGACTTTGCATCAATGCAGCCTTCGTCCCATAGCGGATTTCCATTAGCCCTGGTTTGCATAGCCCTTGCAACGACTTGCAAGCAGCGTCGTGCCCGACCCATGCCATGTCTCCCGCACCAAATTGCTTAACGAAGTGATTGATGCCTGAGTGGCTTACCCCCCTTCGCATGGCGTTTGCCGCGATTATTTCGTTGCAGAGCGAGTCCTCGGTGGAGGTTCGCCCGTCGCGCCGGTAGCAACTGTGAAAACCGAGCAGCCCAGTCCCGAAGACACTTCGGCGTTCCCCGGAAGCGAACAGGATAGAAGCGCAAGCGGACGCGCACTTGAATTTATCGGGAACTGCTGTATAGACGCGTACTTTATCCATTGCGTCAACGACCCGGAAAGCGGCTTCAACATTCCCTCCTGGACTATTTAAAACGAGGATAACGAGTCCTTCGTCATCACGGTCGGCCGTCCTGGCGAGCGCCAGAAACTTCTCCGCGTCACCGTCCTGAATCCTCCCTTCACCGACAACCATTTTCAGCTTTAGTTGTGGTTGGTAGGAGATGCTGAAATCCATCCCTGGCGCCGCACCGGGAATCATCAGCAAAGTGAAACAAAGCCACGAAAGCAACCGCTGGATCAAGCTTTGTACGGCCGCGCTTTTGGCTATTGGGTACTCAGTGCCGCGCATACGCTTCTCCTCGGAATATCAGAAGCATAGTCTCGAGTCTGTCTTGAGCGGTGTCATGGAGCGATCGATCCATGCAAGCCGGTGTACCGTCGACCGAAGCGTGCTCGTGAACACTACGGTTACCCGAACTCCGAAGCGCCATAAGGAGGACTTGTGGATCCCCTCCAACAAGATCAAGATTGAGCTGACCGAGGATGCTCAAGCTTCGGTTCAGGATTCAGGCGTTTGACCGGTTCGACGTAAAAAAATCAGGGAGAACCCCTATGAAAAGTCCGGGTCATATCCGCGCCGTCAGTCGTCGCACGGTGCTCAAGGGGGCCGCTGCTGCTGCAGCGTTGCAGCTCGCCTCGCCCTTCATCATCAAGGCACGTGGCGAGACACCGCTGCGCATCGGCATGGTCGATCCGATGACCGGCGTTTATGCTGCAGTCGCACAGAATGAAGTGACGGGCGCCAGGCTCGCCGTGCAACAGGTCAATGCCAACGGCGGCATTCTCGGGCGCCCCATCGAGCTGCTGGTAGAAGACTCGGCGAACGACGTCGGCACTGGCGTGCAGAAGGCGCGCAAGCTGATCGATCGTGATCAGGTCACGTTTCTGATCGGGGACGTGAATTCCGGCATCGCTCAGGCCATCGCCCAGGTCAGCAACGAGAAGAAGGTGTTGCACATCGTCTCGGGCGGCCACACCGACACGATCACCGGCAGCGATTGCAAGTGGAACGTCTTTCGCGTCTGCAATACGACAAGCATGGAGGCCAACGCGGTCGCCGACCTCCTCTTCACCAGGTATGGCAAGAAGTGGCATTTCATTACCCCGGACTACGCCTTCGGTCATACGCTGCAAAAGGCCGCGCTGGGGGATTTGCAAAGGCTCGGCGGCACGATGACCGGCAACGAACTCACGCCGCTCGGCACGACCGATTTCTCCGCGTACCTGATCAAGGCGCGCGCAGCCAACCCCGATGTTCTGCTGGTGCTGCCGCAAGGTTCCGACATGGTCAACTGCCTGAAGCAGATCGCGCAGTTCGGCATTGGAAAGCAGATCCACGTTGCCGGGCTTCAGCAGGAGCTCGAATCGCTCGAGGCGATGCCGCCGGAGGCGCGCGTCGGCATCTGGATGTTCGAGTGGTACTGGAAGCAGCCGGGTGTTCCGGGCGTCGAGAAGTTCGTCGCCGACATCCGCAAGATGAATGGCGGCAAAGTCCCCACCGCACGCCACTGGTTTGGCTACACGTCGGTTCATACACTCGCCGCGGTCGCCAATAAGGAAAAGAGCCTCGATGCGAAAAAGCTCGCCGAGGCGCTCGGCGGGTTCGAACTCGCGGACGACGTCAAGCTGCAGCCCAACAAGTGCTACTACCGCAAGGGAGACCACCAGCTGATGACCTCTTCGTTCGTCGGCGAAGCGCTGTCTCAGCCGGCGGGCGACCCAGAGGATCTGTTTCGCGTCGAGCGCGTGGTCGCCGGCGACAAGACTGCCCCGCCCGAGGCTGCGACCGGCTGCCAGCTGCAGTGGCCGGCCTGATCCCGAGGACGATGTCCGCGCGGTAATGCCGGAAACCGTTGCCACGAACCTGCCACGCATGCGTGGCAACACAGCGGCCCAGGCTGCCCGACGCGGCGCGTGCATGGGTTGCGTCAGGACATGAGCGGCCGATGACTCAACTACTCCTTTTCAACGTCACCAACGGGCTGATCATCGGAGCGTTTTACGTGCTGATGGCGCTTGGCCTGTCGCTCATTCTCAACCTGAGCAACGTGATCAACTTCGCCCATGGCGGCTTTCTCGTGATCGGCGGCTACATTGCCTATACGATCACGCCGTATGTCGGGTTTTGGGGTGCATTGCTGATCGCGCCAATATGCACGGCCGTCATCGGTCTCGCCGTCGAGCGGGTACTCATCCGGCGAGTCTACGGGCGCGATCCGCTCTACAGTCTGTTGCTGACGTTCGGCCTCGCCTTCATGATCGAGGACGGCACCCGTTCCATCTGGGGTGCGCAGGGCAAGCCCGTGACCATCCCGCCCGTGCTGGCGCGGCCCCTGAGCAACGAGTTCTTCTTCATCACCGGCTACCGCCTGTTCATGGTCTGCACCGTGACCGTCGCCGTTGCACTGCTCTTCATGCTTTTGCGCTACAGCCGGCTCGGCATACGCATCCGCGCCGGCACGCTCGACCTCGAGACCGTCGCGGCGCTTGGCATCAACGTGGGCAGGCTGCGCGCACTCAATTTCGCCGTCGGCATCTTTCTCGCCGGTCTGAGCGGCGTGCTCGCCGCGGGCCAGCTCGGGCTGGAGCCGACAATGGGAACCGGCCTCCTGATGCCGAGCTTCATCGCCATCATCGTCGGCGGGGTTGGCAGCCTCACCGGTACACTGCTCGGCGGCTTGCTGATCGGCGTCGCTTCCGGCATCACCGCCGTGTTCCTCCCTGCGGCGAGCGAGGCCATCATGTACGTGCTGATGGCCGTGGTCTTGCTGATCCGCCCGCGCGGCCTGCTCGGCGAAGAAGGCATGATGACATGAGCACATACCCCCACGCTCCCCGGCTGGTCGTCATCGCGGCGCTCTGGGCAACGCTCCTGCTCGCGCCCTACTGGATGCCGTTGCTGGGCGGCTACACCGCGCTCGGCACGCGCGTGCTCGTGCTCGGACTGGCAGCCATGTCGGTCAACTTCCTGCTCGGCTTCACCGGCGTGCTGTCCTTCGGACACGCGGCGTATTTCGGACTCGGCGCCTATGGCGCCGGCCTCGCGCTGAAGTTTATCGCGCCGAGCACACCGCTCGCGCTGCTGTGCGGCACGCTGCTCGGCGGCATTGCCGGCACGCTGCTGGGCGCGCTCATCGCACGGCGACGCGGCGTCTACTTCGCCATGGTCACCATCGCGTTCGGGCAGGTCTTCTACTACATCGCCTTTCAATGGAGCGCCGTCACCGGCGGCGACGACGGGTTGCGCGGCTTTTCACGCCAGCCGCTCGATCTCGGCGTCGCCCGCATCGACATCCTGTCGAACGCAAACGCGTTCTACTACTTCGTGCTGTTTTGCCTTGCGTTGGCGATCGGCGTGATGGGCTTCATCCTGCGCTCCCCGTTCGGGCGCACCATGATCGCAATCCGCGAAAATGAGCGGCGTGCGCGCTTTCTCGGCATTCCCGTCGATTGGCACATCTGGATCGCCTTCACGCTGTCCTGTTTCTTCATGGGGTTCGCCGGTGCGCTCTACGCTCTCCTGAACAACTTCGCCGATCCGCGCGGGCTGCACTACAGCCAGTCGGGCGATTTCGTGATGATGGCGGTGATGGGCGGCATGCGCAGCTTGTGGGGGCCGCTGCTCGGCGCCGCGGTATTCGTCGTGCTGCAGGATTATCTTTCGAGCATCACGGTCAACTGGATGTCGTTCGTCGGCATGCTGTTCGTCGCAATCGTGCTGTTTTTCCCGCGCGGGCTGCTCGGCTTCATTCAGCGCAGGAGCGACTCATGAGCGTGCTCGAAGTCAGGCGCGTCAGCAAGCGCTTTGGCAGCCTGACCGCGGTGCGCGACGTATCGCTCACGGTCGAGAAGGGCGAGCTGCGCGCTGTCATTGGGCCGAACGGCGCCGGCAAGACCACATTTTTCAATCTCATCAGCGGCTTTTTCCCACCTAGCGTGGGAACGATCGTGTTCGACGGACTCGACATCACGGCGCTTCCTGCGTATCGGCGCGTTGCGGCCGGCATCGCCCGCACGTTCCAGATCACCGAGATTTTTCCTGAACTGACCGTATTCGAGAACGTGCGCATCAGTGCGGAGGTGACGGAGGGCTTTCGCCTGCGCCCGTGGATCAGCAGCACCGGGCGGGCGCGGGTTCGTCGTCACATCGAAGAGACGCTTGAGCTCACGGGTCTTGCTGGCAAATCGCACCGGCTGGTCGGCGAGCTGCCGCACGGTGACCAGCGGGTTGCCGAGATCGCCATGGCGCTGGCGCTGCGGCCGCGCCTCCTGCTGCTCGACGAGCCCACCGCCGGCATGGGCGATCAGGAGACTCACGAGATTACGCAGCTCGTGCGCCGCCTGCACAGCGGCGGCAATTTCACCATCGTGCTGATCGAGCATGACATGCGCGTGGTCTTCCATCTCGCCGATCGAATCACGGTGCTCGATCAGGGCGGCCTCCTCGCCGAAGGCTCGCCAGCTGAGATCGCTTCCAACGAGGCCGTACAGGCCGCCTATCTGGGTAACACAGCATGAGCGCCGCACTGACCGCCGAAGGGCTGCATACCTACTACGGCAAGAGCCATATCCTGCATGGCGTGAGCCTGAAGGTTGCGGAAGGCCGGATCACGGCACTGCTCGGTCGCAATGGAGCCGGCAAGACCACGACCTTGCGTACCCTCGTGGGTTTGACGCCCGCACGCCAGGGGTGTGTGACGATTTTCGGCGCGGATACCACGCGCTGGCCGACCTTCCAGATCGCCGCGAGCGGCGTCGGCTACGTGCCCGAGGGGCGAAGAATCTTCGCCAATCTCAGCGTCGAGGAAAATCTGATGGTCCCGTTGGAGCGCGGCGGACCATGGACGATCGCACGAATCTACGAGCTGTTTCCACGCCTCGCCGAGCGCAGGTTCAGTCGCGGGCGCCTGCTGTCCGGCGGCGAACAGGAGATGCTATCGATTGCCCGCGCACTCCTGCTCAATCCCCGGCTGCTCATTCTCGATGAGCCATCGCAAGGTCTGGCCCCGCTGATCGTTCGGGAGGTGTTTCGAGTCGTGTCGCAGATGCGCGGTGATGGGATTTCGGTATTGCTGGTGGAGCAGAACGCACGCATGAGTCTCGAGATCGCCGATGATGCTTACGTGCTGGACGATGGCGGCATCGTCTACTCGGGAGACGCGGGCACGCTCGCCGCCGATGAAAGCCGGGTACGAGCCCTAACCGGTGCCAGCGTGGAGCAGTAGACGCCATGCGCGCCTGTCTTACTGCACCTCGTTCCCGCCCATGCGGGATTCGAAATGCTGGTGCAGCAGACTCCGGAGTACCAGCGGTTTTTCGGCAGGCCGAAGCTCGCTCAGGAATTGCAGGACGACATCTCAGAAGTGCGCGCTCTGCTCTATCCGAAGTGACGGCATCATGCCGACTCCATACCGTGACCACGCTTGGCGGAGTCAGCCTTGGGTGAGGCCAGAAAGGAGAGCAGCGCCTTCGCGGCTTCATGCCGCGCGGATGCCGTGCAGATGGCAGCCGTGAAGACGGTAACGACCTGGATCTCAACCGGCAGAGAGCCGATGACCTCAATGCCTTGCAAGTGCATCAATTCGCTCAGTTGCTGGAAACCTAGCTCGACCTCCCCGCGCGCGACGAGCGTGCCCACCGGCACGCCGGGGGGCGCCTGCACGATGGGCGGCGCGATTGTCTCGGCGATGCCCCAGCGCTCGAACAGGCGAGTCAGGTGCGAACCGCTCGGACCCGTCGAATAGCCGATGCTGCGCGCGGCCAGAATGGCGTCGCGAACTGCGGCTTCAGTGCCGATGTCGGGTCGCGGTGCCCCGGCCGCCACCGCAATTGCCACGCCCGAACGGGCCAGGTCGACCCGACTGCGCGGATCGACTCGGCCAGCGGCGGCCAGCCGATCGATCGCGTCGGCTGCAAGTACGACAAAATCGAACGGCTCCCCGTGCTGGACGCGCCGGGCAGCCTCAACGCCCCCGACCGACTCGACGACCACCTGCTGCCCCGACAGCCGCTCATACTCTTCAACCAGATCGGCAAGCACGTTGCGGGTGGACATCGAAGAGATGCCGGTGATCGGTTCATTGATGGTTTGACCCGTGACCATGGTTGCTGCCCTTTTCAATCGATATAGCGCAGTCCAGCTTGTTGCAACGGTTCGCGCATGTTGTACATATCCAGACCGAGCACGCCGGCGGCCAGCTTCGCGCGCTTCCCGCTTTCGTTGGCTTCGCGCGCGGCTGCCTTTTCCAAAACCTTCCGCGCCGAGGCCGCAGGCACCACGACCACACCGTCGTCGTCCGCCACGATGACATCGCCCGGCGTCACCAGCGCCCCAGCGCATATCACGGGTATGTTCACGGAACCCAGCGTCGCCTTGACGGTCCCTTTGGAGGAGATCGCCTTGCTCCATACCGGGAAGTTCATGTCGGCCAGCACACTCACATCGCGCACGCCACCATCGATTACCAGTCCCTGGGCTCCGCGGGCCTTGAAGCTCGTCGCCAGCAGGTCGCCGAAATAGCCGTCCGTGCTGTCGGCCGTGACCGCCGCAACGACGACGTCGCCTGGCTGGATCTGCTCGGCCGCCACATGCAGCATCCAGTTGTCGCCCGGTTGCAGCAGGACTGTGACGGCGGTGCCGCCCGCCTGCCCGCCGTTATAGATCGGGCGCATATAGGGCTTCATCAGGCCCACGCGCCCCATCGCCTCGTGAACAGTCGCGGACCCGAGCGCGCCAAGTCTGGTGGCCGTATCGCGATCCGCGCGCTGAATGTTTCGATATACGACTCCGAGTTCATACATGATCAATTACCTTTCGTTTTGAGCGCTGCATCGAGGCGCGGGTAGACACGTCGCGGACGGGTTCCCGATGCTCGAAATCTGGCGGTTGCGCCACGTCTCCAGCGCTTTCGGCGCGGTGGTGTAATGGCCATGGATGTCGATGATCATCGCCTCTCCCAAGAACTGATCCGGTTGTCGGCGCGGTGCCACCCGCGCCGACTCCCTTAATGTGCCGCGTTTGGTTGCGGAGCAGCCTCGCCAGCTTTTGTGCGCTGGGCCAGCAAGATAGCGATCCCAGCCAGCGTAGCGGGGATAGCCAGCATTGCCAGAATCGCGCCAAATTGCCAGCCGAGCCCGAGCAGCGCTCCGCCGATGGCGGACCCAAAGATGCTGCCGAAGCGGCCCATGCCGAGCATCCAGCTAACCCCGGTCGCGCGCGCGACCGTCGGGTACCGGCCCGGTGCGAAGGCGTTCAACCCCGTCTGCGCACCGCTCATGCAGAAGCCCGCGGCGAAAACCAGCAAGGTGAGCGACGAGGACAAGGCGCCAATCCATCCCAAGCCGAGCACGCAGAGGGCGCCGCCGACATAGGCAGCACTGATCACGGGGGCCGGCCGGACCTTGTCCATGAGCCAGCCGACGAGGATTGCGCCAATCGTTCCGCCGATCTGGAACATTGCCGTGGTGTTGGCCGCCGTGGTGACGCTCAGGCCGGCGTCCTTCATCAGCGTAGGCAGCCAGCCGGTCAGCAGATAAATGACGAGCAGGCCCATGAAATAGGTGACCCAAAGTGCCACGGTCATCAGGCCGTACCCATGCGAGAACAGCACGCCAATTGGCTTGCGCGTGGGCAATGGCGGTTCGTTGGAGACGAACACCTCATCGCCGGAAAACCGCTCGCCGCACACCCGGCCCAGGACAGCGCCGATACGCGCGTCCGGTGCTCCGCGCACTGCCAGCAGTCGGGCCGACTCCGGCAGCAGCCACAGTTGCAATGGAATCAACGCCAGCGGCAGGGCGCCACCGAAAATCAACACCGAACGCCAGCCCTCTACGGGAATGAGCCAACCGGCAGCAAAACCGATCAGGGCCGATCCCAGGTTGAAGCCGGTGAACATGATCGTGATCAACAGCGAGCGCTTGCGTTGCGGCGCATATTCCGACAGCAGCGTCGTCGTGTTAGGCATGGCGGCACCCAAACCGATGCCGGTCAGCAGTCGCAACAAGGCCATCGCCATCGGCGTCTGGGTAAATGCCGTTGCAATCGTAAAAACGCCAAAGAGGAAAACCGATGTAATCAATACGCCCTTTCGCCCAGCACGATCGGAAGCGGGTCCTGCCGCCAGGGCGCCGATCACCAGACCAATCGGCGCGGCGCTCATCACCAGACCGAACGCGGGGCGCGAAATCCCCCAGTCGTGAATGATCGATGGCGCTACAAAACCCATGATGGCCACATCCATGCCATCGGTAATCACCACGAGAAAACATAGCGCTACCAGTAGCCACTGGTAAGGCGAGATCGGTCGATCGTCAATAAAGGCCTTGATATCAATCATTTTTCCACTTGTCATCAGCTTTCTCCTGTCTCCTTGCGTTGGTGTTCTGGCATGACCGCCCTCTTCCCGCTTGCCATGCGTCTTGCTCGACCTGGACGGCGCCCGGCGCGCAAGCACCGGGGCGCTCGATCCGCTCGTCAGCTCTTTTGTGTATCTGCACTACTGTCCCAATCAAGTTTCCCGGCTGTTTTGCCTGCCACCGAATACAGCGCGCCGGGTGCGTTTCGCGTGCGCTGGAAGGCTTCCAGCGTTTCCCCGCGCATGGTGGCGTAGATGTGCAGGTTCGACACTCCGGTCACTGCCCCCAGCTTCTCGAGCATGAAGAAGATCACGCCGTAATGCAGCAGGCCGCGCCAGTCGCGTCGGCGGATCAGGTCCTGCTCCTCCGCGGTCAAACCAGCCGCCGCGAAGCTGGCCTCGGGATCGCGCAAAAAGGCTTCACGATGACTGGGCTCCACCATCCGATGCAGGTATTTGTTGATCCGGTACGCCTTCACCGCAAGCTCGATAGTGAAGGGATACGTACCATCGAGCTTCTCGGCACCGGCCAGCTCATTCGCCATCTGCCGCCGGTGGCGCTCGACGATCGCAGGGTTCGTATCCCCATCTTCCCCTTCGTAGATTGCGGTCGCGATACCTGCCATCGATGGCAGGTAGTAGCTGCGATGCTTGCACACGACGTTGGCCGACAGCGCACCGCGCATCGTGAGCCACATGACCACTTCCGCGCCCTCATATCCGCCCAGCTCGGCGTATTCGGCGAGAGTCATCGCGGCCAGCTGCTCGGGGTCGCGCTCAAAGAGATCGAGAAAGCGCTGGTCCCATTCCGTGTTGTTGAATCCGGCTCGCTCTCCATGCACCTGGTGTGACAGGCCACCCGTTGCGAGGATCGCGACTTTAAGATCCTCCGGATAGCTTTCGATTGCGCGTCTTAGCGCTTGCCCAAGCTTGTAGAAGCGGCGCGCACTCGGGACCGGCAATTGCAGCACGCCCATCTGCAGCGGCACCAGTTTCACGGGCCACTCGGGCTTATGCGGGCAAAGCATGGACAAGGGCGAAAAGCAGCCGTGATCAAGCGCCTTGTTCTGAAAGAAGGACATGTCGAACTCATCGGTCATGAGCGAGTTCCCAATGTGCGCGGCCAACTCCGGATGCCCCTTGATCGGGGGAAGATCACGGGCGCCGCCGCCTTCGTCCGCGACGTGCCACTCTGGCCCGACGCCTAGCGTGAACGCTGAATAGTGATCGAAGAAGAACGAAGTGACATGATCGTTGTAGATGATCAGAATCACGTCAGGTTGCTTTTCAGCGAGCCAGTCAGCCAACGGTGCGAAATTTTCGAAGATGGGTGCCCAGACAGGATCGTCGCGCTTGTTCTTGTCGAAAGCGAAACCGATGGTGGGTGTGTGCGAGGCGGCGATACCTCCAATGATCCGTGCCATTCCTGTACTCCTTCAAACGACTCATCTAAACCGCTAGTCGAGCCCCAACACCTGATACATGACGGGCAAGCGCAACTTCGGTCACGATGGCTGGCGCCACGGGAAGCGTCATCGCTCTGGCATAAAGTGCAGGTGTCAAGGCCGCAGCGTGCGCAAGCGCTAGATGGCGTTTCTCTCCCATGACGTCACTACATCATCACGCCGTCACGAAGTGCGATCCGAAGGCATGCCTTTGCTTATCGTGCCGACGTTTCGGGCGTGACCGGAGCCAGCATTCTTTTCACGATGAGGGCAAGCGTAACCGTGAAGCAGAAGTGAGACATGAATCCACCAATGATCACGACGGGGTCATAGTAATTGGGGTGGTTATCGCCAGCGATTATGATTGCCACATGCATCACGATCCACGCGAACATGGCGTAAAACAACGCCACGAACGTCGCTTCATACCCGCGCCGGCGGAAATACGGCCAGATCATCGCAAACAGGATGCCCCATGCAATCGAGAAGAAAAAGTGAATGCCGGTGCCAAGAAAATACGCCCATACACCGAGCGAATCCTGCACCGCCTTGCCGAACACAAGGCCTGTTGCATTACGCGGAATGCCTGCCAGGGGCATCAAGTGCTGAGCGCCTACCCAGATAAGAGCCTCGTAAATCCAGATGCACACTGCCCCAGCGAGTCCGCCGATCACTCCCGCACGAATGGTCACGTTGAGACCGGGTTTGTCCGAAACCGCCGGCACCAAGCCTTGGTTGACATCATTCCCGCTCGCGCTGAAATCTCCACCCATGACTGCTCTCCTCGAATAAACTGAAGTTACCGACTAAATACCGTGGTCTATAACTACCTGCGCAAGACCTTTGTTAAACAAACGTGCGTATCGCCCACCGGGATGGTCGTGCCTCTGAGTTCCCGTTGTTGTTTGAACATTGCCGGGGTATCGGACGCTCGCACGAACAACGAGCACTTCCGTCGCAAGGCATGTCATGCCTCCGGTGTGCGGGGAGCTGGATCGAACATTCGGCATTTAGCCAGGAGCTCGAACCGCCGACTGAGACGGAAGGTACCCAGGCGGCCTCGGATTTCAAAGGGGCGGGTTAACCAGATGCAATGACGAAAACGTCCGCCTTTTTTGCTGTTCCATGTCTCGCTCTGCAAGGCAGGAATCCCACTCGAAGCCCCGTCAATCAAGGCCAAGGCGAATATCCTCAGGTCCTCGCAGGGAACGTTTGCGACGACCTGCTGCAATACCGCGTCGATAAGTGGATCAGATGGGAAGATAGCGAAGTTGCAGTAGGACGGGCAACGGCCGACGACTCGACGGACATCATCGGCGCGCGTATGTCCGTTACTTATGCGGAGGCGACGGTCGAATGTCCGTGTATCAGCGCGGGTCAACAGCCGAGGCTGGCCAGACCCGGTCCCACGACGACGGGCTCAGCTCGCCCCACAAGAGGTCAAGGCGACCTGGAAAAAGTCAACGGCGTGCGCACCGAGGCGACCTATGTCATTGCTGGTTCGTGTGATCGGGGTGCGCGCGTAGTCAATGGTACGTCGTCTTAGACGACTGCAGCTTCGTCAGGACGCCGCCTTTGAATCGGAACCAGCCTTGCGAGCTTTGCATCACAACTTCATCGCCTTGCCAGAATACGCGCTTGACCGTCATACGCTTACCCAAGCGTTGCACCAGTGGCGGATGGTGGCGAAAGTCGTACAGCACCGGCCCGGAGTCAGTCTGCACGAGCGTGCGCGTGACGCTGTCATTTGCGTTGCCGACATCATCGAAATGCGTGAGGGTGCTTGCGCTGAAGCGATCGAAAATTTCCTTGTCGAGCATCCCCTCGAAATCGCGGTCGACACGCACGAATTGCAATTTACCCCCAGGTGTGAAGAGCGGGCCGGACGCGTGACTTTGCGCATGAACGCAAGTCACGAAAGAGGTGGCTGCAAGCGCAGCGAGGAATAGCCGTCTCATGGTTCCTTTCAGATTCAGCGGCGTCTCCGACGACGGAGCACGACTCGCATTCGTTCCCTGGGAACATTGTCGTCAATTTTGGTCGACACGTCGACGGACTTTAACTGGCCGCACCCGGTCCAACATTGACCGGCTCGCCGCCGGCATTGACGAACAGCACATCGATGCGACCTGTCTCTGCCTTCACGCGCTCGTAGAGGCGGACAGTTCCTCGAACGTAGGTGCCGCTATAGTGATTATGGGCTACGGCGAATGGGTTGGACGTTACGCGCTGAAGCCTGCCACATAAGTCGTCCATCCGTTTGCCAATGGTGTGCCCATGCACCCGGCGAGCGTCGATTCATCGACGCTCGTTGCAAACGCCGCCATCAGCAATGCCGGAAGCACGCGCCTCGTCGGCAGATGTGCCAGAATCGCCTGCATGAACTGGATCGCCGCGCTACCGATGTACAACGTCACGCCCGCACTCGCTGCCGACTGGTGCAGCCTGCTGGCCGACGTGCTGCACGAGGCCGCGCCACAGACGCGCATCGTCGATCCCGGCGACGATCTGGTCACCTTCTGGCGACGCCCCGATCTCCTGATTTCGCAAACCTGTGGTTATCCGCTGATGCGGGGATTGTGTGAGCGCGTGCAGTTGATCGCGACACCTCACTTCGATACGCCTGGCTGCGTGGGCGCGAATTATTCGAGCGTGCTGGTCACGTGCGCAGGCGCGACGGGCGAAGCGATCGAAGATTTTCGTGGCGCGCGGGCAGCCTATAACCAGGACGATTCGAATAGCGGCATGAACGCGCTGCGGCATAGCGTTGCCCCGTTTTCACGCAACGGCTCATTCTTCGCTGAAACCATTCGCACCGGTTCGCATCTCGCTTCGCTGAGGGCGGTTGCGGACGCTCGCGCGGATATCGCCGCGATCGACTGCGTGACGATGGCGTTTGTACGCGACGCACTACCGGAACTGGCGCAGACCGTCCGCGAAATCGGCTGGACATCGACTTCGCCGGGATTGCCGCTGATTGCGGCGAGAGAGGTGCCGCCGGCAATGATCGAGGCTCTGCGCACAGCACTCGAAGAGGCACGCAAAGCGGACCCCGTGCGCGCGGAACGTCTCCGTTTGAAGGGCTTTTCGACGCTCACGCTCGCAGACTACGCGCGCATCGAACAACTGCAAGACGAGGCGCTCGCCGCCGGCTACGCGCGCCTCGTCTGACACGCGTGGTCGTTCAGCCCACTTCCATCACGAGCAACTGCGCACCGTCGGCAACCTGATCGCCGACGGCATACAACACCTCGGCCACCTTTCCCGCTGCCGGCGCGCCGATCGTGTGCTCCATCTTCATCGCTTCCATCACGATGAGCGGCGCGCCCTTCTCCACCACGGCACCCGGTTCCACCAGCACCGCGATCACCTTGCCAGGCATTGGTGCGGTAAGACGCCCTTCTCCGTGCTCGGCGTCGGCCGCGTGGGCGAGCAGGTTCTGCCATTCGAACGCGAGCGCTGCGCCGCCGCAGAACACGTGAAACGTATCGCCATCGATAAACACGCGCCCTGTCACATGTGTATCGCCGATGGTCGCGCCGAATTCATGCGCGCCTTTGGCACTCCACCACGTAAAAGCATCGCGATGTCCGGCGTATTCCAGCGTCTGCGTCGCGCCCTCGCGAGCGAACGTGACCGCGAAGGCTGTTTCGCTATCGATGTCGCGCCATGCCAGCGTCTGCGTGTAGCCGCTGTTCAGTCGCCAGTGCGACAGCGCGTCCCACGGCGACGCACCGTGAGCCGTGCCGCCCTCGCGGGTGAGCAATGCCCCGCACGCGAGCGCCAGCGCTTCCTTGAACGGCTTTTGCACCGGCGCAAACAACGCATCGTAATGACGCTCGATCAGCCCGGTATCGAGATCGGCCGTCGAGAAGGGCTCGCTCGTCACGATCCGCTGCAAAAATTCCACGTTCGTATGCGGTCCGACCACTTCGCATTGACGCAATGCGCGACTCATTCGCGCCAGCGCATCTTCACGCGTCGCGCCATGAACGATCAGCTTCGCGATCATCGGATCGTAGAACGGTGTGATCGTATCGCCTTCGCGCACGCCGCTGTCGATCCGCACGGGCGCGCGCAAGCCCACCTCGCCCAGGCTGAACTCAACGCCAGCCGACATGCGCAGGTGCTTGAGCGTTCCGGTCGACGGCAGAAAGCCGCGCGCCGGATGTTCGGCATAGATGCGCGCTTCGATTGCATGACCTTCGATGCGCAGCTGGCTTTGAGTGAGCGGCAGCGTTTCATCCGCCGCGACGCGCAACTGCCATTCCACCAGATCCTGGCCCGTCACCATTTCAGTAACCGGGTGCTCGACCTGCAGCCGCGTGTTCATCTCCATGAAGTAGAACGCGCCACCCGTCATGATGAACTCGACGGTACCCGCGCCGACGTAATTCACTGCCCGAGCCGCGGCCACTGCCGCTTCGCCCATCGCGCGACGCAACTCGCTCGTAAGGCCAGGCGCCGGCGCCTCTTCCAGCACCTTCTGATGCCGGCGTTGCACCGAGCAGTCGCGATCGAACAGCCACACCGCGCCGCCGTGACGATCGGCGAACACCTGCACTTCAACGTGACGCGGCCGGGTCAGATATTTTTCGATCAGCACGCGATCGTTGCCGAAGCTGCTGGCGGCTTCACGTTTGCACGACGCAAGCGCCGCCGCGAAGTCCTCGCTGCGCTCGACCACGCGCATGCCCTTGCCGCCGCCGCCCGCACTCGCCTTGAGCAGCACCGGATAGCCGATCCTGTCGGCTTCGCGCTGCAGCAGTAGAGGGTCCTGATCGTCGCCGTGATAGCCTGGCACGAGCGGTACCGCCGCCGCATGCATCAACGCCTTGGCGGCCGCTTTCGAACCCATCGCGGCGATGGCCTCGACCGGTGGTCCAATGAAAACGATGCCCGCCTTTTCGCAGGCGTGCGCGAAGTCCTCGTTTTCCGAAAGAAAGCCGTAGCCGGGGTGCACGGCCTGCGCACCGGTCGCGAGTGCGGCCTCGATGATGCGCTCGATACGCAGATAGCTTTCCGTTGCCGTCGAGCCGCCGATATGCACGGCTTCGTCGCACGCCGCGACGTGCTTGGCGTTCGCGTCTGCATCGGAATACACCGCAACGCTTGCAATGCCAAGCCGCTTGCAGGTTGCGGCGACGCGGCACGCAATCTCGCCCCGGTTCGCAATCAGGATCTTGTTGAACATGAGGTGTCTCGCTCTCGTGCTGTTCTATCTGCTGTATGTCGTGGGACGCGCGGTGTCACGCGCATCAGTTGCGCCAGAGAGGCGTACGCTTTTCGAGGAACGACGCGACGCCTTCGCGGCCTTCCGCGCCCGCACGCACGCGTGCGATGCGCACTGCGGTGTCTTCGATCAGCCCGGCATCGAGCGGCCAGCCCGCTACGTCCTGCACGAGCTGCTTGCATTCGCGCACCGCATGTGGGCCATTCGCGCAGAGCGTGTCGGCAAGCTGCTGCACCGTGGCGTCGAGTTGATCCGCAGCCACGGCTTCGCTTACAAGGCCGAGACGCAGCGCCGTCGCGCAATCGAACTGCTCCGCAGTAATGAAGTAACGGCGCGAAGCCTGCTCGCCCAGCGCGCGGATCACGTACGGCGCGATCGTCGCGGGAATCAGGCCGAGGCGCGCTTCGGACAGACAGAATCGCGCCGTATCCACAGCCACGACGATGTCGCATGCGCAGACGAGACCCATGCCGCCCGCGTACGCGTCCCCACTGACCTTGGCGATGACGGGCTTGCCGCACCGATAGATTGCGCTCAGCATGTTCGCAAGACGCAGCGCATCCGCACGGTTCTCCTCGTCGGAGAAGCCGGCCATCTTCTTCATCCAGTTCAGATCCGCGCCTGCGCAGAACGCCTTGCCATTCGCCGCCAGCACGACCGCGCGAACATCGTCACGATCGTTTAGCGCTTCGAATGCGACGGTAAGTTCCGCGATCATCCCTTCGTTGAACGCGTTACGCACTTCCGGGCGATTCAGTGTGACAGTTGCCACCTGCCCGGCGAACGTGACACTCAGGTTCTCGTATTGCATGTTCCTTGCCTCCTGCGCCTGCGTCACATTCTGAACACGCCGAAGCGCGTCTCTTCGATCGGTGCATTCATGGCCGCCGAAAGACCCAGACCGAGCACATCGCGCGTTTGCGCCGGATCGATCACGCCGTCGTCCCATAAGCGCGCGCTGGCGTAATACGGGTGACCCTGATGTTCGTATTGATCGCGAATCGGCTTCTTGAACGCTTCTTCCTGCTCCGCCGTCCACGCGCCGCCTTTCGCCTCGATGCCGTCGCGCTTGACGGTCGCGAGCACCGACGCGGCCTGCTCACCGCCCATCACCGAAATGCGCGCATTCGGCCACATCCACAGGAAACGCGGTGAATACGCACGGCCACACATGCCGTAGTTGCCCGCACCGAACGAGCCGCCGATGATCACCGTGAACTTCGGCACCTTCGCCGTCGCAACCGCGGTCACCATCTTGGCGCCGTTACGTGCGATGCCTTCGTTTTCGTATTTGCGGCCCACCATGAAGCCAGTGATGTTCTGCAGGAAGATGAGTGGGATCTTGCGCTGGCAGCACAGCTCGATGAAGTGCGTGCCCTTTAACGCGGACTCGGAAAAAGAGAATCCCGTTGTTCGCGATGATGCCGACCGGATGCCCCCAGATATGCGCGAAGCCGCAAACCAGCGTGGTGCCATAGCGCGCCTTGAACTCGTCGAACGCGGAATCGTCGACGATGCGGGCGATGACTTCACGGATATCGAATGGCTTGCGCGTGTCGACGGGTATCACGCCGTACAGGCTCTTGACGTCGTAGCGCGGCGGCTTCGGCTCCTGCAAGGTGACCGGCACCGTCTTCGCGCGATTCAGATTGCCGACTATGCTGCGCGCAATCGCGAGCGCGTGTGCGTCGTTTTGCGCCAGATGATCGACGACGCCCGACAGACGGGTATGCACATCCCCGCCGCCAAGGTCCTCGGCCGTCACAACTTCGCCCGTGGCCGCCTTCACGAGCGGCGGGCCGCCGAGAAAAATCGTGCCCTGGTTCTTGACGATGATCGACTCGTCGCTCATTGCGGGCACATATGCGCCGCCGGCCGTGCACGACCCCATCACGACGGCGATCTGCGGAATGCCCGCCGCCGACAGGTTCGCCTGGTTGTAGAAAATGCGACCGAAGTGATCGCGGTCGGGAAACACGTCGTCCTGATTCGGCAGGTTAGCGCCGCCGGAATCGACCAGATACACGCAGGGCAAACGGTTTTCCGCCGCGATTTCCTGGGCGCGCACGTGCTTCTTCACGGTGACGGGATAGTAGGTTCCGCCCTTCACCGTCGCGTCGTTACAGACGATCATGCATTCCTGCCCGGCAATGCGCCCGATACCTGTGATGACACCCGCGCCGGGCGCATCGTCGTGATACATGCCGAACGCCGCGAGTTGCGACAGTTCGAGAAACGGCGTACCCGGATCGAGCAGTTGCGCGATGCGCTCGCGCGGCAACAGCTTGCCGCGCGATATGTGCTTGTCGCGGGCAGCCTGCCCACCGCCCAGCGACAGTTTCTCGATCTTTGCCCGCAGGTCGGCAACCAGCGCTTCGAGCGCGGCGGCATTGGCCCGGAAATCGTCCGAGCGCGGATTCAGCTTTGTTTCGATGATCGGCATCGCCGTGACTCTCCCGTTCGCAGCGTGATCTGTCTCACATCGTTTCCGCGAACAGTTCGCGGCCGATCAGCATGCGGCGGATTTCGCTGGTGCCCGCACCGATCTCATAGAGTTTCGCGTCGCGCCAGAGACGGCCGACCGGATACTCGTTGATATAACCATTGCCGCCGAGAATCTGGATCGCCTCGCCGGCCATCCATGTCGCTTTTTCCGCGGTGTAGAGGATCACGCCGGCGCAGTCCTTGCGAACCTGGCGGACATGGTCGCCGCCGATGGTGTCCAGTTGACGGCCGACCGCATACAGATACGCGCGGCATGCCTGCAACGTGGTGTACAGATCGGCGACCTTGCCCTGGATCAACTGGAATTCGCCGATCGATTGCCCGAACTGCTTGCGGTCGTGGATATATGGCACGACCGCATCCATCACCGCGACCATGATGCCGGTCGGGCCGCCGGCCAACACGGCGCGCTCGTAATCGAGCCCGCTCATCAGCACCTTCACGCCGCCATTGAGCTGACCAAGAACGTTTTCCTCCGGCACCTCAACGTTCTCGAACACGAGTTCGCCGGTATGCGAGCCGCGCATGCCGAGCTTGTCGAGCTTCTGCGCGACCGAAAAGCCCTTCATGCCCTTTTCGACGATAAATGCCGTGATACCGCGCGGCCCGGCTTCGATATCGGTTTTCGCGTAGACCACGAGCGTGTCGCAGTCCGGGCCGTTGGTAATCCACATCTTGGTGCCGTTCAGCACGTAACGGTCGCCCTTTTTGTCCGCACGCAGTTTCATGCTGACGACATCCGAACCGGCGTTCGGCTCGCTCATGGCGAGCGCGCCGACGTGTTCACCCGACACGAGCTTCGGCAGATATTTCTGCTTTTGCGCTTCCGTGCCGTTGCGGTGAATCTGGTTCACGCACAGGTTGGAGTGCGCGCCATAAGACAGGCCGACTGATGCCGAGGCCCGCGAGATTTCCTCCATGGCCACCATGTGCGCCGTGTAACCCATGTTCGCGCCGCCATATTCTTCGGAGACGGTCATGCCGAGCACGCCCAGGTCACCGAACTTGCGCCACAGGTCCATCGGGAATTGATCGGTGCGGTCGATTTCGCCGGCACGCGGCGCGATCTCCTTCGCCGCAAACCCTGCGATGCTGTCACGCAGCATCTCGATCTCTTCACCAAGTGGAAATTGCAAACCGGGCAGATTGGTCATCTATGTCTCCTGGAATTCTCTGGCGGCAGCCCGAGCGCTGGGGCAGCCGGCTTCTGAGCGTTGCTCAGCGATCTTCTCGGGCCGTCCCCATCATCCTCCGCCAGGCACGACCGTTCAAGGCGAATTTCACGCCACATTTACGTATACGTCAAGAGGTTTTTTGAGTGTTACTCAAATCCGGATTTTGCGGAATTTATCCATGACCTGCCGTGCTACTATGGTCGTCACGGGAATCCTCCCGCTCCAGAAACTGACCTTGACTCATATGATGGCCGCCCCGAAGGCCGAACGCCCTCTGTCGCGCCGCCAGCCAGCCGGACGCAAGTCGCAACAGCGTGTGAAGGAAATCCTTCAAACCGGCCGCGACGTGTTCTCCGAGAAAGGCTACGAGCGCGCGACCACAGCCGAAATCGCGCAGCGCCTGGGCATTTCCGAGGCGACCGTGTTCAGCTACTTCCGCGGCAAGCGGGAATTGTGTGCGCGCGTGATTGGCGACTGGTACGACGAAATCATCGATGCGATCGAATCCGGCCTGCCGCGCGACGGCACCGTGCGACAGCAGTTCGCATTCATCGTACGGATGCATTTGCGGCTGATGCTGGTGAACGGCACAGGGTTGTGCGCGCTCGTGCTATCCGAAGGCCGCTCGCGGCAACATGAACTCAGCGAAGCGCTGGTCGACCTGCAACGGCGCTATACGGCGCCGCTGATGCGGGTGCTCGCGCACGGTCAGGAAACCGGTCAGATTCGTCGCGACATGCCGTTGCGGCTCTTGCGATCGATGGTGTTCGGCCCGATGGAACACGTGCTCTGGGACGCGACGCTCGTCAATCGCCGCACCGACATCGAAGCTACCGCGGAGCGGCTCATCGACGTGCTGTGGTCTGCCTTGCAGCCACCCGACGCGTCGCTCGCCGCGTTGAGGCAGTTCCGCAATGTCGTCGGCGAAGCGACCCGCCAGCTGGAAGAGGCGGAAGCCGCGCACAAGGCCGGCGATGCCGCAGCGGTCACGCGGCGCACGCGCAAGGTAACGGCCAGCGGCGCCGCATAAGACCTGAACGCGATCGTCCTGAAGGCTTGAGGCGCGCTGCAATGCACCGGCAGCGTTAGCGGATATTTTCAGGCCCGTCTGGCCCACTTTTTTGCCGCGCCGAATTTTTTTCCAGTTCTCGCGCGCTGAACCGATATGGTACTTTAGCGGCTCGGTAATACACGAGCCGGCAAAGGTGCAGCCCGTGTGGTTATCAGACCGTCCCTTACTGGTCGACGGCAGAAACAGACATAAGGACAACGGCGTCCCCTCGTGCCACGACACGAGCGGACGCCGTTTTTTTCGGGCTCGCCTAAGGTGGGTCGATAAGCGCTACACGAACATGCGAGGGCGCAGGCCATGCCAAACGGCTGGCCTGCGAACACGTCAAGGAAGATCGCCATGAACAAGCATTCGCTCGTCGCTTCAGGAAACGGCACGGCCCGTGATTTCTTCGACAGAAATGACGCCGACCCGATCAACGTGCCCGAGCTTCCCGTCGGCAGCGATGCGCGTCAACGACACACAGCGGACCTGCGTCCAGCGGGTCTGCGCGCAAGACGGACCCGCCAGGAAACGCGGCATCGTGGACGCAACCCGCATGGCGTAGCCCGGCCAGGCGCGAAACCGTGCCGCTCGCTCGACGGCGAGCGTGACTGAGGTCCACGCGAGAGAAGCATCCCATCCAGGGATTCAGACCGGCGATCGATCAACGATAGAACCCATCACGTCCGTCACGCCAGCGCGGTTCGCTTCGCAAAGACACTCACCACGTTCTCCATCTCGCGGGTGATGTTGGTCATCACCCCGGCCACGACAGCGAACTCGCGCCCGGCGATGCCCGCGCGGCTCGCCACAATCTGACCGTTGAACGAAACGATGTGCGCCTCCTTTGCGATCGCCTTGATTCTGCCGATCAATTCCTGCTGCCCCTTCCTCTGAGCCAGCGCAATTCGCCTGCTTTCCTGTTCGTACACCGATGTGACCTGATGCAGATGGTTCAGCAACGGATCGACCATGCCGATCAGTTCATGGAGCGCCGCTTCAGCCTGTGAGGACTGACAGTCGATCGCATCGAGCACACTCGCGGCCCGATTGATGAAACCGTCGATCTTCGTCGCGACGTTCCCGCTGCCGTAAAAGGCCTCGCGTATCGCGGCCGAGAAAAGTCCTGGCAAGCCATTGCGTCCGTGTAACAACGTCGCATGGCTTTCCGAAAAGACCCGCAGCGCTTCCCTTGCCACGGCATATGCGCCTTCGAACTGCTGAAACGCCAGCATGGCCTGCAGCGCAATGCGTTGGGAAAGCATGCGTTGACGGCCAGCCATATTGAGGAGCGTGCCCAGTGTCTCGCCGGACACGCCCGCCTCAGGCTGTGCGGTCTGGTCATGTTCCCGCTTCATGCCCATGTTCATTCTTCTTTTGCCTGTTTGCACGGCCAGCCGGATCGGCGCGAACGGAGTCCCGGACACGCCAACCGGCTGAAGTTTCCAGTCACGCCTTGCGCGTTATTCGGTGGCATGCACGATGCTGGTCTGCATCGACCACGCCATCCAGGGCCGGCGCAGCGCTACGATCGCCAGAAACCCGCAGCCCGCCACCACGCCGAACGTCGCAAAGCCCATCTGATAGCTACCGGTGCTTTCTCGCGCGATGCCCATCACCACCGGAAGGTAGAAGCCGCCAATGCCGCCTGCCGCGCCAACGATGCCTGACAGCAAACCCGTGCGTCCCGCCCAACGATGCGGCACGAGCTGGAACGTTGCTCCATTGCCGAGTCCAAATGCGACGTAAAGGCAAAGCAGCAGCGCGATGCCGCCAGCAAGAGAAGGCATCGCCGCAGCGAACACGAAGTCGGCAATGGAGATAACCGCGAGCAGAATCGTCAGCGCGCGCACGCCCGATACCTTGTCGGCGATCAGGCCGCCCAGCGGCCGCACCATCGCCCCCGTCGCGGCAAGCAGCGCCATGAAGAGACCGGCCTCGATCTTGGGCATCTGATACAGGTTCGTCAGCAGCAGCGTCACATACGACGACATGCCGACGAAGCCGCCAAACGTCACGCTATAAACCAGCATGATGACCCACGTATCGCGTTCTGCCAGTACCGCACGATAACGCTTCGGCAGCACGGCGATAGCGAGCAGCGCGCCGATCACCGGCAGGAGCAGCACGCCCGTCTTGCCCGGACCGAACAGGCCCGCCTCCACCAGCAGCACGAGGACAATCAGTCCTGCGAGCGTTATCGCGAAGCTGCCGAAAGCACGTACCGCGCTGCCCGACTTGAGGCCGGCATCGTTCGCCCAGAACAGCAGTGCCAGCCCGGCTATCGCCAGCAAAGGAAGCGCACCGCCTGCGGCCACCTGCCAGCCGAAATGCGTGGCGAGTTGCGGGAACAGGAAGCCATCGAGCACCGCACCGATATTGCCTGCGGCGGCCAGCCCGAGCACGAGCCCCTGCACTTTCGGCGGATAGTTGCTGCCGGCCATCGGCAACGCAACCGAGAAGCTCGCCCCACCCATACCGAGAAACACCCCGAGCACCAGCAAGAGCGTGTAGGACGGCACGAACGGCAGCAGCGGCAACACGATAGTCGGAATCGCCGAGAGCGCGACGCCAAAGAGTGCGATCCGCTTACCGTTCGCCGACTGGTACAGATTGCCTAACGTCACGCGCAGGATTGCCGCGGACAGAACCGGCACCGCGACGAGAAAGCCCTGTTCGGCCTGCGTCATCGCGACGCTCTTGCCGATGAACGGAGCGAGCGGGCCATATAGCACCCACACGGTAAAGCCCGTGTCGAAATACAGGAAGCACGCGAGCAACGCACGCCAGTCGCCGCTTTTAAGGGAGCCAATCACGTTCTTCATTAGAGTTCCTCATAAGTCCGAATAGTCGTTCGGTTCGGGCTTCCTGGTCCGCCCGGTGGTTTGCCGGAAAACAAAAACGGCATCCCGCGATCTCAGCCGGAAGACTGGGTTCGGGGGACGCCGTTGTCCAAAAGTCTGAAGATAATGGCTGCCACTCACCTGCATGTTGCAGCCAGAAGGATCACCGTTGATCCGACGAAGATTCCAACAGCAAATGCCGTGCCATGTCGCCAAACTCCGCCGGCGCGGCCTTAGACGGGATATCCGCCAGAACATCCGATGCGCCGGGCGACGCTTTCTGACGCAGGCAGGCACAGCTATGGTGCGACGCAGCACTGAGCACGTGCGGGACCACGTGGCCCACAAGGGACGCTTTTTGCCCAATCTCGTGCCTGCTGCACACCGTGACCGTGACGGTGAGGTATTCGCGACAACCGCACCAATCCCTCACGCTCGCGCGACAATTGCAGGCGGAAACGGACCTCTTGTCGATTGTCAATTGCACATACCGGTCGAGCAGATTCGACGTGCTTACTTCGATGCGACTCGAAGTCGATGAGCAGGCGGCAAGGGAAGCGCTGCGGGAAGGTATCAATAGACTTCGGGCATGGGGTGTCGTCGCAACCGGTCACTACTCGGCCGGGAACGCAATTGACGGGATATCCCGTCTCGCCGAAGCACTCGGAATCGACCAGATCGTCATCTGGACATCACCCGCACGGCTATTTTGCCAGATGGTGGATCGGGGAAAATCATGCACTGCTGCTGGACCAGGTCTCATGCGGCGTGCTATTTGAGGTCGAGGGCTGACGCGCGTACATCCACTCGAAGTGCAGGCTTGAACGATCGCGGATACGAAAAAGACACGACGACTTGTTGGAGCACTGTCGCGCAACGATCCGCTCAAACCGTCGATTGGCCAGTTTGAAGAAGCGCACAAGAGGGAACACTTCCGGCGCCTGAAATTCAACTCAGGCAGGCGTCGGTCTCCTGCGGTTCGCCAGGCCGCAGGAAGCGATACCTGGCTTCTGCGCCCGGATTTCGGGCTGCATCCGCGCTGGTGTCCGTTGATCAGGTACAGCTACCGGATCAACGAACCACCCGGCAATCTTCCGCGCGTTTCGCCAGTCAGCCTACGCAATGTGTCATGCAATAAGCCACGCAACGAGCCACGCAATGAGCCGTGCCGGGTAGCCAGGTAAGGCGTCAGCCAGCCATTCAGGACCCGTTCACGGCTTCCTTGAATGCCTTGCCCGCGACAAACTTCACGGTCTTTGCGGCGGCGATCTGGATCTCTTCGCCCGTCGCCGGGTTGCGACCCACGCGGGCGGCCCGGGAGCCGGTCGCAAACGAACCGAAACCGATCAATTGCACGGTTTCTCCCTGTACGACTGCGGCAGTCACCGCATTGACGATGGCGTCGATGGCCTCGCCGGTGGCCGCCTTGCTTTCGCCTGTCGCCGCGGCGACCGCATCAATCAGTTCCTGTTTGTTCATAGCACGTCCTGTTTCGTATTCATGGAACCAGCGCCGCCTCCGCAGCGCCGGGGAATACACAGTAACGCATGGTTGTGCCTCCGTGCAAATCCGCTGAGTTGCCGGCCTGGCGCGCCCGCTCACGTTTTCTGGCACGCACGCTGCAGTGGACAGCGGATTTTGCCAGTCGGAACCGGGGTTTGCAAATCTTATGACAGCCTTAAGCGAGGCCTTATAGCGCGAAAAATATAGGTCTAAAGTGCCTCAGATATCCGCCGATACCCCGACTGCAGTACAGGTGTTTTAACCTCGGGAGTGTCAAATGTCAGTTCAGGCCATCAGTCAAAACACGGCGCAAATGCCGGAATTACCCACCACTACGTCAGGCGCGACCGGCACGGCGTCGGCTACCGCCCAGTCGACCACCGGCAACCCGGCTGGCAGTGGCACGCCGCCGGCGTCGTATAGCGTGAGCATCAGCAGCGCCGGTCGCGCGGCCCTCGCCGAAGCGACCGAAACCTCGGTTCAAACCGCGAAGGAAGCGGGCGCTGGCGATCTGCAGGCGAGGAGACTGCTCGCGAAGGAGGCAGTTGCCAAAGCAGCCTGATCGAGGAGGTAACGGGTTGGACCAGACCGCCGCCAGCATCTGGGGCGGTCCGGGTGCGATACTCGGCTTCATGCCTGAAGATCGCCTTCAGGCCGCCGCCGAGGTCCTCGGCGCCCTTCATGCCGAAGCGGCTGCCGCTAAACCACGGCCCATCGAAATCACATGCTTGCCGTGGGCGTTCGCATTCGTCTGATAAGACAGGACGCTCAAGTCCATCAGACCATACAGCTGCACGCTCGACTGCGCGTGCACACTCCCCATCGCCAAAGCAACGCTGCCCGCTACAGCCAGCAACCGGGTCTTCTTTACCACCCTCTCCTCTAATCCCCCACTACGTTGAAATGATCTGTTTCCTACTTTCGTAGTAGACCAAAGCATAGCGAAACCGACCGTTCGCAGCTCTTCAACGGCGAGAGAGGAAACGTCGGCGAAAACACTAGTCGCATTTCGCAGCCATTGCACTCGCGAACACCTCGCGCGGTTCGTGTTCGCGAAGGATGTAGCCGAGACCGCGCAAGGTCATGATCTGCGCGCTCGATTTCGTGAGATGTTTGCGCAGCCGGTGGATATAGATATCAATCGCATCGGCGCTCGGTTCGTCGTCGAGGTTAAAGACACTGTCCATCAGCGTCGTCTTCGAGACCGTCTTGCCCTGCTTCAGGATCAACGCCTCGAGAATCGCGTGCTCGCGGCGGCGCAACTGCAACGGCTCGTCGTGCAGCACGAACTCGCGTGAGTCGAAAAGATAATGCAGATCGCCGCAGACGAGGCGTTGCCCCTTGTCGCCGGCAGCCTGACGGCGAATCAGCGCCTTGATGCGCGCGACGAGTTCGCGCGCATCGAACGGCTTGACGACATAGTCGTCGGCGCCGACCGAAAAGCAGGCCACCTTGTCATCGGTCGACCCGTTGGCGGTGAGCATCAGCACGGGCACGTTGTCGCGTTTGCGGCGCAGACGCGCCAGCACGTCCTTGCCGCTGATTCCCGGCAGACGGAGATCGAGCAGTACCGCGTCGTAGCGCTGCAGGTTCAGCAGTGTTTCGGCGCGCTTCCCATCCGGCGCCCAGTCCAGCGCAAAGTTCTCGACCTGCATGAGGTTGATGATCCAGCGCGCAAGATCGGCATCGTCTTCGACAAGCAGCAGTTTCATATGTCTCCCCTGGTTCCTGCTGTCGACGCGACAGCTTCCCATAGCCGCATCTCGACGGTCACCACGAGCCCGATGCCGCCCTCACCCGGCTCAAGCGTGACCGTGCCGCCGTGTCGATGCGCGATTTCCCGCACGATCGGCAAGCCAAGGCCGGTGCCATCCGTTCCGCTCGACGCACGATAGAAGCGCTCGAACACGCGCGCCCGCGCCTCAGCCGTAATACCCGGACCATCGTCGACGACCCGTATCAGCGCCCTATCATGGTCTTCATTGCAATGCGCCTCGACCGTCACTCGACCACCCGCCTGCGTGTAGCGCAACGCGTTGTCGACGAGGTTGGTCACCAGCGCCGCGGTCAGCGCTTCATCGCCCATCACGAACAGATCGTCTTCGAGTTCCGCGCCCAGGTCGATCTGCCGTGTCTGGGCGAATGCGATGAGCCCTTCGAGCACCCCAGCGATCACCGCGTTCAGATCGACCCGCTCCCGCACCCGGGAAGGCTGCGCCGATTCTGCTTGCGCGAGCAGCAGGAGCTTGTTGGTCAGTCTTGTCATCCGGTGGCTGCTCTTGTGCATGCCTAGCAGGGCATCCGCAAGCGGCGCGTCGCTGTTCTCACGCTGGCGTGCGAACTGGATCTGCGCGTCGAGCAACGTGAGCGGCGTACGCAACTGATGAGCTGCGTCGGAAATGAACTGGCGCTGCGTTGCGGTCTGCTCGCTCATGCGCGCAATGCAACGGTTGATCGCGTCGACGATCGGCCGCAGCTCGAAGTGAAGTCGAGCCACGCGAATCGGTTCGAGCTGCGAGGGATTGCGATCGGCGACATCGTCTTTCAGCTTCATCAGGGGACGCAGTTCGAACGTGAGCCCGAGATAGACGAACACCATCGCAAGCACGAGCGTGAGCACCTCTCCCAACAGTTGAGGACGCAACAGTTGCCAGACCATCGCGTCGCGCGAGCCCGGCGTCTTCGCGACCACCACGGTGACTTCTTCTCTGCGCCCTGAATCGTACAGTTGCCGGACATAAGCGACGGCCCTAACGGTGCGTCCGTCATCGAGGCGCGTGGAGAAAAAGGTGGGGTCGTAGCCGGTCCGGGGCGGCAGCGGCAGCTCCGTGCTGCCGGCAAGCAGACGGTGTCCGCTCGCCTCGACACGGTAGAACACACTGTCCTGCTCCGGGGACTCGAAGAGTTCCAGCGCGGCAGGCGGAATCTGCACCACGACGCTACCGTTATCCCAATCGATGTCCTCGCCGATGATCCGCATCGAGGACACAAGCGCATTGTCCTGCATCAGATCGGCAGTCGCCTGGGCGCTACGCAGGGACATCCAGCCGGAAACGGACACGAACGCAGCCAGTGGCAACAACAGCCACCAAAGCAAGCGACCACGAAGACTGCCCAGAAACACCGTACGCCTTTCCTTTTTTGTGTTACCGGCGTGCCCGCAACGCCGCCGGCCTCCATGCCAAGAATCGCCTGCCGACGCGTGCCGGCAGATGGTTCGCTATGAACGCATCCATGCCCGGCGTGATGATCGCAGCGCAGAGATCGCTCACGATGCCGGGCCTGGAAATGGTCTTACTTGACCTGATTCACAAAGTCGTTCGTATATGTCCTCGACAGGTCGATGTGCTTGCCCTTGACCGACGGGTTAAAAGCACCAAGCACCTTCAACACTGTCCCGGGGCCGTCGGCGGGCATCTTGCCGTCCGCCGTGTACATCGGCAGCGAAGCCTTCAGTGCGCTGACGTAAAGCTGTTTGTCGCTGCCGTAGTAGTCCTTCGGCATCTGTGCGGCAATTTCATCCGCGCTGTGCGTGTGCAGATACTGCAACGTGCGCACGAAAGCGCGTGCGAGTTTCGCCGCCTCGTCCTTGTGACCGTCGAGCCACGCGCTCTGGACGTACAGGCTCGACGCGGGATAGGTTCCGCCGAGTGCCGCGCGGGTGCCCTCCACACTGCGCATGTCGACCAGCACACGGGCGTCGCCGGATTTGAGCAACTGCGACACGGTGGGTTCGGTCGTCATGCCGGCGTCGATACGCTCCTGCTTGATCGCTGCGATAAAGCTGTTGTCCGCCCCGACGGGCAGAAGCGTGTATTGCGAACTGGCAACGCCCTGCAGACGCGCGAGATACTGCGTCAGAAAGCTGGTCGAGGAGCCCAGTCCGGTCACGCCGAGCGTCTTGCCCTTCACGTCGGCCATGCTTTTGATCGAACCGGCGGCCTTGCTCCCCACCATCTCCACTTCGCCCGGCACCTGCCCGAATACGACGATCGCCTTCACTTCCTTGCCTTTCGCCTGCAGGTCGATCGAGTGATCGTAGAAGCCGACCACAGCCTGCACGGCGCCGGCGAGCAGTTCGTTCTCGGCGTCGACGCCTGCCGGTTGCGACAGCAGTTCGACATCCAGACCCTCGGCCTTGAAGTAGCCAAGTTGTTCCGTCAGGCGCGCGGGAAGGTAGATCAGCTTGGTCATGCCACCGACCATGATGGTCAGTTTTTCAGGCTCTGCCGCCCGGGCGCCGTTCGCGACGGACGCGCCGACGCCGAGTGCGAGCGAGGCCGCTACGGCAATGCGGACGGCGCGCGTGGCGACGCCAAAGCCATGCTTCATTGATGTGTCTCCGCTATATTCCACGCGCAATCCGGAGCGCGGGCCGGCGTCTGCTTGAGCGCCATGGAAAATTCTATGGGCGCGAACCCTTCTCGAAGCTTTCGCACCTTCGCTTTTGGAGTGCGGGTTTGTCCTGAGAACCCCGCGATCACATCGTTACGACCGGAATAGTCCCCATTTATGAACGACCCGCATCCCTCGGGCCGAGCGGGAAAACCGGGCATGTTGGCAGAAAAATGCTTGATGCACAACTCGGTGCAGGCGCGCGCCGCGCTATGGATCGGCAGCGACGTGCAGGGTCTACCTTGAGTTACCGCCCCTGGT
The DNA here is from genome assembly GCF_004361815.1 of Paraburkholderia sp. BL10I2N1. Classification (NCBI taxonomy): domain Bacteria; kingdom Pseudomonadati; phylum Pseudomonadota; class Betaproteobacteria; order Burkholderiales; family Burkholderiaceae; genus Paraburkholderia; species Paraburkholderia sp. BL10I2N1. Next base: position 3,139,678 of record NZ_SNWA01000002.1, on the reverse strand, counting down.
TTGTACCGTCAGCCTGTTCGAAACGGACCTTACCCCTCGAACCGACCTTGCGACACTCCCGGCCCGCTGGACCTGTGCGCGCTGGGGCACGCGGCCAGTTAGCGTCACCACGCCATTACGTGCCTGCACGTGAATCCCCGAAGCATTCACCCCCGATGCACGCGAGAGCGCGCGGCGAACGTCGCGAACCAACTCGCTATCCGGCCTGCGTCGTGATGAGGAAGTGGTGATTGGCTGGCTTTGCGTGGACGCACCGGGCGCCGTGCCGCCGCTTGTCTGCGCATCCGCGTATGTCGCGAAGACCGCGCAAGTCGCGACGGCCGCAATCGCGCCGATTATTCTGATTGCGCCGCTCGTTTTCACTATTCCTCCTTCGCCGCTTTTCCGGATCTGCCGTTTCTGCCGCGTCGAGCCACGGGCGGCGAGGCAACGAAAAGCGACGCCACCTCGAAATTATTATTCGCCCGCCTGATCGATCGAATTATATGCTGCCTTGACGCGCGGGAAATGCATGAATACAAAACATATTTTCCACATTGAACTGGGTCGATCTTCGATTACATGAAAGATCAGCCAATCATGAATCAAACGCCCAGAGAAAACTTTTACCTGCTTTACAGATAATGTTCGCCAACCAATAATCGGCTCAATATTCGTTAGCAGCATCCAGAAAATATTTAAACCCGCATCCCAAAATAAACACCAGGTTGTCCTTTACTATCCGCAAGCCATATCACGCAACCATGAAGCATCGCATCAATGTCTTGCCCGATCCTCGAAAACGGTGTCGTGAAGCACGCAGCGCTATGCGCCTGATCCACTTATAGTCCTTACCACTTTCGCTGTACCGGGAAACCAGCATTACTACCATCCCGACATCGCTCCAGTCACCTGGGAAATCCACGATACCCCAAGAAAGCAATTATTCACCAAACACACACGGCCAGATTCTCACACCAACCATTGAAAGCCAGCGTTAATATTTACCTGCAGCCCAGATCACCACACAAAACAATCCCGCCATAATTTCATCTTCCGAAATTCATCCATTATTTGTTCTTGCACCTGGAGCGGTCAGCTAGAATTGCAACGGAATTGACGCATCTGCCGGCATCTCCCTCGCCGGCGTCGACCACACCGCAGCGGGGTCATTGTGAACACGTCAACCGGTCAATCTACGCGCAGCGTGCCCAAACCCGTCGACCTCGCCTTGCAGGGCGGCGGCTCACACGGCGCCTTTACGTGGGGGGTGCTCGACCGCCTGCTCGAAGAGCCGTGGCTGCAGATCGACGGCATTTCCGGCACGTCGGCCGGCGCGATGAACGCCGCCGTGCTCGCCAGCGGATATCTGCAAAACGGTGCGGCCGGCGCCCGCACGGCTCTGGAAGACTTCTGGCGGCGCGTGTCGGACGCAGCACGCCTCAGCCCATTTAGCCGCACGCCGCTCGACGTGCTGATGGGCCGCTGGACGCTGGATCACTCGCCGATGTTCATTTCATTCGATCTGGCCGCGCGCCTCTTTTCGCCGTACGACCTCAACCCTTCGGGTGTCAATCCCCTGACCCGCATTCTGCTCGACAGCATCGACTTCGATCACCTGCGTGAAGCGCCAATCAAACTCTTCATCACCGCCACACGCGTGCGCACAGGCCAGGGCCGCGTGTTCCGCAACGCCGACCTGACGCCAGACGTACTGCTCGCGTCCGCCTGTCTGCCGACCATGTTCCAGGCCGTCGAGATCGACGGTGACGCGTACTGGGACGGCGGTTACGCCGGCAACCCGACCATCACGCCGCTCGTGCGTGAATGTAGCGCGAGCGATACGTTGCTGGTCCAGGTGAACCCGATCGAGCGCGACGAAACCCCACGCAGCGCGCGCGACATCATCAGCCGGCTTAACGAAGTCGCCTTCAATGCGCCACTGCTGAAGGAATTGCGGATGATCGCCCTGCTGCATCATGCCGCCGACGCCGGCAGCGACGAAGGACGACACTGGGCGGAAATGCGCATCCATCGCATCGCCAGTCCGATGATGACCTCGCTTGGGTACTCGTCGAAACTCAACGCGGAATGGGCGTTTCTCACGATGCTGCGCGACGAGGGGCGTCGAGCGGCCGAGGCATTCCTGGCCGCCCATGCCGATCGGATCGGCGTGAGTTCGTCGTTCGATCTCGACGCGCTGCTGGAAGGGGTCTGACAATGCGCATCGCCAGCGCGGGGGCGCTTTCTCGCGTGGCCGGTTCCCGCAGGCATGAGTTGGAGACATCGCTCACCACATACCTGGTCGTAGATAGAAACTGATGCAGGCGTGACAGGAGTCAAGGGCCGAGGCAACCGTTCAGGATCATGACGTCGAGCGGTTAGCCGGTTCACCGCGAAAGTCGCGCTTCGGAATGACACGTTTCATGTTCGCGCTCCGAGGTCACTCATGAATATTGGAGTATTCGCCACGCTGGTCGCAGCGTCGCTTGTTCTGCTTTTCGGCGAAAAGCTCGTTGGGTGGGTCGCGTTTCTGCGAACTTACTCCATTCCCGCTCCGGTCGTGGGTGGATTGATCGTGGCTCTCATCGTCCTGCTGATACGCATTGCATTTAATGTTCAGGTGCGATTCGACGCCGTTCTGCAAACACCCTTGATGCTTTCGTTCTTTGCGACTATCGGTCTTAGCGCAAACGTGTCCAGCCTTAAAGCGGGCGGTCCGGTGCTGATCAAATTCCTCGCGGTCGTTTCCGGGCTGCTGATATTGCAAAACGTCGTCGGCGTGCTGCTGACTTTCGCTCTCGGCGTCGATCCGCTGTACGGACTCCTGGGCGGGTCAATCACGTTGTCAGGCGGCCACGGCACCGGCACCGCCTGGAGCAAGGTCTTCATCGAACACCACGGACTGCAGTCAGCGACAGAAGTCGCCATCGGCTGCGCGACGTTTGGACTCGTGGCGGGCGGCGTATTGGGCGGTCCGGTTGCGCGCCTGCTCATGCGCAAGCTCGGTAGCAACGAAATGCCGCAGACGAAAGACCTGGCAGACGAGGCACTGGCATTCGAAGAACCCAAAGCAGAACAGCCGACCACACCGTCGGCGTTTATCGCAACGCTTGCCCTGATCTGCGTCTGTCTGGCCGCAGGTGAAGTCGTCTACGGATGGTTGTCTGGAACCGCCTTTCAATTGCCGAACTTCGTCTGCGTGCTGTTCATCGGCGTCGTCCTGAACAACGTGCTGGCGCTGATGCATGTGCAACTTGCCCAGCATGCCGTCGCGCTGCTGGGCAATGTCAGTCTCGGGCTCTTTCTGGGGATGGCGCTCATGACACTCGATCTTTGGGGACTTGCGGCGCTTGCGTTACCTGTGCTCGTGATCCTCATCGCACAGATGATCCTCATGGCGCTCTATGCCGTGTTCGTGACGTTCCGCATGATGGGTCGCGACTACAACGCGGTCGTTCTGGCTACCGCCCATTGTGGCCTGAGCCTCGGTGCCACGCCAACGGCAATAGCCAACATGCAGGCTGTCACCAACCGCTACGGTCATTCACATGTCGCGTTTCTGATCGTCCCGATGGTCGGCGCATTCTTCATCGACATCATCAACGCGATTGTCATCAAACTATTTCTCCTGCTGCCGTTTTTTTCATGATCCAGCGCGGGCATATCGCGCGGCCTATCGCGCTGCGTGAATCGCGCCATACACTGCGGCGGGAATCGAAAAACCGTGGTGCGAGGCGGCCTTTAGCGCCTCGACATCCGGTTCGCCTCTTCGCAGGTCAACCTGTTCGCCGAAGCTGAAACAGGCGAGTACGTGTTCCACAAAGAGCCGCGTCTTCGCCGCGAGATATTTCCGGCTCGGATAGACAATCGACATGCTCACTTCAGGGTCATCGATCGAATAGTCCGGGATGAGTCGAACCAGCGTGCCGTCCTTCAGATCGGCGGCTGCAACGTCCTGAGGCACAATGGCCGGCCCCATGCCAGCGAGCGCAGCCTGCCGGACCATCAACGCGTTGTTGACCGTATAGCTCGGCTCCAGCTTGACCGATTGTGAAGACCCGTCATGGTGACGGAAGCCCCAGGCGGCGTCGCGCGACTCCTGCGGGAGCCCGATGAAACCATGCCGGGTGAGATCCTCGGGGGACTCGGGCACGTCGTGTTGACGCAAATAGGCGGGAGACGCCACTGCAACCATCGGATTAGTCACGAGAGGATGTTCGACGACTTCGGCACCCGATGGCATAGAGCCCGTGACGAATCCGGCGTCGAAGCCGCCTTCGATGAGATCGACACGCTTGTCACTGAGGGTGACGTGCAATTTAACCTTGGGATAACGCTTCCGGTAGCCGTCGAGAAGGCCGGTCAGCGACGTCATCGAAAGCGCGCCGGCCGCAACGATGCGCAGTGTGCCACCCGGCTCGCCATCGCTGCACAATATCGCCGCCTCAAGTTGATCGAGTTCCTCCAGCAGCGACCGGCAGCCGTCCAGGTACTGTGCGCCAGCCTCCGTCAACGAGAGTGTCCGTGTCGTGCGATTAAGCAGCCGCACATGCAACTGCGCTTCAAGCATCGCGATCGCCCGTGTTGCAAGCGCATTAGAGACTGTGAGGTGCTGGGCTGCCCGGCGAAAGCTATGGTTCTCGGCCACCTGAACAAAGACACGCATCGCCTGAATGTGATCCATGGAATATCTCCGTCATGAGGTTGCCCAGACCGTCGGCACATCGTTTCAATTCATGAAACACTGTCCCGACCATGCAGTTTCATCGAGGGATAGCATTTTCAATATGATGCGCCGGTCATGCATACGAGATTGCTATTGACACTGTGTTGCGCGGCAGGTCGAACTTTCGGTTCCAGTTGCCTGGCAAGACAGAAAACAGTTGCTGCAATCAATTCAAGAACCCGATACCTCAATACCTCAACGATAGGGCCGCAGCAAATCAGTCCGCGGCCTTCTGGACAACGCTACGGAACAGGGAAAACAGAGAGCCGGGTTGCATGCAAGCCAGGATGACGAACAAAAGTTACGACCGGCTTGCGATCACACACAGCAAAGATCGATCTAGCGTGTGACGCGGGTCACGCCACCGCCACTCAACACGCGCACCCGGTCGCCAGGGCTGATTGGCTGGTCGGCGTCCTGCGTCACCGCGATCAACTGACCGGAGTCAAGCCGCACGCCTATCTCGACACCAGCGCGGCGCGTGACACGCGATTCGACTGCATTGCCCGCCATACCGCCAAGCAACGCGCCGCCCAACCCGGCGAGAATCGAACCGTTTCCACCGCCTATGGTGCTACCCGCGGCGATGCCGCCCATTGCGCCCCCCGCTACTGCGCCCACGCCGGTAGGTCCGGGCTGGATCGTCACGGGCCGCACCGTTTCAACCACACCCATCGTCACCGATTGAACCTGTTGCGCCTGGCCAGGTGTAAAGGTGGAAGCGGAAGTGGGATGCGCGCAACCTTGCAGAAGACTCACTGCGGCCGGCAAGAAAAGGAGTGGCGCCAGATGGTTCAATTTCATCGTTATCCTTTGCTCTCATAGTCGATATCAGGACCGGCCCTCGATGAAATAATAGGGCAAAAATCGACCGGTTCAAGGTCGGCGTTACCTGTTACTTCGTGCCGGAGCGGCGAGCGTCGCAAAGCCGCTGGATGGCACGCTGGGCATCCCTTCGATAGCAGCGGCCTGCATGTTTTCCTGCGGCAAATGACGCTATTTTTAAGGGCTTTCCGATTTGAACTCTTCGACGCGTCAATCAGGTCAGCGGCGGGCTTTCTCCGTAAGACAGCCGGCCGTTTTTCGACAGCAGAACGGCAACGGGTCTCGTCATCTCGAACTCGGAGAAGATGATGGTCATGCTGACTGTGATCGGCACTGCCAGGAAAGCGCCAGCCACGCCCCATATCGAAGACCAGATCGCCATGCTCGCCAGTATCGCGAACGGACTCAGGTTGAGCGAGTTGCCCATCAGGTACGGATCGAGCACGTTGCCGATCGCAAAATGGACGACCGACAGCGATATCAGCACGATGAGCACTTCGTTCCATTGCCCGAACTGCAGGACAGACATGAGCGTGGGAAAGACAATGCCGAGCACCGAACCGATATAAGGCACGTAGTTGAGGAGCGCGATGAGCACGGCCCATAGCCCGGCGAATTCAAGTCCGACGCCGCGCATCGCTATCCAGCACACGCCCCCCTGCAAAACGCCCAGGATCGTTTTGAGCGCGAGATAGGCGCCGATACGCCCGTTGATGTCGATGATCACGCTCTTGATCCGCGCCGCGTTACGTGCATTCGCTGCGACATTTGTCAGCTTCTCGCTGAACGTTCGTTGCTCGAGCAGCAGAAAACTGGCGTACAGGGCCACGACAAATACGTTGACGATCACAGACGACAACGAGGCCAGCATACCGGTGAGGATGGCCTGAAGATTGAACTGCGCGAGCATGTCACGCCGTAGCGAATCCCACGTGGGCTCGGTTTCGAGATGCAACAGTGCGGCGATTTTCTGGATCAGTGCGAGTATCGAATCCTGGTATCGCGGCGCCAATGCCATCAGGCCGTCCCTGTTCGCCACCAGCATGTCCACCGCAAAGAATATCCCGGCCCCAATGAGCAACACGGAAAGCGCATACCGCAACTGCGCAGGCAGTTGGCTCCCCACGACAGGAATGCGCTGTAACAGCCGCGTAAAACCGACAACCACATACACCGCGATGACGCCGAACACGATCGGAACGAAAACGGCGCGCCCAACATAGAGCACCCAGCCCACAATCAGCAACAGCACGACAACGCATACTGACGCCTGCAATCTGTCGTTCATGTGTCAGTGCTCCATTGAGCGGCGAACTGCCAACCTGTTCGGGTATCACTGCTACAGCCAGGCCGCGAGGCCGCCTTCCAGCACCCTTGTCCATCACCGGACGACTGCCCTGAACGGCGGTCACGCGAAGACTGAACGGCGAGTTTCAGCACCATTCAATCGATGCCACGACGGGTGCCCTATTGCACTTCAGCTTCTAAAAGTGCGCGCATTTTATGGGGAATATCTTCGCACATAAACCCCGTTTGCTATATAAAATGCTTGAATGATCGTCTCTGAACCAGGCTTCTCCCACGCTGATCGCTTAGGAGTTCAATGTGCGCAATCTGCCGGGTCCGGCGCCATATCGTGCTGGTCGTCTCGACATCGAATTCCTGTCACCACGGTCATTTATCCGTGTGCCATCAACCGGGGCGACCCTCGAGTCGATGCGGTCACTGAAGCGTGGCGGGCACGGCGTGCCCCGGGTTGTCGCGATGTCCGCGCTGTCCATTGCGCTGGCGTGCCCCGCACTGTCCCATGCCACGGTTTCCATACTGCAACCACCGCGCGAAGCGACCACACAGCAACCGCTTGAAGTCACGCTGATGTATAGCGGCGACCAGCAGACGCCCAGCGACTTCGAGATACCCTCCCAGCTTACAGTCACGCTCACGAACGGCGACGCCCCTCCGAAGCCGGTCGTCCTGACCCGCGAGCCGGGCGCACCGGACCATCTCACGTTGCCCGCGGGGCAGTTCCGCAAGATACGCTTTTCCGCTGCGTGGCCTGACTGGGCACGAGGCTTCCTGAAAATCGACGTGGTGGGTCTCGATGTCTCTCCGGTGATCGTCGCGCTTACCCGGACTGGACCTGGCGCAGCGGTGGCGACGGCCGGGCAGCCTGCCGCCACTTCGCAAACGAGCCTGCCGGCGCAACCGGATCAATCGGCCGTGCAAGCCTCGACGCAACCTGTATCGACAGCGTCGGGCAACAGACCGCTTCCAGGTATGGACAACCTGTTCATGAGCCGCTTCTCGATTTTCGAACCGATCTATTTCGCGGATGGCTCGAACGGCAGGAATATGGCGAGGTTCCAGTTCAGCCTGAAGTTCAGGGTCGCGATTCCGGATGACCCACGTTCGCGCGGCTTGTTCGACAACCTGTATTTCGGGTACACGCAGACGTCGGTCTGGGACATCCGTGGGGACCAGTCGCCGTTTCACGATACTGCCTATCAGCCGCAAGTGTTCTACTCCATTCCGGATACGGGATGGACAAGCCCCATCTTCAAACAGATGTCGGCCATGGCCGGGCTCGGACACGAATCCAACGGCCGGGATGGTGACGAGTCACGCAGCATCGATATCGTCTTCGTGCGTCCCACCTGGGAAATCGGCGACCCCCAGACGACTCATCTGACGATCTCGCCGAAGGTCTACTACTACTTCCCCTCCCGAAAGGAAGACAATCCCGACATCGCGGACTACCGTGGCTATGTCGATCTGCTCATCAAGTACGGCAACCCCAACGGCTGGGAGCTTGCAACAACGCTGCGCAAGGGCACGAAAAGCTGGTACGGCAGCATCGATACGCAGTTGACCTATCCGCTCGCGAGGATCTTTGGCAACAAATGGGGCGGCTATCTCTGGCTCGGTTACTTCAACGGCTTCGGCGAGACCATTCTCGACTACAACAAGAAGCACTGGATCGCCCGCATTGGCCTGAGCCTCGCCCGCTGACTCCCGTGGTCATTGCGGCAAATGTGCCTCGGCTACTGGTTCGCCGCTGGCGCCGGGTACGGCGGTGACACACTGACGGCGGAACCCGCCGGTTGCCAGCCGCCACCCATCGCGCGGAACAACGCGACCTGGGCCTGCAACTGCCCGACCTGCTCCCGCACCAGCGCCGCCTGGCTCTCGAGCAGCGCGAGACGTGCCTGATCGATATCCAGCCGTCCAACATCGCCCACCGTGTACTGACGCGTCGTTTTCCTGAGCACCTCGTTGCGCCGTGCGACCTCTTCATTGCGCGCCTTCTGCAACGCTTCCTGCCGGTTCAATCTGGACAGCGCCTGCTCGACGTCGAATAGCGCGCCCGACGCGGCTTTTTCATAAGCGCGAAGCGCCTGTTGCGCCTGCGCATCCGACGATTCCACCTGCGATTCACGCGCGCCGAAATCGATCAATGGCAACGCCGCGGCCGCGCCGAACAGCCAGAACGTGCTGGGCCCCAGCCCTTGGCCAGCAATATTCCAGCCATTACGCGCCAGCAGCGCGCTCAGTGAGAACGTCGGCCAGTAGTTCAGACGCGCGGCGTCCGACTGCTTCACGCTCGCCAACAGCCTGTCACGCGCGGCGATAAGATCGGGGCGCCGCATCAATAGATCGACCGGCTGTCCCGGCGTGATGTCCGGCAGCGGCTTGGGCAGACCGCTTACCGAGCTCAGCGTGGCGGTGAGTTCACCCGGTTGGACCGCGCACAGATTCTCAAGCGACAGCTGCGTAGCGGCGATGGCTGTCTCCACATCCTGTTGTCGCGCCTCGACCTGCGCGAGCCCTGCGCGGGCCACGTCGATGTCCGTGCTCAACACCACGCCAGCGGTAAAGCTGTGCTCGGCAATGACAACGAAGTCGGCGGCTATCTGGCGGCTTTGCGCGAGCAGCTCCCGCTGCTGCAATAGCCCACGGTAGGTCATATACAGATCGGCGGTCGCACCGATCACGCTGAGCCGCACGGCCTCCGCGTCGCCCGCTGCGGCGAGCGTCGTCGCGCGCGCGGCGGCAAGACGCGCGCGTCCGCGACCGAACACGTCGATCTCCCATTGCGTCTGAAGCCCGATGCGCCAGAACTTCGCATCGACATCGTTGATCCCGAGAAACTCCTGAAACTCCAGCTGGGTTTCCCCACCGTGATAGCTCGCGGCCTGTGCGCCCACGCCCACTGAAGGCAGCAGTTGCGAGCGCGCGAGGCGTATGCTGGCGCGCGCCTGATCGACCCGCGCGGCGGCGATCGAGATGTCGTAGTTGTGCGCAATCGCCGTCTCGATCAACTGGGTCAATGCCGGGTCGTTGAACTGCGTCCACCACGCCGCGAGCTGCTCGTCGCTCAGAGAGGCGTGCGTGTCGGCGACGCCCGGCGACAACTCGTTGAAGCGCTGCGGAAGCGTCTGCGGCGAATCAAGTTTCAGTGAACCCGTGCAGCCCGATGCTATCGCCACTACAAGCGAAGCCAGCGGCAAATGACGCGCGGCGCGCCACGTCGAACGCTGCGCAAGCAGCGACGCGAGCGGCGCCACGGAGCAGATCCGGTTTTCAGGGCTTTCCATGTTGATCCCCGGGTTGCTGGCCTTCTTCCCACTCCGTACCCTTGATCGAGAAGAACAGCACATAGAGCGCAGGAACCGCAACCATCGTCAGGACCGTCGCGAACGCGAGCCCTGCCATCATCGTGATCGCCATGTCCTTGAAGAAGGGATCCCATAACAGCGGCGCCATGCCGAGAATCGTCGTGCCCGCGGCCAGCGCCACCGGCCGCAGCCGACTCATCGAGCCATAGATCACCGCCTGCATGCGCGGCACGCCCGAGGAAATCTGGCCATCGATCTCCTCCACCAGCACTACGCCGTTCTTGATCATCATGCCAATGAGGCTGAGCAGCCCGAGCAGCGCCATGAAGCCGAACGCGCCGCGAAACAGCAGCAGACCGACCGTCACACCACAGATCGACATCGGCACGACGAGCAGCACCACCAGCGCAGGCTTGAGGCGGCCGAACATGAACAGCACCAGCAAGATCATGCCGACAAAGCCCATCGGCAACTGACGGAACAAGCTCTCCTGCGCAATGCTCGACGATTCGTGTTCGCCGCCCCACTCGAAGCTGTAACCGGGCGGCAACGGAATCGCTTCAATCGCATGCCGCACCCGCTCGAACGCAGCCACGCTGTTGCTGCCGTACGTGACGCCAGACGATACGGTCAGCGTTCGAATACGGTCGTTACGCGAAATGATGCTTTCTTCTGTCTGCGGCGAGACTCCGTTCAGCACGTCGCCTAGCGGAACATAGCGCCGCTGTCCGGCACTGAAGACCTGCATCGTGAGCAGCCGCTCCATACCCTGCTCGCTATCCGGTGCCCGCAGGACGATCGGCAGCAACTGGTCGTGTTCCCGGAAGATCCCGGTGGTGATGCCTTCGGTGGCATACGCGAACACGTCGTTGACCTGGCGCCGCGTCACACCGGCGGAGCGGGCGCGCGAGTCATCGAACACCGGCCGCACCACGTTGACCGGGTTTTCCCAGTCGTCGCGGATCGAAACCATGCCGCCGTCCTTGTGCAGGATCGCCTGAGCCTGGCGGCCCAGGGCGCGCAACACTCCCGGGTCCGGGCCTATGAAGCGCGCCTGGATCGGCGTGCCGCCGCCGGGGCCGAAGCTCGGCCGGCTCACCGTCCAGCTCGCGTCGGGGAAGCGCTTCTCCAGTTGCTCCGTAATGGGCGGGATCATCCCGTCGATGTCTCGTTGATCCTTGACCGTGACGATGAATTGCGCATATCTCGGGTCACGGGTTTCCGGGTCGTAGACGAGGAAGAAGCGCGTCGCGCCGCCGCCGATATAGGTACCGATATTAGCCACGCCCTTTTGCGCGAGCAGGAACTTCTCCGCGTCACGGGTCTTTTCAGCGACCGCGCGAATATCGGTGCCGAGCGGCAAACGCATGTCTACATAGAATATCGGCGTCGTCGAGCTGGGAAAGAAGCTCTGTTCGACAAAGCGAAACCCCCACATGCACACGCCCGTGACCACCGCCAGAAAAATGACCACCGGCACCCGGCGGCCCGCCACCCAGCCCAGCACGCGCCCGTATCCGCGATACAACCGCGAATCGAAGGGATTGGGTTGCTCGCCCTCGTCGGCCTTGAACAGGTAGTAGCCAAAGAGCGGCGTAAGTCCAATTGCAACCACCCAGCTGAACAGCAGCGAGATTGCCGCCACCGCGAAGAGCGACGCGCAGAACTCGCCGACCGCGTCCGGCGAAAGACCGATGCCCGAAAACGCGAGAATCCCCACTACGGTCGAAGCCAGCAGAATCCACTGGCCCTGTTGCAGCACTTCATTTGCCGCGTCGATATGCGACATGCCTTTCTGCACCCGCACGAGCATGCCTTCGCACACGACGATCGTATTGTCGGTGAGCATCCCCATGACGATGATCAGCGCACCCAGCGAGATCCGCTGCAACTCGATACCCGCGGCATACATGACAAACAGCGTACCGATAATCGTCAGGAACAGTTCGACACCGAGCACCACCCCCGCACGCCAGCCGAGCCCGATGCCCAGCGCCACGCCCACAATGGCCACCGCCAGTATCACGTCAAATACAAAGCCGCTGACAGCGGCGTCGACGGCTTCCGGCTGATCGTATAGCACATGCAGTTCCATCCCGAGCGGGCGGCTGCGCTCCAGCTCCTGCATCTTTGCCTTTACGTCCATGCCCACCTTCACGACGTTCACCCGTGCACGCGCACTGATACCGATCGTGAGCGCCGGCTCGCCGTTATAACGGATCAAAGATGTCGGAATCTTCGAGTATCCGTAAGACACGCGCCCCAGGTCGCCCAGCAGAACCGGCCCGGAGGTCGTACCCACCGGCAGTGAGCGGACGGCCTCAAGCGAATCCAGCGTGCCCGTGGGCGCGACCCGCATCAGCAGATCGCCCACCCGCTCACGGCCCGCTGGACGGATATCGTTTTGCAGGGCGAGCGTTTGCGCGAGATCGTCGGTCGAAAGATTGTTGGCCACCAGTTTGGTCTGGTCCGCCTCGACCGTGACCTGCTCCTGCTGGTTTCCCGCGATCACGATGTCAGCGACATCCGGCACCGTCAGCAATTGCTTGCGCAACTCGCGTGCGTATTCAAAGAGCTGCGCCTGAGTGTAGCCCTTGCCCGTGATGGCATAGAACATCCCGTAGACGTCGCCGAACCTGTCGACGACCTGCGACGGCCCCGCGCCAGGCGGCAGGCGCGGCTGAACGTCGCTCACCGCGCGGCGCAGTTCATCCCAGACCTGAGGCAGGTCGGCAGACGTATACCGGTCCCGGATCTGGACGCGAACTTCCGAATAACCCGGCAGCGAGCGCGAGCGCAGAAAATCGATCTGCTGCATCTGCTGAATCGAGCTCTCGATCCGGTCGGTCACCTCGTTCTCCACCTCCTTCGCGCTGGCGCCAGGATAGAGCGTGACGACGACCGCCGTCTTGATGGTGAATTTCGGATCTTCGAGCCGCCCAATGTTGTCGTACGCAAAAAGTCCGCCGAACAGCGAGACGAGCGTGATAACCCACGCGATCAACGGCTTTTCGATAAGGGGGCGCGCGAGGCTCATTGATTCACGTCCATTGGCCGCACCGCCTGCCCTTCAGCGACAAACTGCGAGCCGCCCCCTACGACCTTATCCCCCGCCTGCAAATCGCCCGCCACGATCGCCGTGTTATCGCGGATCTCGCGCAGATCGACTGGCACAGCATGCACCTTGCTCGACGCGGCGTCATAGCGCCACAGCCTGTGCTTGCCGTCGGGCGCGACGGAGAGCGCAGCGATAGGCACTGAGAGCGCAAGGTTCGCTGCCGGCGCCTGGTTCACGCCGATCCGCACGCGCACCGCCATGCCCGGCAGCAGCGTCAACTTCTCGGGCTGTCTGACGCTGAACAGCAACCGGTACGAACTCGAGGTGGGCGTGCTCTGCGTAGCGTGCTCGCGATAGACAAGCGGGAACACGTTGTCCGGGCGGTCCGGCGTCCACGCCTCGGCGCGCAAGGTGTTGTTGAGCGGCAGGCTTTCGGCGATGTTTTGCGGCAGCTCCACACCGATTTCGATGCGCTCCGCGTTCTCCAAGTTGAACACGGGTGCGCCTGCCTGAACCGTCTGCTCGGTCTCGATGGTACGTCGCGCGATCCGGCCGTCGAACGGAGCGAGAAGACGGGTATTGCGCAAGTCCCTGCGTGCGAGATCGCGTTGCACACCGGCGACTTCCACTGCCGCCTTCAACTGATCGAACGCGCCACCCGACAGGATGCTTTCGCTGTGCAGCACCGCCTTGCGCTTGAGGTCATCGGCAAGCTGGGTGTACTGCGCCTCGGCTCGACGCACCTGCAGTTCATAGGGTTCAGGGTCGATTCTCGCGATCAGTTGCCCCTTGCGCACACGTGCCCCGTCGAGCACGGCGATCTGGACTACGCGCCCGGACACCTCGAAGGCAAGCTGTGAAATGCTGGTCTGCTCGACCCGGCCGGTGAATTCCCGAAGCTCGTTCGCCCCCTCCTGCGTAACAGGCACCAGTTGCACCATGCGCGGCCCGGTTTCGGTGGCGACCTCCTGATGTCGGCTGCAAGCACCCAGCATCACGAGTGCCAGAACGACGACTATCTGCGAACGGCGCGCCGGTCGCTTTACCTCGTGCAGCACGCAGGACCGCACTGCAGGGCGGCTTTCGTGAGCGGTCATTCGAGCCCCTCGCTATGGTTGATCCTACCTCGCGATATGACGACACCTGCCACCGCCTTCAGCGACGCCTCGATCGAAGCATCACCGAAAGCGTAGTCCACGCAGACAGCGGCCCCGTTCTGGCGTTGACGCAGGCCGTGCGACGCAGGCAGGCGGCACGAGGTGGAGGCTACGCTGCCACCTGCGTGCCTGGCTTCGCGACTGTCGGTATTCGTGAGCGCTAGTAATCCACCGCGTCACGCACGATCGGACAGGTCATGCAGTGACCGCCGCCACGTCCGCGACCCAGCTCCGCACCGACGATCGTCACGACCTCGATGCCTTCCTTGCGCAGCAGCGTGTTCGTGTACGTGTTGCGGTCGTACGCGAAGACCACGCCCGGCGATGCGCACACCAGGTTCGCGCCGCTGTCCCACTGCGTGCGTTCACGCTGGTAGTCGCTGCCGCCCGCCTCGACCACGCGCAGCTTCTTTAACCCCAGCGCGTCGGCCACCACATCGACGAAAGGCTTTTCTTCCTTGTGCAGTTCCACCCCGCTCGGGTGGCTACTCGGGCGATACGAGAACGTGCGCGTCTGGTTCATGAAGTCCGGTGCCAGCAGCACGCAGTCGCGGTCCGCGAAGGTGAACACCGTGTCCAGGTGCATCGCCGCGCGGATCTTCGGCATCGCCGCCACGATCATCCGCTCGGCCGCCCCCTTCCTGAACAGCGTCGCGGCAAGCTGGCTGATCGCCTGGCGCGACGTGCGCTCGCTCATGCCGATCAGCACGACGCCCTTGCCGATCGGCATCACGTCGCCGCCTTCCAGCGTCGCCAGCCCGTGATCCTCGGTCGGGTCGCCCCACCACACGTTGACCTTGCCGGCAAAGTCCGGATGAAACCGGTAGATCGCCGCCGTGAGGATGGTCTCCTCATGGCGCGCCGGCCAGTACAGCGCATTGAGCGTCACGCCGCCGTAGATCCAGCAGGTGGTGTCGCGCGTGTACAGGGTGTTCGGCAACGGCGGCAGCAGGTACTCCGTCGTCCCGGCGGCCTCGCGCACCATCGCCAGCGCCTTGCCGCCGTGTGCTTCCGGAAAGTCGTGGGTCGACAGCCCGCCAATCAGCGTCTCGGCCAGCTTGCGGTTGTCCAGCCCCTCAAGATAGCTCCTCAGTTCGTCGATGAAGCCCAGCCCGACCTGATTCGGCACCACCTGGTTGTCGAGAATCCATTTTTTGCCCTCGGCCACCGCCACGGTCTCGGCCAGCAGGTTGTGCATTTCCAGCACCTCGACGCCCCGGTCGCGCATCTTGGTGATGAAATCGAAGTGGTCGCGCCTGGCGTTCTCGACCCACAGCACATCGTCGAACAGCAGTTCATCGCAATTGCTCGGCGTCAGCCGCGAATGCGCCAGACCCGGCGCGCAGACCATCACCTTGCGCAATTGCCCAACTTCCGAGTACACGCCGTAGCCACCCGACGAACTTGCAGTTGCATTAGCCATATCACCCTCGCTTAAAGTGGGATCCGACCAGTCGTGGGTCCGCTGATTTTCGTCACGGCACCGGGGACGGCGGCCGTAACGAACGCTCGCTCAGCCCCGGTGAAGGTCGACTTCCCTTGCTCGCGTCGCGCGATTAAAGACGACAACGTTGCAGGTGCACACAGCAACGCCTGAATGACCAGGTATCTGCGTTTGCAACGGTAGAATGGGAACACCGCGAAGACGGGTAGCGACCGCGGCGGTAATGCGGGCCGAAGATTGTACCGGGGCACACCGGCTGTGGTCCACGCGATGAATGCAACAGCAGGAACACCGGCCATTCGCGAGAATGACTGTGGCAACGAGAACAGCTCCACTACGGACATAGCGCCAGCAAGCTTCGCGGCAAGCCCCCGAAGAGACATCATTCCCGTCTGGTTCATTTCCAACGTCCTCGTCGAAATTCCAACCCGGCAAGTATGTTGCTTAGTCTTACTTATTCCGATGCGTTGTCAAGGTCATTTTTTCAAGATTTAACATTGGATTTACCCCGATCTTCTGCTATGACCCGGCGCGCCTGACAGCCGTCGATTTTTCGCCGATGTTCGCCTGGTCGGCAGGAAACCCATCCACTACTAACGACTCACGCAAATCAGACAACGTGACTCTACCGCCTCGCGCTTGCATGTGCATCCGTGCGGGATGCAGGTGAGGCGTCGTTGCGTAGACAACCCTGTACCCGGACACACCGTCCCATATGACAAAAGCGTCGCGCGACCCCACTCGCAAGCCCTCATACACCGCCCCGAAACGTCTCACCCAATGTATCTACCAGCTGGTATTCGATACCACCTGTGAAACAGTACCTTCCACTATTTCAGATTGCGCCTGCCTTTCATCGATACAATCGCACGCTGCCCGTCGCTTATGAGATTTATCGCTGTCAATTTGATTATTTCAAAATTGGAATTAACATCACGCTGGTCTTCCGCGCCTCGGATTTCTCCTCAACTCCGGTAGCGTTTGCGCTTCCCAACATCCAGAACATCGATCACGAGGCGAAAGCCCGGCAAGGTCGGGGGGTATCCGGGATGCTGGTTGGCTCGCGTCTGAAGTTCATGGATGCTGAGAGCCAACATAAGGTTAGGCATGCACACTTTATATTGACTCAAATCGAGCCACCGAAACCCTCGAACAAGATTTCGACGCGGGCGAGCGCGAGCAATGACTCCGGGTGAGCACTGCGTCTCTCGATAAAGAATGAACCTCCCCCGCTGCCAGTATCCTGCGCGCCGCCTCGTGCTCATGCGCTAAACTGCGCCGTTTATCTCCGCTCATGCCAACACCCTATGTGGAACGCTATCAGTAACGTGGGCGATGCCGCGTTGACCATTCCCGTCGCCATTACCTGCGCCGTCTGGCTCGCGCTCTCCGATCGCACGCTCGCGATGCGCTGGACGCTACTTCTTGCGGCGGGCATGGCGCTCGTCGGAGTGACGAAGATCCTGTACGCCGGCTGCGGCATCGAAGTCTCTACGATCGGGTTTCGCGTGATTAGCGGTCACTCCACCCTGTCAACGGCCGTCTGGACGGTCGCCATCACGCTGCTTTGCCGGGGAGCCGGAGGTCGCGTGCTCGCCGGAGCCGCGAGTGGTCTCCTGGTCGGCGCGCTCACCGCTATCGCCCGTCTTATTGATCATGCGCATACCGTTCCGGAAGTCATCGCGGGTTGGCTTCTGGGTGCCGCGATTGCGGCCTTGTTCATACGCTCACTGACGCGCTCTGACGTCAAGCTGTTCCGGCCGGCAGTTGCCGCCATCGGGCTATCGCTCGTGACAACCCTGGCGTACGGACATCACGCGCCCTTTCAGGCCATGATCGAGGACTATTCTCCTGGCCTATGCAGCGGCGTGCTGGCCGACTTTTTTGGCAGATTCTGATCCGTTGCTCCCTGCGAAAGCGCTTATCGAACACTCATCGCATCACACCAGAGGCCGGGTGCGTTAAGGTCCGCCTCCATCGCGAAAAACGGATAGCCCCCTGCGTACAACACCAGGACCCAGCCTATCCCGGGCGACATCGTTTCTGACATGTCCGACATTCCCACGCCCGCTACCAGGATAAATTCCAGCCGTACTGCGCATCGACGCAGCAAATTCCTCTATCGGAATCCTGAATATGTCAACCATGACGATCAAGCTCGCGCTGGCGGACGACCACCCAGCGGTACTTGCCGGGATCAAGCACGAACTGGCCGGAATTCCAACGATCGACATCGTCGGCACCGCTCGCAACTCAACCGAAATCATCGAACTGCTGGACCGCACGCCGTGCGACATACTCGTCACTGACTACGCTATGCCTGGCGGCGCGTACGGCGACGGGATGACACTCCTGTCTTTTTTGCGGCGCCATTATCCAGCCCTGAAAATCATCGTATTCACGACCATCGACAATGCGGCGATTGTCGGCGAGGTCTCGAAGCTCGGCATCCAGGCCGTGCTCAACAAGGTCAGTGAAGTCGGGCATCTGATTTACGCAATCTATGCCGTATACGCGGGCGCGTCGTATTTTTCACCCGGCGCGGAGCAGCAGACATTGCGGATCCGCCATGGTCGCGCCACGACAGACCGCGTCAGGCAGTTGACCCCGCGCGAAACCGAAGTGATACGACTCTACCTGTCCGGTCTGTCGATCAACGAGATCGCGGGAGTGGTGAGCCGCGCCAAGCAGACCGTCAGTGCGCAAAAAAAGACTGCGATGCGCAAGCTCGGCATCGAGCGCAACGCGGATCTGTTCCGGTTTGCCAATGAAACCGGCTTGATCATCTCGACCGGCCCATCGGGCCAAGGCGACACGCCCATGCCCCTTCCTGCCCCACCACCGACCGAAATCTGAATTCGAGTGCGGGCGGGAGGGGGCGAAACGTCTGGCAGATGCCGGAATAAGTCCGCCAAGGGGAGCGTAACGACATCTTGCGTTTTCGCCCAAATATGTGCATTATGCACATATGCACGATGCACATGTTGAGGTATCGCCATGACGCAGCGCACAGAGAATCTCCTGGGCGTCCTCGCCCTTCTCGTCACCGACGAACTGAACGCTCAGCCGGCGATTCCCGCCTTGGGCGGCCCGACCGCCCGCGCGATGCTCAACGCGGTCGGCATGTACCCCGATTCGTCTATCGAACTGCTGCGCGATGCCGTCGATCTGTCCCATCCTGCTGCAGTTCGCGCAGTGGCGGGGCTGGTCGACGCCGGTCTCGTCGAGAAAAAGCCTGGTCCGGATAAGCGTTCGGTTGCGCTTGCCCTCACCGCGTCTGGAAAGCGCGAAGTGAACAGCATGCGGCTCGCGCGCGAACGTATGCTAAAGCGCGTCGTCGGCCATCTCGATGAAGCGGAACACCAGGTTCTGGAAAACCTGCTGATCAAGATCCTCTGGCACGAAACGCGCGACGCATCGCATGCGATGCAACTCTGCCGTCTGTGCGACGAAGCACCGTGCCTCAAGGCCGGCTGTCCTGTCGAATGCCGCGACCAGGGACTGCCGATGCCGCAGCGGAGCGGATCATGACCTCGCCCGCCCCTATCCGGTGGCACGCAATTGCGGCGCTGACGGCCGTCTCGACGCTGTCGCAGATCGGTCAGTTCGGCATGGGCTTCGTCGTGCTGCCGGTATGGCTCGCGCACGAGGGTCTCGACGCGCCGCGCGCCGGTCTCTTTTCTGCTGCGCAGTGGGCCGGCATCCTTGCGGGCCTGCTCGCCGCCCCCGTCCTTGTAGAGCGGATCGGCTCAAAACGGACGGTATTGATCGGGCTCGCTTCGTCGATTCTCGCCTTCGTTAGCATGGGCATGCTGTGGTGGCCGCTCTGGATAGCGCCCGGCGCGCTGATCGGCCTGGGCATCGGACTGCGCTGGATCGCCAACGAA
This sequence comes from Paraburkholderia sp. BL10I2N1, assembly GCF_004361815.1. Taxonomy (NCBI): domain Bacteria; kingdom Pseudomonadati; phylum Pseudomonadota; class Betaproteobacteria; order Burkholderiales; family Burkholderiaceae; genus Paraburkholderia; species Paraburkholderia sp. BL10I2N1. The sequence continues at coordinate 3,119,983 of NZ_SNWA01000002.1, read as the reverse complement.
ACATGGCTATATCGGCTCGTGCCGCCCGAATCGAGCGGACGTGTCGTTGGTTTTCATGAAGCGCTGATCGCGACAGCCGGTGTCGTAGCGCCGGGACTCGCGGTATGGTGCGGGACCAGCGGGCAGATCACCTTCATCAGCGGCGCGGCGTTCACCCTCGCCGCAGCGATTCCGCTCTGCCTCACGCGCGGCGATAAGCCTGCCGAAGCCGCAACCCGGCCGCAACCCACTCGCGCGCAAGGAGCATCACTATCCATTGGCCCGCTGGTTGCGCTGGGCATGGTCGTCGGGGCCGTTGCTGGTCTTGCGGACGGCGCACTCTATGGACTCTTTCCGTTCTTCGCCAGCGGTCGTGGATTGACCAGCTCGCAGACGTCGACGCTGCTGATGCTCTTTGGCATCGGCGCGATGGCCTGCCAGTATCCGGTCGGCTGGCTCGCCGACCGGCTTGGCCTGACGGCTACCGTTATCGCGTTCGGTGCGGCCGATACGCTGGCGATCCTCGCGTTCACGTTCGCCGCGCCGTCATCCGCGTGGCTTGTTGTGAGTGCGCTGCTGCTAGGCGGCATGAACGCCGCCCTGCTGACGCTAAGCATGTATGCGGGAGCGGCCGGCGACAAGGCAACGCTGGCGCGCAGCATGCGGCTGATCTCGCTCGCGTTCACGGCGAGTTCCATTGTCGGACCGCTCGTGGCGGGTGTCGCAATGAAGGCGCTAGGCAGCGACATGCTGATGTGGCAACTTGCGCTGATCAGCGGCGCCGTCACGGTGTACGCACTCGGGATCCGTCAGGGTCGGCGTCAGCCTGCGGCACAGTCGTCCGCGGGCTGACGCCGACGTGGTACTACTAGCGTGATGCAGCAACCTTGCGCTGCCGCCACATGCACAGCAGATCACACGCGATGTGCGCTGCGGCGATCGCCGTGATGTCGCTCTGGTCGTATGCCGGGGCCACCTCGACGACATCCGCGCCCACGATGTTCACCGCGCCGAGCCCGCGCACGATCGAAAGACCCTGTGCAGACGACAGGCCGCCCGCCACCGGCGTGCCTGTTCCCGGCGCGAAAGCCGGGTCGAGGCAGTCGATATCGAAAGTCAGATACGTGGGCCGGTCACCGACAATCGACACAATCCGCTCGACCGCTGCGCGCGGTCCATGATCATGCACCCATGCCGCATCGAGGATGTTGATGCCGAGAAAGTCCTCGTTCCACGTGCGGATGCCGACCTGCACCGACGTCTTCGGATCGATTAGCCCTTCCTTGACGGCCTTGTAGAACATCGTGCCGTGATTCAGGCTGTCCGGATTGTCGTCGGCCCAGGTATCGCAATGCGCGTCGAAGTGGATCAGCGACAAGGGCTTGCCGTACTTCTCCGCGTGCGCCACCAGCAGCGGATAAGTGATGTAGTGGTCGCCGCCGAGCGTCAGCATCTTCGCGTTCGAACGCAGAATGGTGCGTGCGTGTTCCATGATCGCCGGCTTGATCGACGACGGATTGTGAGCGTCGAACCAGCAGTCGCCGTAATCGGTCACGGCAAGATCGTCGAAGGGGTTGAAGCCCCACGGATACGGATGCAGCTCGGCAAGCTGCACGCTCGCCGCGCGCACCGCCGATGGGCCGAGACGCGCGCCGGAGCGGAAGGTCGTGGCGACATCGAGCGGCACGCCCGACACAACGACATCCACGCCATCGAGTTCGCGTGTGTACTTGCGTCGCATGAACGAAAGTACGCCGGCATAGGTGTTTTCGATCGAAGACCCGTAGAGGGACGGACGGCGGATTGCACCGTCGCCATAGAGAAGTTCAGTCATGGGATGACCTGATGGAACATGCCGGCAACGCACGCGAAGTGTCCTGGGTTGTGCGCGTGTCGCACGGCGTCGGATTCATTGGGAACGCGACGGCACGGACAAGGTGTGCCGCCGCGCTGGCTTGCGAATCCTTTAGCGCAGCCGCACCAGCGTAGACTTCAGCTCGGTGTACTTCTCCAGTGCGTGCAACGACTTGTCACGGCCGTTACCCGATTGTTTGTAGCCGCCAAACGGGAAGTTCATGTCGCCTCCCTCGTCATAGCAGTTGACCCATACCGTGCCCGCGCGCAGGCTGCGTGCGACTTCATGCGCGGTGGTCAGGTTTGACGTCCAGACGGCGGCGGCCAGGCCGTAGTCGCTGTCGTTGGCGATCTTCACGGCCTCCTCGACCGTATCGAACGTGATGACCGACAACACAGGCCCGAAGATCTCTTCGCGCGCGATCTTCGAATCGGCCTTCGTGTCGAAGATCGTCGGCTCGATGTAGAAGCCGCCCGCTTCCGGAGTCACACGGCCGCCACCCAGCAACAGCTTCGCTTCGGCGCGGCCCGCTTCGATGTAGCCCAGCACGCGATCGAGCTGAACCTGGTCAACGATTGCTCCCATCGACGTGCCCGGATCGAGCGGATTGCCAGGCGTATAGCTACGGGCCGCGGCGACGAGCTTGTCGAGGAAAACGTCTTTGATGTCGCGATGCACGAGCAGCCGCGAACCCGCTGTGCACATCTCGCCCATGTTGTAGAAAATCGCGCCCGCGGCGGCATTTGCCGCGCGATCCAGATCGGGACAGTCGGGCATGACGATATTCGGCGACTTGCCACCGAGTTCGAGCCACACCCGCTTCAGGTTCGATTGCCCCGCGTATTGCATGATGAGCTTGCCGACGTTCGTCGAACCCGTAAACGCCAGACAGTCGACGTCCTGATGCAATGCCAGCAGCTTGCCAGGCTCGCCGCCGCCCGGCACCACGTTGAACACGCCTCGCGGAATGCCTGCTTCGAGCGCGAGTTGCGCGAGACGGATCGCAGTAAGCGGCGACTTCTCCGAAGGCTTCAACACGACGCTATTACCCGCCGCCAGTGCGGGACCGAATTTCCAGGATGCCATCAAGATCGGGAAATTCCACGGCACAACCGCCGCCACGACGCCGATTGGCTCACGCGTCACGAGGCCGACGAGATGATGATCGCTCGGCACGACCTCGCCGCCGACCTTGTCGATCGCCTCGGCGAACCATTCCACGCAATAGGCCGCCCCCGGCACATCAACCGATGTCGTATCGCCGATCGGCTTGCCGGCATCGAGCGTTTCAAGCAGCGACAGCTCATCGAGATGTTCGCGGATGAGCCCCGCCCAGCGCAGCAGGATCGCCTTGCGCGCACGCGGATTCAGGCCCGCCCATCCACGCGCGTCGAATGCGCGGCGCGCGGCCGCTACGGCGGCGTCGACGTCCGCCGCACCGCTATCCGCGACCTTGACCAGCACCTTGCCGTCGATCGGGCTCACGCAGTCGAACGTGCGCCCCGATTGCGCGTCGCGATACTCGCCGTCGATAAACGCCCGGCCCTCGATCGAGAGCGTTGCGGCCTTGTCTTTCCAGTAAGCAAGTGTCTTCTTTTCCATCAGGATGCCTCAATTGTTAGGCGACCGACGTCGATGTGGAGCCGGGCGGCGGCCCGGCGTTCGCGTCGGACGCATGGGCGCGGCGTCAGAAGCTCGGCGGTGAATTCGCGGACACGACCTCGCAGACCTGCTCCGCGCTGGGATTGCGAAAGCGATGCGGCAAACGGCTTTCGAAGTAATAGCTGTCGCCGGGGTCGAGCAGCCACGTCGTGCCGTCGACGGTCAGTTCGAGTTGACCGCTGACGACTACGCCGCCCTCGTGTCCTGTGTGCTGCAACATCTCCCCTCCGGTATCGGAGAGTGGTTGGTAGACCTCGCGCATGATGCACATGTTGCGGTCCTTCACGCTCGAGGCCGCGAGATAGAACTCGATCGACTCCGTGCCGAGATTGGGCATTTCGGCGCGGCGCGACACGATCGAGCGGCTAGCCTCGATCTCGAACGTGAAAAATTCCGCGAGACTCATCGGTATGCATTCGAGCAGCTTTTTCAGCGATCCGACGGAAGGACTCACCCGGTTCTGTTCGATCAGTGAGATCGTGCCGTTCGTGACGCCCGCGCGCTTGGCCAGCTCGCGTTGAGAAAGACCATTCTTCTTACGGATGTACTGAAGACGGGTCGCTACTTCGATGGACATCGATCGACTCTCGAAACAGGTTGAAGGATCTGCTGCTGTGTCATGCGCGAGTGTTGAATATTCTAATCACTTTAATTCGGGCGCAGTACGGAAAAACCCCTGAAAGCTAATCGAAATATTTCTTTAGCATGCCTCATTCCTGCGCCGCCAGTTTCGCGTGCACGGTAAGGGAAAGCCCTGATCAAGCTTTTTAAAAAATGATTTGACGGCCTTTTTGGCTCGTATATGCTGAACTACAGGTCACCGTCATACCGGTGTAACGGAACCAGGCAACAGTTTCCGGAGCGCGGCGAAGTTGGGTTCGCAACGGCATGAACGGATGGTCAATGTCCCGTTTCTTTAAACGCTGTACGCGTTTCATCGAACGAGGCGTTCAATACTTTCAACGTCGCCCCAGTCGAGTGTAATCGTGAGAGTCCGCGGCCCTTTGGTTAGGTGGGAAAGAAGTCAGCATGCGAGGTGTCTTCGCGCTGACCGTACCATCGCCGACGGCAGCAACGGCAGCCTTGCGTTTCGCCGGTTTCTGTCCGTCTACACGATCCTTTCCCGCCGCTCCGTTCGTCGTCACAACGCCATTTCAGCACGCGCCTTCATTGCCGTCCGTACGGACGAAGTCGCGTCACTGCTGCCGTAGGTCCTCTCCCTCTTTAGCGGTTCGATTCATCCGTTTGCACAAGCGCGTCGCAGCTGCGTCTGGCCGCATATTGCCTGCGCAATTCGCACGCCTCGCGCTTGCCGCGCAATGCAGCGGACCGGATCGAACCGCGTATCTGATTGCTACGCGCGGCGCGGTCCGCTGACGACCGTCGCACGCCTGCACCACTTTGCGGCTTTGCGCCTGGCGCTAGCCGCGGAACCGTGCCGCGCGTACGTCATGCTGTTTCCGCCGCGTCCCGCGGTGACCCAATACGATTGTCAGTTTTCTGTCAGTTATGCAAACAAAACCATTGGTCGGCGTGAGCGCCGACAGAACGATGATGGGTGCGCATGCGTCGCACGTGGTCGGCGAAAAGTACATCGCCGCGATCGTCGACGGTTCGGACGCACTGGCCATGCTATTGCCCGCGCTCGGCGCGAAGCAATCCGCTACGGACATTCTCGCGGCGGTCGATGGCCTGCTGTTCACCGGCAGCTATTCGAACGTGGAACCGCATCACTATGGCGGCGATGCGAGCGCACCCGGCACGCTGCACGACGCCGCACGCGATGCGACGACCTTGCCGCTGATGCGCGCGGCCATCGAAGCCGGTGTTCCGGTGCTGGCCATCTGCCGTGGTTTTCAGGAAATGAACGTCGTGTTCGGCGGGACGCTGCATCAAAGCGTTCACGCAGTGGAGGGCTTTAACGACCACCGCGAGAACAAGGACGACGAACTGGCCGTGCAGTACTCACCTTCCCATCCGATCCAGCTCACCGAAGGCGGCTTGCTGCAGCGCCTCGCAGCGGGCGCGAATGAGGCGCGGGTGAATTCGCTGCATGGACAGGGCGTCGAGCGGCTGGGCAACGGTCTCGTGACCGAAGCCACCGCGCCGGATGGCTTGATCGAAGCGGTCAGCGTCAAGGGGGCCCGCGCTTTCGCCCTGGGTGTGCAGTGGCACCCCGAGTGGAAGCATGCCGACGACGCGCTGTCCACCGCGATCTTTCAGGCGTTCGGCGCAGCCTGCCGCGATCGAATGCGCATCAGGGCTGGTCTTGCCGCGGCATCCGCCGCGGCGCTGTGAACGACACAGCCAGGACCAGCCGCGCAAACAATAGAGAGAACATCATGCATGACATCGACGAGTTTCTGAAGAAACACCGCATCACCGAGATCGAAGCAATTATTCCCGACATGGCCGGGATCGCACGCGGCAAGATCATTCCTCGCAGCAAGTTCGAATCCGGCGAATCCATGCGCCTGCCGCAAGCGGTGATGATCCAGACCGTAACGGGTGACTATCCGGAAGACGGCACCCTGACCGGCGTCACCGATCCCGACATGGTTTGCGTACCCGACCCGTCGACGATCCGCATCATTCCGTGGGCTGTCGACCCCACCGCCCAGGTGATCCACGACTGCGTCCACTTCGACGGCACGCCCGTCGCCATCTCGCCGCGCCGCGTTCTGCGCCGCGTGCTCGAAATGTACAAGGCCAAGGGCTGGAAACCGGTTGTCGCACCGGAGCTGGAGTTCTACCTGGTCGACATGAACAAGGATCCGGATCTGCCACTGCAACCGCCGATCGGCCGGACGGGCCGTCCGGAAACGGGACGTCAGGCGTATTCGATCGAAGCCGTCAACGAATTCGATCCGCTCTTCGAAGACATCTACGAGTACTGCGATATCCAGGAACTGGAAGTCGACACGCTGATCCATGAGGTCGGCGCCGCGCAGATGGAAATCAACTTCCTGCATGGCGACCCGCTCAATCTGGCCGACCGCGTGTTCCTCTTCAAGCGGACCGTGCGCGAAGCCGCGCTGCGCCACAAGATGTATGCGACGTTCATGGCCAAGCCGATGGAAGGCGAGCCAGGTTCGGCCATGCACGTCCATCAGAGCCTCGTGGATGAAGAAACCGGCCATAACCTCTTCACCGGCGCGGACGGCAAGCCGACCGAACTGTTCGACGGCTATATCGCCGGCCTGCAGAAGTACACGCCTGCTTTGATGCCGATTTTCGCGCCCTATATCAACTCGTACCGCCGGCTGTCGCGCTTCATGGCCGCGCCGATCAATGTGCAATGGGGTTACGACAATCGCACGGTGGGTTTCCGGATTCCGCATTCCGGCCCGCAGGCGCGCCGGATCGAAAACCGCATCCCCGGCGTGGATTGCAATCCGTATCTGGCGATTGCCGCGACGCTTGCGGCGGGCTATCTCGGCATGACGCAGCGCCTCAAGCCGACCGAGCCGCTGATCAGCGACGGCTACGAGCTGCCGTATCAACTGCCGCGCAATCTCGAAGAGGGTCTGACGTTGATGGGCGCCTGCGAACCGATGGCCGAAATGCTCGGCGACAAGTTCGTCAAGGCCTACCTCGCCCTGAAAGAAACCGAGTATGAAGCGTTCTTCCGCGTGATCAGTTCGTGGGAACGCAGGCATTTGCTGCTGCATGTTTAAGACGGCGCAAGCAAAGGCAGAACAACTGGAGGCAACATGAGCTACAGAACAGAAGAAGTCGCATACGTACAACCCGCTCAGCCAGCGGCGAGCGCGCAGGTCGCACAGGTCACGCAAGGACGCAGCACCGCCGAGTATCGCGCGCTCGATGCCGCGCACCACATCCATCCGTTCTCGGACATGGGATCGCTCAATCAGGCTGGCAGCCGCGTGATCGTGAAGGCGCAAGGCGTCTATCTGTGGGATTCGGAAGGCAACAAGATCATCGACGGCATGGCGGGCCTGTGGTGCGTGAACGTCGGCTACGGCCGCAAGGAACTCGCCGACGCCGCCTACAGGCAGTTGCAGGAACTGCCGTTCTATAACACGTTCTTCAAGACGACCCATCCGCCCGTCATCGAACTGTCCGCACTGCTCGCGGAACTGGCGCCCGCGCCGTTCAATCACTTCTTCTACTGCAACAGCGGCTCCGAAGGCAACGACACCGTGCTGCGCATCGTCCATCAGTACTGGGCCACGCAGGGCAAGAAGCTGAAGAAGTATGTGATCTCGCGCAAGAACGGCTATCACGGCTCGACGATCGCCGGCGGCACGCTCGGCGGCATGGGCTACATGCATGAACAGATGCCGTCGCAGGTCGAACACATCGTGCATATCGACCAGCCCTACTGGTTCGGCGAAGGCGGCGACAGGACGCCGGAAGAGTTCGGCCTCGAGCGCGCGCGGCAACTGGAGACCGAGATCCTCGAACTCGGGCCGGAGAACGTTGCGGCCTTCATCGGTGAGCCTTTCCAGGGAGCGGGCGGCGTGATCTTCCCGCCGTCGACGTACTGGCCGGAAATCCAGCGGATCTGCCGCAAGTACGACATTTTGCTCGTCGCGGACGAAGTGATCGGTGGCTTTGGCCGCACCGGCGAATGGTTCGCCCATCAGCACTTCGGCTTCGAACCCGACCTGATCACGATGGCCAAGGGGCTGACGAGCGGCTATGTGCCGATGGGCGCAGTCGGCCTGCACGACCGCGTGGCGAAAGCGATCATCGAGAACGGCGACTTCAATCACGGCCTCACCTATTCCGGTCACCCGGTTGCGGCAGCGGTCGCGGTCGCGAACCTGAAGCTCCTGCGCGACGAGAAGATCATCGAGCGCGTGAAGAACGAGACGGGTCCCTACTTCCAGAAGCGCCTGCGCGAGACGTTCGCCAATCACCCGATCGTCGGCGATATCTCCGGCGTGGGGCTCGTCGCCGGCATCCAGCTCGCGAAGGATCCGAAAACACGCACGCGCTTCGAAAACGGTGGCGACGTCGGGACGATCTGCCGCGACTTCTGCTTCAACGGCAACCTGATTATGCGCGCCACCGGTGACAGGATGCTGCTGTCGCCGCCGCTCGTGATCACGAAGGAAGAAATCGATGAAATCGTATCGAAGGCGAAAAAGGCCATCGACGCGACCGCACAACAACTCGGCCTTTCATAACGGCAGTCCTTACCGGTGCGGGCGCGTGGCGACGCGCGCTCATGCCGGACCTTACCTTCAGGGGAAAAAAGCATGAGCGTTTGTCATCTTCGTCACGCGGTCGCGGGGGCCGCTCTTCTCGCCATGACGGGTCTGTCAGCGCTGTCCGCGACTCCGGCACTGGCGGCGGACACCGAACTGAACGTGTACAACTGGTCGGATTACATCGCCAAGGACACGATTCCGAACTTCGAGAAGCAGACCGGCATCAAGGTCAAGTACGACAACTACGACAGCGACGACACGTTGCAGGCCAAGCTGCTTGCAGGCAGCTCGGGCTATGACATCGTCGTGCCGACCTCGAACTACATGGCCAAGCAGATTCAGGCCGGTGTCTACCAGAAGCTCGATAAGTCGCAGATGCCGAACCTCAAGAACCTCAATCCGGTTCTGATGAAGATGATCTCCGACGCCGATCCGGGCAACCAGTACGGCGTGCCCTGGGCCTACGGCACGGACGGTATCGGCTACAACGTGCAGGCCGTGCAAAAAGCGCTCGGCGCGAATGCGCCGGTGGACAGCTGGGCACTCGTATTCGATCCCGCCAATCTGTCGAAGCTCAAGGGTTGCGGCGTGTCCTTCCTCGATCAGGCAGTCGACGTATTCGCCGCAACACTGCAGTACATGCACAAGGATCCGAACAGCACGAACCCGGCCGACTATCAGGCCGCTTTCGAAGTGCTGAAGAAAGTCCGCCCGTACATCACCCAGTTCAATTCGTCGGGCTACATCAACGACCTGGCGAACAACGACATCTGCGTCGCGCTGGGCTGGTCAGGCGACGTCGGTATCGCCCGACGCCGATCGATGGAAGCCAAGCGCTCGTACGAAGTCAAATTCTCGAACGCGAAGGAAGGCGGCCTGCTGTGGTTCGACGTGATGGTCGTGCCGAAGGATGCACCGCATCCGGAAGCGGCGATGAAGTGGATCAACTACATCGAAGATGCGAAGGTCAACTCGGAAATCACCAACGAAGTGTTCTATCCGACGGCGAACCTCGCCGCACGCCAGTTCGTGACGCCGGCCGTCGCACAGGACCAGACCGTTTATCCGCCGGACGACGTGCTCGGCAAGATGACGCTGATGAAGCCGATGCCGACCGACATCCTGCGGCTTGAAAACCGCCTCTGGGCCCAACTGAAAACGGGTCACTAACCGCCTCACCAAAACCGATATCCCCGGTACAGGGGTCGCTTGACCCCTGTACCGATCGAAGCAAGCTTTATCGCAGTCAGCCTGCGCCGTTAAACGCGCAGTCCCCTGTTTCCCGATCGCCGCGAACCTTTGTGAGCCGCCTCCCGCGCCTCGCACGGGGACGCTTACGCCTGCGATCCGCACGGAATGGCACCACCATGAACTTGACACCCACTCTCAGCGCCACTCCGGTGGCCCGCAACACGGCCGCGACGGCAAAGAAGCCGGACGAATTCGTCCGCATCGAAAACGTCGTGAAGAAATTCGGCGACAGCACCGCGGTCGACAACGTCAACCTGACGATCGCGAAGAACGAACTCTTCGCGTTGCTCGGCAGCTCCGGCTGCGGCAAGTCGACCCTGCTGCGCATGCTCGCGGGACTGGAGACCGCGACCTCCGGCAAGATCTTCGTCGATGGCGAAGACCTCGCCTCGCTGCCGCCCTACCGACGGCCCGTGAACATGATGTTCCAGTCGTACGCGCTGTTTCCGCACATGAGCGTCGAGGCCAACGTGGCGTTCGGCCTCAAGCAGGAAGGCACGCCGAAGAACGAGATCAGGGAGCGCGTGGGCGATGCGCTCCATCTGGTGCAGATGAGCAGGTATGCGCAGCGCAAGCCGCATCAGCTCTCCGGCGGCCAGCAGCAGCGCGTGGCGCTCGCCCGCTCGCTGGTCAAGCGGCCGAAGCTGCTGCTGCTCGATGAACCGATGTCCGCGCTGGATAAAAAGATCCGCCAGAAGACCCAGCTCGAACTGGTCAACATTATCGAGAAGGTCGATGTCACCTGCGTGATGGTCACGCACGATCAGGAAGAAGCGATGACGATGGCAAGCCGCCTTGCCGTCATGAGCGAAGGCCGCATCGTGCAGATCGGCTCGCCCAGCCAGGTCTATGAATTTCCGAACAGCCGCTTCTCGGCCGAATTCATCGGTTCGACCAATCTGTTCGAGGGCCTCGTCGTGGAAGACGAGCCGGATCACATCTTCGTCGAAAGCGAAGACCTCGAAGCCCGCATGTACGTGAGCCACGGCATCACCGGGCCGCTTGGCATGCCGGTGGGCATCTCGGTGCGCCCGGAGCGCGTCAGGGTGTCACGCGAGCGTCCCGCCTCGCCGCACAACTGGGCCCGCGGCGTGGTCTCGGATGTCGCCTACATGGGCAGCTATTCGCTCTATCACGTGCGCCTGCCCAGCGGCAAAACCGTGATGTCGAATCTCTCCAGTTCGTACCTGATGAACGAAGGTGCGCCCGCCTACAACGACGATGTCTTCGTCTCCTGGTCGCCCGCAAGCGGCGTGGTGCTGACGCAATGAGAACGCCTGCCCCCACCTCCGTGCTGCCTGGTGCAGCCCCCGCGAATCCGCGCTTCGTCGCGCTGCGCGCGTTTCTCTCGCGCTTCGTGCCCTCTGGCCGCACGACCGTCATCGGCGTGCCCTTCCTGTGGCTGACGGTCTTCTTCGCGTTACCGTTCGTGCTGGTGCTGAAGATCAGCTTCGCGGACCTGCGCATGGGCATTCCGCCCTACTCGGAACTCGTGACCATCAAGGACGGCGTCGTGCATTTCGCCATCCAGCTGAGTCACTACGCGTTCCTGCTGCAGGACGACCTGTATATCGCGACCTACATCAGTTCGCTGAAGATGGCTGCGGTCTCAACCATCTGCTGCCTGCTGATCGGTTACCTGATTGCGTACTACATCGCGCGCTCGGAACCGCAGACACGCAACCTGCTGATGATGGGTGTGATGCTGCCGTTCTGGACGTCGTTTTTGATCCGCGTCTATGCGTGGATCGGCATTCTGAAAGACGACGGTCTGCTCAATCACACACTGATCTCCATCGGTCTGATCCACTCGCCGTTGCGGCTGTACCACACTGATATTGGCGTCTATATCGGCATGGTCTATTCGTACCTGCCGTTCATGGTGATGCCGCTGTACGCGCACCTCGTGAAGATGGATCTGACGCTGCTCGAAGCCGCGTACGACCTCGGCGCGAAGCCATGGACCGCCTTTACCCGCATTACGTTGCCGCTGTCGAAGAACGGGATCATCGCGGGCAGCCTGCTGGTGTTCATTCCGGCGGTGGGCGAGTACGTGATTCCTGAACTGTTGGGTGGCGCCGACACGCTGATGATCGGCCGCGTGATGTGGGATGAGTTCTTCAACAATATGGACTGGCCAATGGCTTCCGCGGTGACGGTGGCGATGGTGCTGCTGTTGCTGGTGCCGATGGCCGTCTTCCAGTACTACCAGGTGAAGGAGCTGGAGGGCACAAAATGATCAAGCCAAACAAACCCCTTTCCGCCGGTGTGCTGACGCTCGGGTTCCTGTTTCTTTACATCCCGATCTTCAGCCTCGTCGTCTACTCATTCAATGAATCGAAACTCGTCACGGTCTGGTCCGGCTTCTCGCTGAAGTGGTACGCGGCGCTGCTGCAGGACGATGAACTGCTGACCGCCGCCTGGCTGTCGCTCAAGATCGGCTTGTTGACGGCGTGTGCGTCGGTCGTGATCGGCACCTGGGCGGGCTTCGTGCTGGCGCGCTTCGGCAGGTTTCGCGGCTTTACGTTCTTCGCCGGGATGATCAACGCGCCGCTCGTGATTCCCGAGGTGATCCAGGGCATCTCGCTGCTGCTGCTGTTCGTCGCGCTCGAACAGATGCTCGGCTGGCCAAGAGGCCGCGGCGTGCTGACGATCTGGATCGGCCACGTGATGCTGTGCGTGTCCTATGTGGCGATCATCGTGCAGTCGCGCGTCAAGGAAATGAACCGGTCGCTCGAAGAGGCGGCGCTTGATCTCGGCGCCACGCCGCTCAAGGTGTTCTTCCTGATCACGCTGCCGTTGATTTCGCAGGCGCTGATGTCGGGCTGGTTGCTGTCGTTCACGCTGTCGATCGATGACCTCGTGCTGTCCGCGTTCCTCTCCGGCCCCGGCTCCACGACGCTGCCGCTCGTCGTCTTCTCGCGCGTGCGGCTCGGCCTGAATCCGGAGATGAATGCGCTCGCCACCATCTTTATCGCTGCGGTGACGATCGGGGTGATCGCCGTCAACAAGTGGATGCTGGCACGCGAGCGCAAGCGCACCCGTGACATGCAGATCGCGTTCGCCCAGGCCGAACCAGCCGATGCCAGTCCCGCAGTACCGCAACCCGCCACCGTACGGCAGTCACTCGATACGGCAAAAGCATAAGAAGTTCTTTGCAATACGACCAACAAGGAGAAATTTGCATGAGAAAGAAACTCATCTGTCTGCTGGTGGCGGGGAGTCTGCCTGGCCTTGCCATGGCAGATGCCACCAGCGACCAGATCAAGGCCCTGCAGGCCCAGCTCAACGCGCTGCAAAAAGAAGTCAAGCAGCTGCGCGCAGAGGTGGCCAGCAAGCCGAAGGCCGCTGCAACAGCGGCGGCCCCGGTGGCGCCTGTCGCTGCGCCGGTCGCGGCAGCGCCGCTGGACATCACTTCGCCTGAATACGGCAAGGCTCAGGCAACGTTGACCAACGACGAAGTAACCGCGATGAAGCAGCAGATCGCGAACCAGCAGTTGAAGGTCGATTCGCTTGAAGACGCGGCCAATACCGGGCCGATCGCAGGTCTTTCGGTGACGGGCTATATCGATCCGACCTACGTCTACAACCGTGCGCAAAGTTCCTCGTCGTTCCTGTTCGCGAACCACGAAAACGCCTACACGTACTACAACAGCACGTTCGGCGACCTCTACCTCGACATCAAGAAGACCTTCGGCGTAGGCCCGATGGCGCCGTCGGCGGAAGTCACGTTGATGCCGAACCGCGGCAACGGCATCACGTTGCTGCAGAATTCGCACGGCGAGATCGGCAACAACATCCTGAACACGGCCGTGGTCAACGTGCCGATGACGGCGGAAGCGACCTTCGTCGCCGGTCTGATCCCAAGCTTCGGCGGCTACGAAGTGCAGCAGTCCAACCAGATGCTGACGCTGACGCACAACCTGCTGTATGACTTCTCCGATCCGGGCAGCTATGTCGGTATCGGCGCGAACTACACCAAGGGTAACTGGGCCTCGAAGTTCTTCCTCGGCAACGAGCAGTATCGTACGTTCGGCTCGATCACGCAGACGGGCGTCAATGCGTTGGGCGACCCGATCACGACCAGCAACAAGGTACCGACCTTCACGGCACGTACGGACTACACGTGGTCGAGCGCGCTGGATATCGGCGGCTCGTTCAACATTGGCCGGCAGACACTCCCGAGCGCGTTCAACGCGGCGACGAACACCACCGCATTCGGTGTCGGCGGCCAGGCGCCTAGCGCCTATGGCGCGTTCCTCTTCGGCGAGGTCGACCTCACGTATACGTTGGCGGACGTGCAGTACAACGCCGAAGTCGACTACGGTCAGCAGGACCATGCGGCCTTCAACGGTGGCCAGGCACAGTGGTACGGTATCTCGCTGCTCGCCCACCGCAAGTTCAACCTCGAGGGCATCGGGCGGATGGGTGCAACGCTGCGCTATGACTACCTCGCTGACAGCAAGAACGGCGGCGGTGGCGGTGGCATCGCGCTGAACTCGAACGGCATGGATACCGCCAACGGCTTCGGCATCGGCGCTGACTGTCTGGCGAACTCGCAGGCGAACGGCGGCCTCGGCTTCGAATGCAAGGGCGCGAACCGTCAGGACGTCGCACTCGACCTGCTGTTCTATCCGACCCAGCAGATCCAGGTCAAGGTGGAATATCGCCACGACTGGGCCAACAACAAGGTGTTCCTGCGTAACGACGGTTCGTACGGCAAGTCCAACGACCTGCTCGCCACGCAGTTCATCTACTCGTTCTAACGCTGCACGCCGAAACATCGCGCCCGGTTTTCAAGGCGCGATGTTTCGGCCCATCCTGTCCTTCCTGCCTATGCTCAGGCTTTCGAACCAGCCCCACGCCGCGTCGTACTACGCGGCCACCGTCAACGACACAACCCGCCATCCCGCGCTCGACGATTCCATCACGGTGGACGTCTGCGTGATCGGCGCCGGGCTGACCGGCATCTCCGCCGCGCTCAATCTCGCAGAACGCGGCCATTCCGTCGCGGTCCTCGAAGCATCGAAGGTCGGCTGGGCCGCGAGCGGCCGCAACGGCGGCCAGCTGATCGGCGGCTTCGCGTGCGACATCGATACGTTCGCGAAGTACCTGCCCGCCGACGACGTAAAACGCGTCTGGGATATGGGCGCGGAAACACTCGATATCGTCAGGGAGCGGGTCGAGAGACACCAGATCGACTGCGCGTTGACCCCCGGTTACCTCACCGCGGCGAACAAGCCGCGGGACGTCGAAGCGTTGCAGCAATGGCGCGACGAAGCTGCAAGGCGTTTCGGCTACGACCGTTTCAAGTATGTGGACGGCAACGCGATGTCGCACTATGTGCAATCGTCGCGCTACCTGGGCGGATTGTTCGACCCGGACAGCGGTCATCTTCATCCGCTCAATTACACGCTCGGCCTCGCTCGCGCCGCCGTCGCTGCTGGCGCGCGCATCTTCGAAGACAGCTGCGTCACCGCACTGCGCGCCGAAGGTGGGCGGCACGTCGTCGAAAGCGCCCGCGGCAAGGTGCATGCGAAGTTCGTTGTGCTCGCATGCAATACGTATCTCGGCTCGCTTGCGCCCGCCGTCGCGCGCAAGATCATGCCGGTCGGCACCTACGTCGTCGCGACCGAGCCGCTCGATGAAGCGCGCGCCAACGCCTTGATGCCCGCGCAGGCTGCAGTCTGCGACAGCCGTTTTGTGCTTGACTATTTCCGGCCGTCGAAGGATCGCCGCCTGCTGTGGGGCGGCAAGGTCAGTTACTCGAAGCTTGCGCCGCGAAATCTGGCACAAGCCATGCGCAGCGATATGCTGAAGACCTTTCCGCAACTCGCCGATGTCAAAATCGACTATGTGTGGGGCGGTTTTGTCGATATCACGATGAATCGGGCGCCGCATTTCGGACGCCTTTCGCCCACCGTCTACTTCGCGCAGGGTTTCTCGGGGCACGGCGTCAACACGACGGGGCTCGCGGGCAAGCTGATCGCGGAAGCGATCGACGGGCAGGCGGCTCGCTTCGATCTCTTCGGCAAGATCCCGCACCGCGATTTCCCCGGTGGCGATACACTGCGTACCCCTGCCCTCGTGCTCGCGATGGCCTGGTATCGGATGAAGGATCTGCTGTGATGACCAACGACAGTCTCGACCGCCGCGCCGACGCGCTCGCGCGCGACTCTTACTACGAAGCGACAGCCAGCCGGCCGCTCGCGGACGACCCGATGCTCGACGGCATCC